>JAJECF010000149.1 GCA_022822125.1 Alphaproteobacteria bacterium
CGCTCGCCTCAAAACCGACCGCAGACACGACCCGCGACCCAATCAGGCCAGCCGCAGCGCCCCAAACGCAACGCAAACCTAAAACCGCATCCAAAATCTCAGCCGCTATTCCTCAGAACCTCAATTCTGCAAGTGCCTCTATTTTGAATGTTATCACCGAATGCGCGCTTCGGCCGGCGCGCCCGCTTGCTTCTTCTTTCGTTCCATTGCATCCTGTAGCACCGCTGCAGGAGGCGGGGTCCGCCCGGGTCTCCGGCGCAGCTTGACGATGCCGGAACGCCGTGGTTGGAGGCGACCGGAGGAGGCGGCGAACGCGGTCCCATGAACGACCTTGCAGTCAGGACCTTCCTTGCTTGCCTTGTAGTTTTCGCTCTTCCGTCCTGCGAGGCAGCCCGGAAATTCGGGTCTGATTTCGAGAAGTTCGGGGCCAATTTGCGCGCCGGATTCCAGGGCGGGAAAGCGCCGGTCGCAAAGGCGGAGAAGACGGCCCCGAGCCGTCCCCTCAATCAACGCTCCAAGCAGTTCGAACGGAACCGGCAAGCCCGGATTCCGACCGCAGTTCCCGTGAACCCGGAACGGATCGAACCGGTCCCGCAGGCGAAGCCCGAGCCGCCCAAACGCCGGACGGCGCTCGGCGCTGTCCTGCCGCGTCCCGCGCCGCGGGAAGCCGGGGAACGCGAAGACGCGCCGGGATATCGGGGGCAAAAACGCAAGGGCGTCGCGGACGGGGCGGGCGAATGGCGCTCCCCGGACGGCCATCGCTATGCCGGCGAGTTCCGGAACGGGAAATTCCACGGGCGGGGCGTCTATCACTGGCCCGATGGCGAGCGTTACGAAGGCGACTTCCTGGACGGAAAATTCCAGGGAAACGCGGTCTGGTCCATGGCGAACGGGGACCGTTACACCGGGGAGGTCCGCGACGGGCAATTCCACGGCAAGGGCGTTTTCAGCCGCCCCGGCGGCGAGCGCTACGAGGGCGATTTCAGGAACGGGAAGTTCTACGGCTTCGGCGACTGGACGATGGCGGACGGCAATCGCTATGTCGGCGATGTGCGCGATGACGAATTCCACGGATGCGGGGCCTATATCTGGGCCAATGGCGAGTATTACGCCGGGGAGTTCCAGCGCGACAAATTCCACGGCCTCGGCAGCTATGCCTGGCCGGACGGGTTCATGAAAACCTGCGAATGGCGGGATGATGCGGAGGTCGAGGGAAGTTGCGTCGAGCACGCCGCGGGCGGAAAGGCCCCCGAACAGGCGGCAGGGGCCTGCTTCCGCAACGCCTCCTGGCGTGCTGTCCTGCCGGTTTCCACGGGTGGCGGACACGCGGCGAAGCGCCGGGACGACGAGAAGGCGGTAGCGGCGGCTCGGGGCGGCGGCAAGCGGGAAGAGGCGCATTACGAAGGCCAGCACCGGGACGGCCAGCCGCACGGCAGGGGCGTTCTCACCTTCGCCAATGGAGACCGCTTCGAGGGCGAATTCGCGGATGGCGAGATCAGCGGCCGCGGCACGATGTATCTCGCTAATGGCGACGTCTATGGCGGCGAGGGCGCATTCGACAGCCGCGGCTACCAGGGTTGCGGCCTTTATGTCCGAGCGAACGGGGACCGCTATATGGGCCAGTTCCGTGACAGTCGCTTCCACGGACGCGGAACCTATGAATGGGCCGAGGACGTGGCGGCAACCTGCGACTGGCGCGACGGCGTGCGGGTCGTGGAAAGCTGCAAGGCCCACCGGGTGACCGGCATCGGCGAGCGCTACAGGGCCGACGGAATCTGCGGCACGCTGACCGACAGGAATGTGAAGCAACGCAAGCGATGGGGCCGGTAGAGCGCCGCGCGCATCGTCATCCAGAAGCCGGCATGTCTTGCGAGGAGCGCCAGTGGGGTAGCAAGCCTTTCCGTCGGCTTGCAGACATGGCGGGACCGCTTATCCTGCCTTTTCGTCGGCTGGAGAGGGGGCCTTGATGCACCGACCGCTTGAGGGATTGCTGGTGGTGAGCCTGGAGCAGGCCGTCGCCGCGCCGTTCCTGACGGCGCGGCTGGCGGACGCCGGGGCGCGCGTCATCAAGCTCGAACGCAGGGAAGGCGATTTCGCGCGCGGCTATGACAACTATGTGCGCGGCAGCTCCACCTATTTCGTCTATCTCAACCGGGGCAAGCAGTCGCTCGTCATCGACATCAAGGACGAGGCCGACCGCGCGCTGCTGCACCGCATTCTGGCGCGCGCCGATGTCTGGGTGCAGAACCTGGCGCCCGGCGCAACGGAGCGCGCAGGCTTCGGCTCGGCGGAACTGCGCGCCCGCTATCCCCGTCTCATCACGGTCGATATTTCCGGTTATGGCGAGACCGGCCCGCCCTACGACCGGATGAAGGCCTATGACATGCTGGTGCAGGCCGAGAGCGGCGTCGCCTCGGTGACGGGCTCGGAAGCCGAGCCGGGCCGCATCGGCGTCTCGGCCTGCGATATCGCGACCGGCATGTTCAGCCACGCCGCCGTGCTGGAGGCGCTCATCAAGCGCGGCATCGACGGCAAGGGTTCGGCGGTCAAGGCGTCGCTCTTCGCCTCGATGGCGGACTGGATGTCCGCGCCGCTGATGTGGCACGAATATGCCGGCCGGACCTGGCCGCGCATGGCGCTCCGCCATCCGGCGCTGGTGCCCTACGGCGCGTTCGAGACCTCCGACGGCCACCGGGTGATGATCGCCTGCCAGAACGACCGCGAGTGGCGGCGCTTCGCCGAAACGGTGCTGGAGCGCCCGGACCTTGCCACGGCGCCGAAATACGCCACCCAGGTCGCACGGGTCGAGAACCGGGCCGAGGTCGAGGCGGTGCTGGAGGGGATACTGGGCGCGCTCGACCGCGAGACGCTGCGCGCCCGGCTGGTTGCGGCGGATGTGGCCTTCGGCAGCGTGAACGCAGTGGCCGACCTTTCGGAGCATCCGGCCTTGCGCCGCGTGGAGATCGGCACGCCCGGCGGTCCGGTCAGCCATGTGGCGCCGGCGGTCTATTTTGACGGAGAACCCCGGGACTACGGGCCGATCCCGGAGGTGGACGAACACGGCGGCCTGATTCGGGAGGAATTCTCGCCATGACCTACACCGCCGCGGATCTGGAATTTCTGCGCGATTCCATCGGCAATACCGAGGAAAGCCGCGATTTCGCCTCGCCCATGCAGATCCACGGCCTCGCCGCGCTGCTCGACAAGCCGGACGTGCCGCAGATGGGCGACCCCATCGGGCCGATGGGTCACTGGTGCTATTTCTATCCGCGCGTGCCGGCGTCGGGCATCGGGGCGGACGGCCATCCCGAGCGCGGCGGCTTCCTGCCGCCCACGCCGCTGCCGCGGCGCATGTTCGGCGGCTGCCGCACCGCCTACCGCCAGGATGTGCTGGTCGGCGAGGAGATCGTTCGCAAGGCGCGGATCAAGGAAGTGGCGATCAAGGACGGGCGCACCGGTATTCTCGTCATCGTCACCGTCGCCTACGAGATCGAGAGCCCGCGCGGCCTCTGCATCGAGGAAGAGCACGACATCGTCTATCGCGACAACCCGCCGGCCGGCGCCGCCGACAGCCGGGGCAATAGCGGCAGGACGGGCAATGCGCCGACGGACCATGCTTTCATCCGCGAGATCGTGCCGGACCCGGTGATGCTGTTCCGCTATTCGGCGGTCACCTTCAACGGCCACCGCATCCATTACGACCGCAAATATGTGACCGAGGTGGAGGGCTATCCGGGCCTGATCGTCCACGGGCCGTTGACCACGACCCATATGCTGGAGCTCGGCATGGCGCAGATGCCGGGCCGGCGCGTGGCCCGCTACGATTTCCAGGCCCGCGCGCCGCTCTTCGACAACGCGCCTTTCAGGGTCGCCGGCAAGCCGGGGGAGGACGGCGCCAGCCAGACGCTGTGGTCCGTCACGCCCGAAGGCAATCTGGGGACGATCGCAACGGCGGTTTACGAGTGATCCGGCCCGACGGTTGTCATTCTGCCGCAGGCGCCGTGCGCCGGATCAGCTCCTCCAGCGCGCGGCTCTGCGCATCGGAATTGCGGCTCTGCGCTCTGAGCGCCTCCATGACCTCTTCGTGCCGCTGCCGCTCGGCTTCGCTCGACCGTCGATTGGCGTCGTCCGACGCCTTCCGGTCGCGCGCGCGTTCGTCGGAGGACCGGCGCATCTCCCGGATGCCGTGCCAGACCAGAAAGCATGTCGTAACGCCGACGCTGCCTGTGAAGACGGCGATAGCGACAGTCGCCCAAGCGGTCAGTTCGGCGGGGCTCACAGCGTTCAGCCTCCGGCAAGCAGCTTTTCCACTATAGCACCGATCCGGCCGCCATGCTTCATCCGGTCTCCCGCCACCGGTCGCGCGCCGCGTCGTCATCCCCGCGCGCAGCGACCCAGCGGGCGCCGTCTGCGCCTTCCTCGCGCTTCCAGAAAGGCGCTTCGGTCTTGAGCCAGTCCATCAGGAAATTGCAGCTGTCGAAGGCAGCCTGGCGGTGGGCGGAGGCGGTGATCGTCAGCACGATGGGTTCGCCCAGTTCGAGACGTCCATAGCGGTGGACGATCAGCGAGGCCTCCAGCGGCCAGCGCCGATGCGCCTCGGCGTCGATGCGTTCGAGCTGGCGCTCCGTCATGCCGGGATAATGCTCCAGCGTCATGGCGCTGAGCCCGCCGAGATCGCGCACCAGACCGACAAAGCTCGCGACGCCGCCGATGCGGGTGTTGCCGGCGGTCAGCGCCGCGATCTCGCGCCCGACGTCGAAGGACTCGCGTTGCACCCGGATCATCGCGTCAGCCTCCGGTGACGGGAGGGAAGAAGGCGACCTCGTCGCCGGGAGCGACGGGCGTGTCGGTTTCGGCGAAGTCCTGGTTGACCGCGAAACGCACGACGGAGCGGTCGGCGAAAACCGCCGCCTGCCGCTCGTCCTGGGCCGCCAGCCAGTCCATCAACGCGCCGACGGTGGCGATGCCGGGCGGGGGCGAGACCTGCCGCTCGGACATGCCGGCCTTGTCGCGCAGCCAGGCGAAATAGAGGATTTTCAAACCTGCAACTCCAGCCGCTCGACGATGAAATCGGCGATGGCGTCCGGATCGTCAAGGTCGAGGGCGCGAAAGCCGTCCGCCCGCACCGCCGCCGCTGTCTCCTTGTCGCAGGCCACGGCAAGGATATTCGGGTCGTCCGGCCAGAGCGGCGGGCCTTCGACCGCGCTGCGGTGAACCGCCAGCTTGGGATGCGGCTCGCGCTTGTAGCCCTCGACCAGCACGAGGTCCACCGGCGAAAGCCGGGCGAGCAGCGCCGTCAGGGGCGGTTCGGCCTCCTCGCGCAGTTCGTGCATCAGCGCCCAACGCCGGCCGGATGCGACCAGCACCTCCCGCGCCCCGGCCTTTCGGTGTTCCCAGGAATCCTTGCCAGGTTTATCGACATCGAAATTATGGTGCGCATGCTTCACGGTGGAGACCGAGACGCCGCGTTGCTGCAGTGCCGGAATGAGCCTGAGCGCGAGCGTGGTCTTGCCGCTGCCGCTCCAGCCTGCGATGCCGAGCACTTTCATCCGGCCGCGTCCAGCGCCTTGCGGACATAGCCCGCGCCCGTCCAGAGCGTGAGCAGGGCGGCGATCCAGAGCAGCACGATGCCGGCGCCGTGCGCGGCCGACGGCAATCCGGGGCTGGCGATCAGCAGGGTGAGCGCCGCCATCTGCGCCGCCGCCTTGTATTTCGCAACGCGGGTCACCGGCAGCGCGCCGCCGCCCGCCGCCTCGCGCAGTCCGGCAATGACGAATTCCCGCACGAGGATCAGCAGGGCAGCCAGCGTGCCCCAGACACCGAGGCTGCCGAGCCCCGCCAGCAGCAGCGCCGTTCCGTTCACCAGCACCTTGTCGGCGATCGGGTCGAGCGTCGCCCCGAAGGCTGTCGCCTTGCCCTGCCGCCGGGCGAGATAGCCGTCGAAGAAGTCGGTTGCCGCCGCGGCGACGAAGAGCGCCGCGGCCCACCAGCTCTCGCCCGTGGCAAGCAGTATCGCCAACGGCAGAAGGGCCGCAATGCGCGAAAGGCTCAACAGGTTCGGCAGGTCGAGCATGGCCCTGAAATCGCTACCCGGACCGGGACGCCAGTATGCGGTGGGGACCGTGCCCCGTGCAAGGCGGCCGGGCTTCCGCGCAGCTACAGATAGGGGATCACATCGCGGCCGAAGCGTTCGATGGCTTTCACGATCTCGCGGTGGGGCGGGCCGCCGGAATGGGCGTGGCGGAGCCGGAGGATGAACTGTGACACGCCGAGCGCTTCCGACCAGCGCCTGAACTCGGCGATGCAGGTTTCCGGCGCGCCCGCGATGATACGGTCCTTCCAGACATTCTCGAACCGCAGTTCGGATTCGGATGCGAAGCCGCGAAAGGCAGTGGCGCCGTTGCGCCAGTAATAGCCATAGGCGTCGGAGACTTCCGGGCCGTAGATGCGGGCCGCTTCCTCGAAGCTGTCCGCCACCCAGGCGTCGCGCATCAGCACGAGTTGCGGCGCCCGTCCGGCGGCTGCCGCCGCCATGCGGTAGCGGTCCGCCAGCGCCCGGTTCTCCTCCAGCGTGAAGGAAGGACCCAGCACCAGCGCATCGCCGAGGCGCCCGGCGCGCTCCACAGCCGCCGGCACCCAGCCGCCGACCCAGATCGGGATGCCCGGCTTCTGCAGCGGCGGCGGCGTCACCCGCACGCCGTCGATCTCGAACGCCCGGCCCTTGTGGCTGACTGTCTCGCCGGTCCAGGCCTGGCGCAGGATCGCGATGGATTCCTCGAAGCGGGGCACGCGCTCGCGCCGGTCGATGCTGGCCGCGCGAAAGTCCGCCTCTTGGTAGCCGAGGCCGACGCCGAGCACGGCCCGCCCGCCCGAAACGATGTCCAGCACCGCCGCATCCTCCGCGACCCGTATGGGGTGGTGCAGCGGCAGAAGCAGCACGGCCGTGCCGACGCGGATGCGGCTCGTCCGCGCTGCGATGGCGGCGAGCACCACAAAGGGCGAGGGCAGGAAGCCGTCCTTGTCCTGATGGTGTTCGCCGACGAAAAAGCCGGAGAACCCGGCCGCCTCCGCCGCTTCCGCCTCCACGACCGCTTCCGCCATGCAGCGGTCCAGGTCGTCGCCGCGCGGCGGATTGGCGATGGAGCTGTAAATCGAGAGCGCGGTCATGCAGGTGTTCCCTCGGAATTCGGCGCTGGAGAACGATGCGCGGAAGGGAAGCACGAATCGCGCGGACCGGCCAGAAAATCGCGGGCGCGTCCGCCGCCGGCTTCGCGCCACCGGATTGACCCGGAGGGCGCATCGTGTTTCCTTGCCGCATCATGTCGACACGCAGCGAAGCGAAGCGCTTGTTGAGGCTGGCGGTCGGTCCGGTGGCGGCTGCCTGCATCGCCGTGTATTTCGGCTATCACGCCCTTGTCGGAGAGCGCGGCGCGCTGTCGCTGATGGAAATTGAACGCCGCATTACCGAGGTACAGGCCCAGCACGATGTGCTAAAGGGGCATCGGCGTCGTCTGGAGTTGCGCGCCGGTCAGTTGAAGCAGGATCCCGCCGACGCCGACCTGCTCGACGAATATGTCCGCGCTCTGCTGCATGTCGGGCGGCCGGACGAGATCGTCATCCTGCTGGATGCGGAGACGGGCTGAACGGGTTTCCAGGGACGCAGGGGCCGGACATGGGCAGGCAGCCTTCGAAGAACAGGGACCGCGCGGCGGCAGGCAACGGCCGCGCCGCCGCAAACGGCATGGCGCCGGATGGCGGTCAATTGCTTGGCTGGTATCGGGACATGCTGCTGATCCGCCGCTTCGAGGAGCGGGCGGGGCAGATGTACGGCATGGGCCTGATCGGCGGTTTCTGCCACCTCTATATCGGCCAGGAGGCGGTGGTCGTCGGCATCCATGCCTGCCTTGGCGCGCGGGACTCCGTCATTACCGGCTACCGGGACCACGGCCATATGCTGGCCGCCGGCATGGAGGCGCGCGGCGTCATGGCAGAGCTTACGGGCCGCGAGGGCGGGTATTCGCGCGGCAAGGGCGGCTCCATGCACATGTTCTCGCGGGAGAAGAACTTCTTCGGCGGACACGGCATCGTGGCCGCGCAGGTGCCGCTGGGCGTCGGGCTCGGCTTCTCGCACCGCTACAGGGGCGAGGACGGCGTGTCGGTCGTCTATTTCGGCGACGGCGCCGCCAATCAGGGGCAGGTCTATGAGTCGCTCAACCTCGCCGCGCTCTGGGAATTGCCGGTGCTGTTCGTGATCGAAAACAACAAATACGGCATGGGCACGGCGGTCTCGCGGGCGGCGGCCGGGTCGGGCCTCCACGCGCGCGGCGGTGGTTTCGGGATTCCGGGGCGCCTCGTGGACGGCATGGATGTGCGCGCCGTCCATGCGGCGGCGAGCGAGGCGGTGGCCGAGGCGCGCGGCGGCCGGCCGGTCATTCTGGAGATGGAGACCTATCGCTATCGCGGGCATTCCATGTCCGACCCCGCAAAATACCGCACGCGCGAGGAGGTCAACCGGATGCGCCGGGACCGCGACCCCATAGAGAGGCTGCGCCATGTGCTGGAGAGCGAAGGCCATGCGGATGAGGGGGCGCTGAAGGCCATAGACGGCGAGATCAGGCAGATCGTCGCTGACGCCGCGCAGTTCGCCGAGCAGAGCCCGGAGCCCGACCCCTCCGAACTCTATACCGACGTCCTTCTGGAGGCGTGACGCGATGCCTGTCGCCGTGACCATGCCGGCCCTGTCGCCGACCATGACGGAAGGAACGCTCGCCAGGTGGCTCGTCGCGGAGGGCGACCGGGTCAGCCCCGGCGATGTGCTGGCCGAAATCGAGACCGACAAGGCGACCATGGAAGTCGAGGCGGCGGAGGAAGGCATCGTCGCAGGCCTCGCCGTTCCGGAAGGCGCCGAAGGCATCGAGGTCAACGCCACGATCCTGTGGCTGAGGGGCGAGGGCGAAAGCGCGGACGCCGTGCCGGCTGCTGAGGCGCCGCCTCCTCCGGTCGCGAAGGCGCCGGCTCCGGCCCAGCCGAGGCGGGAAGCGTCGAAACCGCAGCCCGAGGTCGATTACCGCGGCGAGACGGTGGAGATGACCGTTCGCGAGGCGCTCCGGGACGCCATGGCGGAGGAAATGCGCCGCGACGAGACGGTCTTCGTCATGGGCGAGGAAGTCGCGGAATATGAAGGCGCCTACAAGGTGACGCAGGGCCTGCTTGCCGAATTCGGGCCGCGCCGGGTTCGCGACACGCCGATTACCGAGCACGGCTTCGCCGGTCTCGGCGTCGGCGCGGCCTTTGGCGGGCTGCGCCCCGTGGTCGAGTTCATGACCTTCAACTTCGCCATGCAGGCCATGGACCAGATCGTCAACTCCGCCGCCAAGACGCTGTACATGTCCGGCGGCCAGATGGGTTGCCCCATCGTCTTCCGGGGGCCGAACGGGGCAGCGGCGCGCGTCGCCGCGCAGCATTCGCAATGCTATGCGAGCTGGTATGCGCATATACCGGGCCTGGTGGTCGTGTCGCCGTTTTCGGCCGCGGACGCGAAGGGCCTGCTGAAGACGGCCATCCGGAACCCGAACCCGGTCGTCTTTCTGGAGAACGAGATTCTCTACGGCCAGCGCGGCGCTGTGCCGACCGATCCCGACTACACCGTGCCTGTCGGCCGCGCCAGGGTGCTGCGCCCCGGCCGGGATGTGACCATCGTGGCCTTCTCGCGCATGTGCGCCACGGCGCTGGAAGCCGCGGCCGCGCTGGCGGAAGAGGGAATCGACGCCGAAGTGATCGACCTCCGCACGCTTCGTCCGCTCGACCGGGAGTCCATCGCAGCCTCGATCCGCAAGACGAACCGCCTTGTTTCCGTGGAGGAGGGCTGGCCCGTGGCCGGCATCGGCTCCGAAATCGCGGCGATTGCTATGGAAGACGCATTCGACTGGCTGGATGCCCCCGTCATGCGCGTCACCGGGGAGGATGTGCCCATGCCCTATGCCGCCAATCTCGAAGCGCTGGCCCTGCCGGACGCGGCCCGCATCGCCGCTGCGGCGCGGGCGGTCTGCTACGCCTGAAGGGAGCGCCCGGGATGGCGACCCAGATCCTGATGCCGGCCCTGTCGCCGACGATGACGGAAGGCAACCTCGTCAAATGGCTGGTGGGCCAGGGCGACCGGGTGGCGCCGGGCGATGTGATCGCCGAGATCGAGACCGACAAGGCGACGATGGAGGTCGAGGCGGTCGACGAGGGCATTGTCGGGCGCATCGTGGTGCCGGAAGGCAGCGAAGGCGTCGCCGTCAATGCCGTAATCGCCGTGCTTGTGGAGGAAGGCGAGGAACCGGGTGAGGCTGCGGCCGCCCCGGCCGCGCCGGCGCCCGAGGCGTCGCCGGCTCCGCCAGAACCGAAGCCGGACGGGGAGGCGAAGGCGACGCCGCTCGCCCGCCGCATGGCCGCCCTCGCCGGCATCGACCTCGCGACGATTGCCGGCAGCGGCGCGCATGGCCGGATCACGCGCGAGGATGTGCGCCTCGCCACGGGCCGGGCGGCTTCCACCCAGGTCGATGAGGGTCCGGGGCGCGTTTTCGCGAGCCCGCTGGCGCGGCGAATGGCCGGCGAGGCTGAACTTCCTCTGGAGGGCGTGGCCGGCAGCGGCCCGGAGGGCCGGATCGTCAAGCGGGATATCGAGCGGGAACTCCGGCAGAGCGCGGCCGCGCCGCCGCCGGAACTGGAGCAGTTGCCGGGCCTGCCTCCCTTCGAGCGCGTCAAGCACACGAATATGCGGAAGGTCATTGCGCGCCGGCTGACCGAGTCGAAGCAGACAGTCCCGCATTTCTATCTGACGGTGGATTGCGAGATCGATGCGCTGCTGGAGGCGCGGCGGGAGATCAATGCGAGGGCGCCGGAAGGCGTCAGGGTCTCGGTCAACGATTTCGTCGTCAAGGCGCTGGCGACGGCGCTCTGCCGCGTGCCGGACGCCAATGCCGCCTGGACCGATGACGGCCTGCTCAAATTCCGGCAGGTCGATGTGTCGGTGGCTGTCGCGGTGCCGAACGGGCTGGTGACGCCGGTCGTGCGCGGCGCGGAGGCGAAGGGGCTCGCCGCGATTTCGGCCGAGATGGCGGATTTCGCCGCCCGCGCCCGCGAGGGCAAGCTGATGCCGGAGGAATATCAGGGCGGCACCACCAGCGTCTCCAATCTCGGCATGTTCGGCATCCGGCAGTTCGACGCCGTCATCAACCCGCCGCAGGCGACGATTCTGGCGGTCGGCGCGGGAGAGCAGCGCCCGGTGGTGAAGGATGGCGCGCTCGCAGTCGCCACCGTGATGAGCTGCACGCTCTCCTGCGACCACCGCGCGGTGGACGGCGCGCTCGGCGCCCGCCTGCTCGGCGCGTTCAGGGCGCTGGTCGAATGCCCCGCAGCGATGCTGCTGTAGCCCGCCCGGAGTAAGGCGATGGCCGACAAACAATTCGATCTCGTCGTCGTGGGCGGCGGACCGGGCGGCTATGTCGCGGCTATTCGCGCCGCGCAGCTCGGCATGAACGCGGCGCTGGTCGAACGCGAGCATCTGGGCGGTATCTGCCTCAATTGGGGCTGCATCCCGACCAAGGCGCTGCTGCGCACCTCCGAGATCAACCATCTGCTGCACAATCTCGGCGACTACGGGTTCAGCGCCGGCGACATTTCCTTCGATCTGGGGCGGATCGTGAAGCGGTCGCGCAAGGTCGCCGGGCAGTTGTCGCGCGGTGTCGCCCACCTGCTGAGGAAGAACAAGGTGACCGTCATCGACGGCGCCGGCCGTCTGGCGGGAAGCGGGCGCCTCGCCGTTGAAAAGGACGGCCGGGAGGTGGATGCGCTCGCCGCGCCCCATATCGTGCTCGCGACGGGCGCCCGCGCGCGGTCCCTGCCGAATCTGGAGCCCGACGGCAGGACGATCTGGAGCTACAAGGAGGCGATGGTGCCCGACGCGATGCCGGAGAGCCTGCTGGTGATCGGCTCCGGCGCCATCGGCATCGAATTTGCGAGCTTCTACTGCAATCTCGGCGTGCCGGTGACGGTGGTCGAATTGCTGGACCGCATCCTGCCGTCGGAGGACCCGGAAATCTCCGACTTCGCGCTGAAGGCCTTCCGCAAGCAGGGTATGACGCTGATGACCGGCGCGCGGGTCGAGGCTGTCTCCGAGGGCAGAGCTTCGGTTCTGACTGCCGACGGCGAGACGGTGACGGTCGATGCCGAAAGGACGATCCTGGCGGTCGGCATAACGGGCAATGTCGAGGGCCTGGGGCTCGAAGGCACGGGCATCGAGGTGGAGGCCGGCCATGTCGTTGTTGATGAGTGGCTGCGGACCGGCGAGCCCGGCGTCCATGCCATCGGCGACCTTGTGGGCCCGCCCAGGCTCGCCCACAAGGCCAGTCACGAGGGTGTGCTCTGCGTCGAGAGGATCGCCGGGCTGGAAGGGCTGCATCCGCTGGACCGCCGGGCGATTCCCGGCTGCACCTATTGCCGCCCGCAGGTGGCCAGCATCGGCTATACCGAGCCGGCGGCGAAGGAGGCCGGCTACGAGGTCCGCGTCGGGCGCTTTCCCTATGTCGGCAACGGCAAGGCGATCGCGCTCGGCGAGCCGGAGGGCCTCATCAAGACCGTCTTCGACGCAGCGACGGGAGAGCTGCTGGGGGCGCATATGATCGGCGCCGAGGTGACGGAACTCATCCAGGGATATGCCATCGCCCGCAATCTGGAGGCGACGGAAGCGGAGTTGATGCACACTGTCTTTCCGCATCCGACCCTTTCCGAAGCAATGCATGAATCGGTGCTGGACGCCTATGGACGCGCAATCCACTTCTGACCGGCGCGAGGCTCGCCCGGGGGCAGGCGGCGCCGCGCGGCCGTTCCGGCATCCGGAAAAGCGCCTGCGCCCGGACAATCCGAGCCCGCGCAAGCCGCCCTGGATTCGCGTGAAGGCGCCGACATCGAAGGCCTATGCCGAGACGCGCCGCATCGTGCGCGAACATGGGCTCGCGACGGTGTGCGAGGAAGCCGGCTGCCCGAATATCGGCGAGTGCTGGGCCGAGCGCCACGCGACCATGATGATTATGGGCGAGATCTGTACGCGCGCCTGCGCCTTCTGCAATGTCGCCACGGGCAGGCCCGGCGCGCTCGACCCTGCCGAACCGGGGAATGTAGGCAAGGCGGTGGCGAAGCTCGGCCTTGCGCATGTGGTTATCACCTCGGTGGACCGCGACGACCTCGACGATGGCGGCGCGGCGCATTTCGCGGAGACTGTTGGGTGGATTCGCACTTATGCGCCCGGCACGACCGTGGAACTGCTCACGCCCGATTTCCTGCGCAAGCCGGGCGCGCTGGAGGTCGTCGTGGCGGCAAAGCCGGATGTCTTCAACCACAATCTGGAAACCGTGCCGGGCCTTTACAGCGCCGTCCGGCCGGGCGCGCGCTACTATCACAGCGTCCGGCTGCTGGAGCGCGCGAAGGAGCTGGACCCCGCTCTCTTTACCAAGTCGGGCATGATGGTCGGTTTGGGCGAGACCCGCGAGCAGGTGGCGCAGGTGATGGACGATTTGCGCTGCGCCGATGTCGATTTCCTCACCATCGGCCAGTATCTGCAGCCGACGCCGAAGCATCATCCGGTGGACCGTTTCGTGACGCCGGAGGAGTTTGACGCCTATGCGGCAATGGCCCGGGCCAAGGGCTTCCTGCTGGTCTCGGCCTCTCCGCTGACGCGGTCTTCCTACCATGCCGACAGCGATTTCGCGAAGCTGAAGGCCGCGCGCGGCTGATGCCGAGCCACCGCGAACGGCGGTTCGTGCCCTATTCGCCGGATGAGATGTTCGCCCTTGTCGCGGATATCGAGCGCTATCCCGAATTCATCCCCTGGTGCGCCGGGGCGCGCATTCGCCGGCGGGAGGAGGCGCTTGTCATTGCCGACCTGCGCGTGCGCTTCGGCCCCTTTCGCGAGAGCTTCACCTCCCGCGTCTCGCTGACGCCGCCGGAACGCATCGACGTCGCCTATACGCACGGGCCCCTCTCGCATATGGCGACGCATTGGCGTTTCATGCCCGCCGAGGGCGGGACGGCGATCGATTTCAGCATAGACTGCGACTTCCGCTCGGCGCTGCTGCGCGGGCTGGCGAGCCGTTTTTTCCACGAGGCCGCAAAGCGGATGGTGTTTGCCTTCGAAGCACGGGCGCACAGGCTTTACGGCGGCAATTCGTTCCCATTCGGGGACCGGCAGCCGGGACAGGACAGAGGGACGGGAACATGAAGATCGGCGCGGCATTTCCGACGACGGAAATCGGAACGGACCCGGGAGTTATCCGCGGGTTCGCGCAGGAGGTGGAGGCGCTCGGCTACGACCATCTCACCTGCATCGACCATGTGGTGCAGGAGGTCTCCAACGGTGCGGAGGACTGGCGGGCCTACTACACGCTCGACAACATGTTCCATGAGCCGCTCACCCTGTTCGGCTTCCTCGCCTGCGCCACGGAGCGGATCGAGCTCGCCACCGCGATCCTGATCCTGCCGCAGCGGCAAACGGCGCTGGTCGCCAAGCAGGCGGCGGAAATCGACCTTCTGTCCGGCGGCCGGCTGCGCCTCGGCGTCGGCATCGGCTGGAACGCCATGGAATTCGAGGTTCTGGGGCAGTCCTTCCGCAACCGCGCGCGGCGGATGGAGGAACAGATCGCCTATCTGCGCCGCCTGTGGACAGAGCCTTCCGGCAGTTTCTCGGGCGAATGGCACGAGCACCGGGAGGCCGGCATTAACCCGCTGCCGCAGCGGCCTATTCCGGTCTGGATCGGTGCCTTCCAGGACCCGGCGATCGAACGCGCCGGGCGTCTCGGTGACGGCTGGTTCGCCAATCCGCGCGTGCCGCCGGGCAATGAGATGGCCCGCCAGATTGCGCTGGCGCGGGATGCTGCGGAGAAGGCGGGGCGTGACCCGGCCGCGCTCGGCATAGACGCCACGATCCATATCGGCGAGCGCACGCCGGAAGAGGCGGCCGGCGAGCTTGCGCGCTGGGAAACGCTGGGCGTCAGCCATGTGACCGTGCGCACCATGTATTCCGGCTTCGATACGCCGGCGGCGCATCTCGACGCGCTCAGGCGCTTCCGGAAGGCGATGGGCTGATACCTGCGGTCCGTTGACCGGAACCGATGGCGCGGCACCTCCCTACCGTAGCCCCGGTCCTTTGTCCTCATCCCGAGTAGCGGCGCCAGCCGCGTATCGAGAGCCTGTCCTGAGCTTGCCGAAGGGGAGGCGTATCGAAGGATCGTCCCCGCCGGTGGAACCGCGTCCCCTTCGGCAAGCTCAGGACAGGCTCTCCGGTCGGCTACTCAGGATGAGGAGAGGAGGGGACGCCAAGCGGCATTTGCCCGTAAGTTTCAACCCGGTGCCGTTGGTATGACGCCTCTCACGCGGCTGCGCCCTGCCTGCGCCGGGACCTTGATCCGGGAGAAATTGTGGTAAAATAGGAGCCTCTTGCAGAACCGTCGAGCGGACATGGTTTCTGCGCTGATCTGAGATGATTTCGGTGTAGCTGTTTTCGGTTCCGGGGTCGCCTGGCGGTATTTTGGGTTTGCAACAGCCACAAGTGACCGCGGAGGCGACCCC
>JAJECF010000233.1 GCA_022822125.1 Alphaproteobacteria bacterium
GTTGACCGGAACCGATAGCGGAGCCGCCCCCACTGGCGCCCCGGCCCCCGAGCCGGGGCCTATCCATGGTCCCCGATGCCGCCGCAGCCGGTGAAGAACGGGATCGACCGTCGAAGCTGCCGCCAGGACCGAGGCTGGGCCCCGGCTCGGGGGCCGGGGCGACGATAGGGGCCGCAATCTTCCCATGAGTCCGAAGTCGATGCCGTTGGTATCAGCCTGCGCGGCGGGCGTTTTCGGCCACGGCCCGGACAACCTGCGGGGCTGCGCCGTCCGGCACGTCGTGGCCCATGCCTTCGATCACGACCATGCGCGCGCCGGGAATCGAGTTCTTCACATCCTCGCCCTGCCCTACGGGGACCAGTGGGTCGTCGGCGCCGTGGATGACGACCGTCGGGGCCGTAATGCCGCCGAGCGCGGCGCAGCGGCTGTCTCCGGACGCGATGCTGGCCAGCAGGTGCCGGCCGT
Source organism: Alphaproteobacteria bacterium (assembly GCA_022822125.1). The sequence continues at coordinate 466 of JAJECF010000233.1, forward strand.
GGCCGGGGGGATAGTAGGCCCGGTCGTATAGCGCCCCCGCGCGGGCGCGCACGCCGGCCTCGTCGCGCGGGAAGCCCGGTGAGCCCATGATCCGGTTCTGCTCCCAGGCAAGGTCCATGAAGGTCTCGCGGTCGATATCCGCCGGGCGGGGCGTGTTCAGCCACTCCGACGCCGCCTGGCTCGGCCGCGGCAGGCCGCGCCGGCCGGAGGTCGCCATGACCGAGGCCAGCGACTTCGTCTTCCCCGGATGGCGGATCGCCACCAGTTGCGCGATCGCTCCGCCGTTGGAGCTGCCATAGATGTGCGCGGCTTCGATGCCGAGCGCATCCAGCAGGCCGGCGCCGTCGTCGGCCATGTCCTCGATGGTGTAGGGAGCGTCCACGGGCTCGCCCGCCCGCGCCTGCTTGAAAGCCCGCCCGATATTCGCAAGCCCGGCTTCCTCGAAGCGGGTGGAGAGCCCGCAGTCGCGGTTGTCGAACAGGATCGGCCGGAAGCCCGCTTCGCAGAGCCCGTCGATCAGCGCATCCGGCCAGGAGATGAGCTGCATGCCGAGCCCGCCGATCATCAGGACCGGCTCGCCTTCGGCCGGCCCCCGCATTTCGTATTCGATCTCGATCCCGTTCGCTTCCGCCCGCGCCATTTGCCTGCCCCTCCTGATCGGGTCTCCGGTGGCGACTTTATCCGATCTGTCGCCGCCTACTCCAAGGCTTGCGACAAATGCACCCGCACAGCGCCGATGTTTGTACGATGGCCTCGGGCAATCCCCTTAATTTATTACTCTGACTTCGGCAGCGTCCGTTACAGGAGAGAAGCCGTGTTGCTCGACGGGATCAGGGTAATCGAAGCGGCGACCTTCATCGCCGGCCCGGCGGCCGCGATGATTCTGGGCGAGTTCGGCGCGGACGTGGTGAAGATCGAACCGCCTGACGGCGATCCGTTCCGCCAGTCGGTCGGCGCGCCCGGCAACCCGCCCACGCCCTTCAACTACCCCTTCAACATGGACAACCGGCACAAGCGGAGCCTCGTGCTGGACCTGAAGCAGGAAGCGGAGCGCGCACGGCTCTACGACATGGTGGCGGAGGCGGATGTCTTCATTACCAACGCGCCGCTCGGAACCCGCGCCCGGCTCGGCATCCGGGTCGAGGACCTCATGGCGCTGAACGAGCGGCTGATCTATGCCTCGGTCACCGCCTATGGCGAGACCGGCCCCGAAGCCGCCCGCACCGGCTTCGACTCCACGGCGCTCTGGGCGCGCACCGGCCTCATGGACATGGTGCGCCCGGCGCCCGACTCGCCGCCCGCCCGCTCGCTCCCCGGCATGGGCGACCATCCGACCGCGATGTCGCTGTTCGCCGCCGTGATGATGGCGCTCTATCGCCGCGAGCGCACGGGCAGGGGCGGGGCCGTCTCAACCAACCTGATGGCGAACGGCCTCTGGTGGAACGCCTTCCAGACCAGCGCCATGCTCTGCGGGGCGGAGCACAGGCGCCGCCCGGCGCGCGAGGACGCCGCCAATGCGCTGCACAACCTCTATCGATGCCGCGACGGCCGCTGGTTCCATCTCGTGCTGCTGCCGGAGGACCGCAACTGGCCGAAGCTGGTTGCGGCGCTGGACAAGCCGGAATGGCTGGACGATCCGCGCTATCGGGACCGGCCGGCGCGGGTGGCCAACCGCCGCGCGCTCATCGCCGATCTCGACGCCGCCTTCGCCGCCCGCGACTGGCCGGACTGGCGCGAAATCCTCATCCGCCACGCCGTCAGCTTCGGCGAGATCGGCACGCTCGCCGATATTCCGGACGATGCGCAGATGCGCGAAAGCGGCGCGCTCATTCCCTGCGACGACCCGGAAACGGGCGCTTCGCTGGCCGTCGCCGTCCCGCTGTTCCTGGAGGGTGAAACGCGCCGCAAGCCCGGGGCCGGCCCGGCGCTCAGACGATAGCGCGGTCTCCCAGACGGCGGACAGCGCCCGAGAACACGGCCACGACCTCGCCGTCCTCCTCGCGCACCTCGACCGCATACAGGCCGGTCCGCCCCGCCTCGGCCTGCTCCCGCGCCTCGGCCAGCAGAAGGCGGCCCGCCCGGCCCGGACGCAGGAAGGTAATCGAACAGAACTGCGCTACAGACACCCGGTTCCGGCTGTTGCTGGCGAAGGCCATTGCGGAATCGGCGAGCGAGAAGATGTAGCCGCCGTGACAGACCCGGTGGCCGTTCAGCATGGCCCCGGTCACCCGCATCGACATGCGCGCCCAGCCCGCGCCGACCGCCTCCAGCCGGATGCCGAGATGGCGCGACGCCTCGTCCTGCTCGTACATGGCCTCGGCGACGCGCCGGGCGAGCGCATCGGCCGCGCCCCTGTCAGCCCCTGCATCCATCAATGCACGCCTTCGAATTCGTGGATATAGTCCCGCGTCTCCGGCACGGCGTCCGGGTCCTTCGCAAGCTGGATCTGGAATACGGTCACAATGTTGTTCAGGAAGCCGACCTCGCAGGCGGTGAGATAGAACTCCCACATCCGGCAGAAACGCTCGTCATACATCTCAAGCGCACGCGCACGGTTCGAAACAAAACGCTCCCGCCATGCGCGCAGCGTCTTCGCATAATGGCGCTTCAA
>JAJECF010000183.1 GCA_022822125.1 Alphaproteobacteria bacterium
TCGTCCCAGAGCTCCTGCCCGCCGCCATATTTCATCCAGGCGGCGTGCTCGATGCCGGTCAGCCCGTAGGGCACGGCGGTGAAGAAGTTGAAGCCCTTGTGCTTGCCCTGCCAGTAATACTCGGCCGAATGGTACATGTCGGCATCGCCGGCGCTGACCGCGTCGAACACGCCGAAAGCCGGCACCAGCTCGCCGCCGCCATAGACCTTGACGGAAATCTTGCCGCCGGAGAGTTGCGTAATGCGCTGAGCCACCCGCTGGCCCGACGTGCCCAGCCCCGGCGAGTTGAGCGGCCAGGACATGGCCAGCTTCCATTCCTTGAGGCCTTGCGAGATGGCGGGGGCCGCCAGTGTCGAGGCGGCGGCGGCGACACCGGCGGTCGCAGCGCCCTGAACGAATTTACGGCGTTTCATGGGATGTCCTCGCTGTTGCGCCGCAAGCGAAACCCGACGGGCCTGCCTCCCTCCGTCATCGGAGCGCGTACAAACCCGCTTGGCTCGCGGCATTCGACCCCGGGAGCGTAAAACAGCGCTCCGGCCGAATCAAACCCGGGCGAACGGCATGGAGCCGGGCCGCCAGGGACCGGCGGGGCCGGGAGGCATGCGCGCCTGCGCCGCCTGCTCGAAGGCATGGGCGTAGCCGATCAGAAGGCCGTCCCGCCAGGCGCCGCCGATGAAGGAGAGGCCGACCGGCAGGCCGGCGACATAGCCGGCGGGCGCGGTGACGCTCGGATAGCCGGAAACCGCCGCCAGGCCCGAACTGCCGCCAAGGCGGTTGTCGCCGTTCACAAGGTCGATGGCCCAGGGCGCAGGCGAAGTCGGCGCGACCAGGGCGTCCAGGCGGAACGCGCCGAGGGCCCGGTCGATGCCCTCTTCGCGGGTGAGCCGGCGGCAGCGGGCAAGCGCCGCCAGATAGGCCTTGCTGTCCATGCCGTCGGTTTCTTCGGCCGCAATCAGCTGCTCCTGCCCGAACCAGGGCATGACCCGGTCGGCATGGTCGATATTGAACCGGATCAACCCGGCGAGCGAACGGATCGGACATTCGGGCCCGAGCGCCGCAAGCCAGGCGTTCAGCCCGGTCTTGAACTCGGTTCGCATCACCAGGATTTCGTGCGGCCGGATGGCTTCGCGCGCGGACATTTCGATGTCATCCACAATGACCGCGCCTGCATCCGCCAGCGCCTCGAGCGCCCGGTCGAACACCCGGTCCACGGCTTCGTGGAAGCCGCAATAGCTTCTGATGACGCCGAGTCTGGCCCCCCGCAGCGCGCCGGCATCGAGGAAGCGGGTGAAATCCGCGTCCGGCGGCGTCCGGCTGGCCGGATCGTCCCGGTCGGGACCGGCGATTGCGCCAAGCAGAACCGCCGCATCGGCCACCGACCGCGCCATGGGGCCGGCCGTGTCCTGGCTCGCGGCGATGGGGATGATTCCGGTGCGGGAGACAAGCCCGAGAGTCGGCTTGACGCCGACAACGGAATTCATCGCGGACGGCCCGACGATGGAGCCGTCGGTCTCCGTACCGATGGCGACGGGCGCGAAGTCGCGAGCGACCGCGACGCCGGAGCCCGAGCTGGAGCCGCCGGGCGTGCGGTCGGTCGCATAGGCGTTGCGGACCTGCCCGCCGCGGCTCGACCAGCCGCTCGACGAGCGCGTGGAGCGGAAATTCGCCCATTCGCTGAGATTGGTCTTGCCGAGCAGAACGGCGCCGGCCTCGCGCAGGCGCCGGGCGACATGGCTGTCCGCCTTCGTCCTCACGCCGTCGAGCGCCAGCGAGCCGGCCGAGGTCATCATGGCGTCGCCCGTCGCGATATTGTCCTTCAGCAGCACCGGCACGCCGTGCAGGGGGCCGCGGACATGCCCGGCGGCGCGCTCGCGGTCGCGCTCAAGCGCGATCCGGTCTGCGTCGGGATTGAGGAATGCAACAGACCGGAAGGGCCCGTCCTCCGCCGCAATCCGCTGCCGGAAGGACTCGACAAGGCCGGTCGAGGTGAGCGCGCCTGACGCCATCAGGCGGGCGAGGTCGGCAATCGAGGCTTCTTTCGGCGCGTCCATAGGGAAGGGACTATCCTGCACTTGCGGTCCCGGCGCAAACTGCCAAGGGATTGCAACGGAGGCCGGAGTGGACGTGAGGTCGTTTGTCCGGGCGCTGCCCAAGGCCGAGCTGCACCTTCATCTGGAGGGCGCGCTCGAGCCGGAATTGATGATGCGGCTGGCCCGCAGGAACGGGGTCGACATCCCGTTCCGCTCGGTAGAGGAGATCCGGGCCGCCTACCGCTTCTCCGAATTGCAGGACTTCCTGGACATCTACTACCGGGGCATGGACGTGCTGCGCGCCGAAGAGGACTTTTACGATCTCACCGCGGCCTATCTGGAGCGCGCCGCCGCCGACGGGGCGATGCATGTCGAAGTGTTCTTCGATCCACAGGGGCACACCGGGCGCGGCGTTCCGTTCGCGGCTGCGGCGGACGGTATCCTGGCGGCGCTCGCCGACGGGCGCGAGAGGCTGGGCGTCACTTCGCTGCTCATCATGTGCGTCCTGCGGCATCTGAGCGAGGAAGAGGGGTTCGCAGCCTTTCGCGAGGCCGGGCCCTATATCGCCGACGGGAAGATCGCCGGCCTCGGTCTGGATTCGACCGAGAAGGACAATCCGCCCGCGAAGTTCGAACGCCTCTTTGCGGCCGCGCGCGAGGCCGGCCTCAAGCTCGTTGCCCATGCCGGCGAAGAGGGCCCGGCATCTTATGTCGCGGACGCGGTGGACCGGCTGGGCGTGGACCGGATCGACCACGGCAACCGAGCGCTCGACGACCCGGCGCTGGTCCGCCGCCTGGCCGGGCAGGGCATCGCGCTGACCGTGTGCCCGCTCTCCAATCTCCGGCTCTGCGGCGTTCCCGACATGAGGCAGCACCCGCTGAAGCGCATGCTCGACGCGGGCCTCAAGGCCACCGTCAACTCCGACGACCCGGCCTATTTCGGCGGCTATCTGCTGGACAATTTCGTAGCCGTGGCCGATGCGCTCCAACTGGAGGCAGCGGACCTCGTCACGCTCGCCCGCAATTCCATCGAGGGTTCATTCCTCGACGACGCAGCTAAACTGGCGCATCTGGACCACCTCGACAGGACCTCGGCGGGCGGGTGATCGCGTCCTAGCTGTTCCACCAGGGCATGTCGTTGAAGGAGCGCAGGTCGATTTCGTTCGTCCAGGTGGAGCGGTGCTGGCGCGCGAGATGGAGATAGGTGTCGGCGATCTTCTCCGGCAGCATGAGGCCGTCATGCTCCATGCCACGGCTCTCGCGCAGCGCCCGGTATTTCTCCGGTCCGAGCATCTTGCCGAGCGTGTCCGGGGCATCGACCGCGCCGTCCACAAGGATATGGACGATGTGGATGCCCTTCGGCCCGAATTCGGCGTTCAGCGTCTGGCACAGCATGCGCCGGCCCGCCATGGAGGCCGCATGCGAATGCTGGCCCCTGTTGCCGCGCACGGCCGCCGTCGATGACGTGACCAGAATGGCGCCGCCGCCGCGCTCGACCATGCAGGGACAGACGGCCGAGGCCGTGCGGAAAAGCCCGAAGGTCGCCATGCGCCAGCCCAGCTCGAAGACCTTGTAGCTGGTCGCCTCCAGGCTGCGGTTGCCGACCTGCGAGCCGAGATTGTAGAGGACCGTCTCGATGGGCCCGATATCGGCCTCCACGGCCGCAATCCGGTCTTCGATGCTGTCGGGCTGGACGGCGTTGAGCAGATAGCCCGTGGCGTCGCCGCCCTCGCTCCTGATGCCGTCAACCAGCCGGTTCAGGCCCTCCTCGTCGCTGCGGCGGCAAAGGACGGCGTGGTAGCCCTCCCGCGCGAAGCGTGTTGCGACGGTGCCGCCGATTCCGGCGCCGGCGCCGATGACGAGACAAACGGGTTTCATGCGAGTTCACTCCGCAGGACCATGCAATCTGCGCCCGCAGCCTGCAGCCTTTTCAGGCGCGCGGCGGGCAGGCGTTTCAATGTTCCATTGCGCGGGTCGATGTCGATCCCGACAGACTCCAGCGCCGTCACGCCCAGGATCGGTTCCGTCCCCTTGTCGCCGAAAATGATCGTGCCGCCCACAATCTCTCCCATGAATTCCAGCCGCCCGACCGCGATATCCATGGCGACCGTGTTGCCGTCAGCGAGCTCGTAAAGACGGCGCGCCTCGGGCTCCAGCCCGATGGCCTCCAGGCGGTCCCTCGGCACCAGCGAATCGGTGGCGCCGGTATCGACCAGGAACAGGCCGTCCCATGCGCGCTTGCGGTCCGCCGGATTGCTGACGGTAACCGTGACGTGGATGGCGCCCAAGATCGTCCTCCATCGCTTGCCGCGCCGGTGGTGCCCCCGGGGAGACTCGAACTCCCACGCCCTTGCGGGCAACAGATTTTGAGTCTGCCGCGTCTACCGATTCCGCCACAGAGGCACAGGGCCGGCCCGGAAGCAGCTATTTAGCGCCGGCTGGCGGCTCAATCCAGCCCGAACTCCTCCCATCTGGCGGCGATGCGCGCCTCCACCTCCTCGCTCATGGCAAGCCTGCGGCCCCATTCGCGCCGGGTCTCCGGCGGCCATTTGTCGGTCGCGTCGAGGCCGATCTTGGAGCCGAGGCCGCTCTCGGGGCTCGCAAAGTCCAGATAGTCGATGGGCGTGTTCTCGACGAGCGTTATGTCGCGGGCGGGGTCCATGCGGGTGGAAACGGCCCACATGACGTCCTTCCAGTCGCGCGCATCGATGTCGTCGTCCACGACGATCACCCACTTGGTGTACATGAACTGGCGCAGATAGGACCAGACGCCGAACATCACCCGCTTGGCGTGGCCGGGATAGGCCTTGCGGATGGAGACGACGGCCACGCGGTAGGAGCAGCCCTCCGGCGGCAGCCAGAAATCGCGGATTTCCGGGAACTGCGCCTGCAGCAGCGGGATGAAGACCTCGTTCAATGCCTCGCCCAGCACCGAGGGCTCGTCCGGCGGCCGGCCGGTATAGGTGGTGAGGTAGATCGGCTCGCGGCGCATGGTGATCGCCGAGACCGTGAACACCGGAAAGCGCTCGACCGCATTGTAGTAGCCGGTGTGGTCTCCGTAAGGCCCCTCGTCGCCATAGTCGTCGAGCGAGACATGGCCTTCCAGCACGATCTCGGCCTCGGCCGGCACCTTGAGCGGCACGGTGCGACAATCGACGAGGTCGAGCCGCCGGCCCGCCAGGAGGCCGGAGAAACGGTATTCGGAAAGCGTCTCGGGCAGGGGCGTGACGGCGGCGAGAATCGTCGCCGGGTCCGCGCCGATCACGGCGGCGGCGGGCAGGGGCTCGCGCTTCCTGGCCGCCCAGCGCGCATGGTGGCCGGCGCCGCCGCGATGCTTCAGCCAACGCATCAGGGTCGTGTTCCGCCCGGTCACCTGCATGCGGTAGATGCCGAGATTGAAATCGTCCTCGGCCGTGCGCCCCGGCCCCCGCGTCACCACGAGCGGCCAGGTGATGAGAGGCGCGGGTTCGTCCGGCCAGCAGGTCTGGACGGGGAAGCGCCCGAGGTCGATATCGTCCCCCTCCAGCACGACCTCCTGCACGGGCCCCCGCCGGACGGTGCGCGGCGCCATGGAGAGCATGGTTTTCAGCAGCGGCAGCATCCCGACCGCCTCGCGCCAGCCGCCGGGCGGGGCCGGCTGGCGAAGGAAGGCAAGCGTTTCGCCGATCTCGCGCAGGCCGGCCGGCTCGCGCCCCATCCCCCAGGCGACGCGCTCGACCGTGCCGAACAGATTGGCGAGCGCCGGCATGCCCCAGGAGCCGCCGTCCGGACGGCGCAGGTTCTCGAAAAGCAGCGCCGGCCCGCCCGCCCGGAGCACGCGGCGGTGGATTTCCGTCACCTCCAGCTCGGGCGACACGGGCGCGGCTATGCGCTTGAGCCGGCCCGCCCTTTCCAGCCGGGCGATGAAATCGCGGAGGGATCGGTCGGTCACGAAAAGCGCGCCTCCGGTCGTTGACAGATATGCGCCTTCCTCTTATCACGCCGTCTCCCTCCGGCCCCATGCCCAGGTGGCGGAATTGGTAGACGCGCAGGTTTCAGGTACCTGTGGCCGCAAGGCCGTGGAAGTTCGAGTCTTCTCCTGGGCACCAAACCCTATGCTGGGGCACGCTTCATTTGGGGAATTATATTAGTTCCGCTCTTGAGCAACTACTGTCTGCACCGGTACCATTCGACAGTAGGCGCAACCCCCGTTACTCGTGCGACGAAGCCGCCGCGTCGCGGGGATGACGACTCACAAGAGCGTACGATCATGCCCCCTACTGGAATCGACCCCAACTGCGGCAGGCTGCGTCGTCCGCTACACCTCCACTTGAGCGGGCGCGGTACCAACGCTCTGCGAATTATACTGGCAGGAGCATTCTAGAAGCGACAATCGGGCCGCGAATTGCTCGGGAGCGCCCCTGCATCGTTCCTTGAGCATGACAGATGCGCGCTGAAAGCGTCGAATTCGGCCGTGCGAAACCGAACGCGCCATGCCAAGCTCGACGCGCATGTTTCAGCCGTCCGGCGGACGGGAGGCGCCGGAACGGAACACCGGGGGAGCCGGATGACAAGCGACAAGGAACGGATGCGTGCGCGCCGGAACGAGGACGAGCAGGCGCCGCATCTACGCTTGGCGCGTTACTGGCGCGATTGCCTCGCGGATGCCGGACTCGGCAAGGGGCGCTTCGAGGACAGGGACCTTCCGGCCGAAAACACCCGGCGCCTGGAGGTGTCAGCGGAGGAGCTCCAGACAGGCTGCCTCGGGACCGGCACGCTGAAACGGCTCTTCTCACGGGTGGACGAGAAGCAGGACATCGCGCACATCCGGTTCTGGCCGCTTCTGTTCAGCCGCCGGACCTCGCACGGCACGAGCCGCATGGACGGCTGGCCCGCCCATGTCGCGCCGATCGTAGCAACCGCCCGGGTCGGCCGGCACGACGGCCGGATATGGCCGATGCGCACCGTGCTCGCGCGCGACGTGCTCGAGCCGCTCGGCGGACGCATGTTCTCGATCGGCAGCATGGAGGACCTCGACACCTTCCTTTCCGAATCGCCTATCCACCCGGCCGCAGAGGACGAGTCCCACGAGCGGATGTGGCAGCGTTACGGCCAGGACTGCAGGCGGTTGCGCGAAAAGGTGACCGGCGGATGGCCCGGTGAGGAGGACGAATACCAGAGCAGGCGCATCGGCATGATCGAATTTGCCGGAGACACGGCCGCCACGGTTCGCAACATCGTCGCCCTCTACGACAAGGCGCTCGAAGCGAAACCCAAAGCGCCGCTCTTCGCAAGCTATGCGATGGACCGGCCGGCAAAGGCGGCGCCGGGCCCCGACCGCCCCTACCGCCTCGCCTCGCTTCTCGGGCATTCGAGCGATCGCTTTCCGCTTGCGGACGGCCAGCGCGATGCGCTCGCCCACCTGGCCGTCGCCCGCGAGGGCGAGATACTGGCGGTCAACGGCCCGCCCGGAACCGGAAAAACCACCTTGCTGCTGTCCGCGATCGCCGGGGAATGGGTGCGAGCCGCGCTCGCCGGGGGCGAGCCGCCGGTGATCGCCGCCTCCTCGGCCAACAACCAGGCGATCACCAACGTCATCGACGCTTTCAGGGAGAGTTTCGCGAAGGGAAAGGGCCCCTTCGCGGGCCGCTGGCTGCCGGGCATCGCAAGCTTCGGGCTCTTTCTCCCCGCCTACCGGCGAGAAAGGGAGGCTCGGGACCGAGGATACCAGACGGAAACATCCTTCGCCGAATGGGAGACCCGCGGATACGTGGTGAAGGCTAGGAAGGACTATCTTGCCCGCGCGGCGAAGGCGCTGCCGGAGTTGGAGCGCGCCGACGTGCAGGGCGTGGTGGACGCGCTTCGCGCGCGCATCGAGAAGGCTGCCGGCAAGCTCGACGCCGCCGACGCCGCCCGCGTTGGGCTCGAGGCCGCGCGAAGGGAGGTTGCGGCCCTTCTCGGCGATGACCCCGAGAAAGCCGTGACAGAGCTTGAGGCGGACCGGGAGCGCGGCGCGCAACAGGATGCGGCCGCCCGGAGCCTCCTGGACGGCTGGAAGGCATATCTCGCGCAGGAATCCGTGTGGCTCGCATTCTTCAGCTTCATCCCGCCAGTGGCGCGGAAGCGCCGCGACAAGGCCCGGTATTTCCTCGAAGGTGCGGGGTACGGCACTACCGACGCCGGCCTCCGGATCGAGGCCGTCGAAGGCGAGTTGGACCGCCGGTCCCGCGACTGCCGGGAAAGGCTCTGCGCCGCCGCGGCGGCGGCGGATCGCGCGCGGACGGCGATGGACGGGCTCGAGCGGGCATACGAGACATTCGCCGGCGCTGCAGAAGCCCTCGGTGCCGGCGAGGTCGATCCCGACGATCCCGGCGCCCTCGAACGGACAGCGGACGTGGGCATACGCTTCCACCTTTTCCAGCTCGCGACCCACTACTGGGAAGGCCGCTGGCTCATCGAGACAGATCGCATCCTGCCGGACATAGACAGAACGCGCACGAAGACTGGCGAGACGACGGCCGTGCCGCGGTGGCGCCGGTGGATGATGCTCACCCCCTGCATGGTCGCCACATTCGCCATGCTGCCGGACAAGCTCTCCGTTTCAAGAAAGGAGGACGGCGGGTTCCGCAAGGACTATCTGTTCAACTTCCTCGACCTGCTGATCGTCGACGAGGCGGGCCAAGTTCCGCCGGACGTCGCCGGCGCCGCGTTCGCGCTTGCGAAAAAGGCCCTGGTGATCGGGGACACGCGCCAGATCGAGCCCATCCACCAGATCCCGAAATTCATCGATATCGGTAACCTGATCGAACGGGGGCTGCTGCCCACGGACCACACGGAGGAGGACTTCGAGCGCGTGGAGGATACGGGCCGGACCGCTTCGGGCGGCAGCGCGATGAAAGCCGCCCAGCGCGCCTGCCGCTATCGTCCGGAACCCGGACTCGACGGGGGCCTCTGGCTGTTCGAGCACCGGCGCTGCTATGACGAGATCGTCGAGTACTGCAACGCGCTCTGCTACCGGGGCAAGCTCGAACCCCGCCGCGGCCCCGCGCCGGATATTGGCGAGGCAGAGGAGCAGGCCATCCCCGGACCTCTGGCCTATCTCCATGTGGACGGCCTCTGCACGCCCGCCGGCGGAAGCCGCAGGAACATGGTCGAGGCGAAGACCATCGCCGCCTGGCTGGCGGCAGCGCGCGACAAGCTCGAAGCCCGGTATGCCGGGACGAAAAAGAGGCTCGAGAAGATTGTCGGAATCGTGACCCCCTTCGCCCGCCAGGCAAACGAGATCCGGGAGGCCTGCCGGGCCGTGGGCATCGCGGTCAGCGGCGCGGATGGCATGACGATCGGCACGATCCATTCGCTACAGGGAGCTGATCGGGAGATCGTGATCTTCTCCCCGACCTATTCCAAGCATGAGGACGGCGGATTCATTGACGGCTCGACCAGCATGTTGAACGTGGCCGTCTCGCGAGCGAAGGACGCCTTTCTCGTGTTCGGCGACATGGACCTCTTCTCGACCGCGAGGCCGGGATCGCCGCGGCAGCTGCTCGGACAGTTCCTGTTCGCGCATCCTGAAAACGCTATGTCCTTCCAGGCCATCGAACGCAAGGACCTCGCACGACCCGGCCAGGAAATTCGGACGCTACGGGATGCCGGCGAGCACGATGCGTTCCTGTTGGAACTCCTCGGCGCCGCCGGCAGCGCCAAGGTGAACATCGTCAGCCCCTGGATCGTGGTTCGCACCATGGAGGAGGAGGGCATCCTCACCGCGCTCGAAGCGGCCAGGAAGCGCGGCAAGGAGATCGACATCTATATCGATCCCGGGCTGAACGACGAAAAGGACAGGCACGGCGTCTCGAGCCTCGACCGGGCCCGGAGCGCGCTCACCGCGATCGACGTGGAGCTGAAGCTCGTGCGGCAGTTGCATAGCAAGATCGTCTTCGCCGACGAGGAAGTGCTCTCCGTCGGCTCGTTCAACTGGCTCAGCGCACGACGCAGCGGCGACTTTGCGCGGCACGAGACGTCGCTGGTCTACAGCGGTCCGCATCTCTCGGGCGAGATCGAGGTGATCGCAGCGAGCCTGAAGAGGCGCGCGATCGTCGACGCAAGCTAATCGGGTAAGGACTTCGCTGCGCAGGAGCCGATATCCCGGTCAGGAAGACATGATGTCGATCTGGTGATCCCGCGACCAAGACAGCGAAGGCAAGGGCAATATACGCAGCGTGGCATTCTGTCCGCTATTGCGGTTGGGGCGGCTGTATCCGCAGCCGTCGTCAAAGCACTTTTCTAGCTACGCTCCGACACTTTCCTACATAATTCCCCTTTAATTCAGCATATTAGTTGCGATTTTGGGTTTTCTCCCGGACACCATACGCCATTCCGGGGCGCTTTCCGATCATGTCCCGTTAGGCGGCGCAAGGGCCTTGCATCCGTCGTGGCGCGGGCGGCGTTTTGGGCTGGCGGGCGAGAGGGAATCGGGCTACATATATCTCCCGTCCGACATTCCGTTCGTCTTGCGCCGGCCCTGCCCGGCACGCTGCCGCGAGGACCCCGAACCGTGATCGAAGTGGCCCTTGTCGTCCATGTGCTGATCTGCATTGCGCTGGTCGCCGTCGTGCTGCTCCAGCGCAGCGAGGGCGGCGGGCTCGGCATCGGCGGCGGAGGCGGCGCGGGCGGCGGGCTGATGACAGGGCGCGGGGCCGGCAACATGCTCACCACCATCACCATGTGGCTGGCGGCGGGTTTCTTCGCGGTCAGCCTCTTCCTCGCGATCGTGATGTCCACGACGCGCGAGCCGACCTCGATTCTGGACCGCCCGGCGCAAGAGGCTCCCTCCGGGCCCGCAGCGCCGCTCGGCCAGTGAGCCGGGAGGCCGGACCGCGCTTCATCTTCGTGACGGGCGGCGTGTCATCGTCGCTTGGCAAGGGCCTCGCCGCCGCATCGCTCGGCGCGCTGCTGCAGGCGCGCGGCTACCGGGTCCGCATGCGGAAATTCGACCCCTATCTCAATGTCGATCCCGGCACGATGAGTCCCTACCAGCACGGCGAGGTGTTCGTGACCGTGGACGGCGCCGAGACCGACCTTGACCTCGGCCATTACGAGCGCTTCACCGGCAATGACGCCACCCGCGATGACAGCGTCACCACAGGCAAGGTCTACAAGCAGGTGCTCGACCGCGAGCGCGCCGGCGACTATCTGGGCGCGACGGTGCAGGTCATCCCGCATGTGACCGACGCGATCAAGGCGTTCGTCAAGGCAGGGCTGGACGGCGAGGATTTCGTTCTGGTCGAGATCGGCGGCACGGTCGGCGATATCGAGGGCCTGCCCTTCCTGGAGGCGATCCGCCAGCTGCGCCAGGAGCTCGGGCCGGAGCGCACGATGTTCGTGCACCTTACCCTCGTGCCCTTCATCCGCTCCGCCGGCGAGATCAAGACCAAGCCGACCCAGCATTCCGTCAAGGAACTGCTCGGTCTCGGCATCCAGCCGGACCTGCTGCTCTGCCGTTCGGAGAACCCGCTGCCCGAGGACGCGCGCCGGAAGATCGCGCTCTTCTGCAATATCCGCGCGAGCCGGGTGATTTCAGCGCATGACGCGAACCCGATCTACGCCGTGCCCGCCGCCTATCACGACGAGGGCTTCGACAGCGAGGTGCTGGCCGGCTTCGGCCTGTCCCGCGAGCCGGAGCCCGACCTCGCGCCCTGGCGGGAGATCACCCGGCGCGTCCGCTCGCCCGAAGGCATGGTGCGCATCGCGATCGTCGGCAAATATACGGATCTCAAGGACGCCTACAAATCGCTCTCGGAAGCGCTCCGCCACGGCGGCATCGCCAATAATGTGCATGTCGAGGAAGACTGGGTGGAGGCGGAGCGGTTCGACCGGGAGGATATCGTCGGGCGTCTCGCCGGCGTCCACGGCATCCTGGTGCCGGGCGGCTTCGGCGAACGGGGCGCGGCCGGCAAGATCGGCGCCGCCCGTTTCGCCCGCGAGCGCAAGGTGCCCTATTTCGGCATCTGCTTCGGGATGCAGATGGCGGTGATCGAGGCGGCGCGCTCGCTTGCCGGGCTCGAAAAGGCGGGCTCGACCGAGTTCGGGCCGACGCCGGACCCCGTGGTCGGCCTCCTCGAGGAGTGGGTCGCCGACGGGCAGGTCGAGCACCGCTCCGAGGCCGATGACAAGGGCGGCACCATGCGCCTCGGCAACCACACCGCCGAACTCGCGGCCGGCAGCCGGGCCGCCGGCATTTACGGCGCGCGCCGGGTCGAGGAGCGCCACCGCCACCGCTATGAGGTCAATATCCGCTACCGCAACCAGCTGGAGGCGACGGGGCTCAGCTTCTCCGGCCTGTCGCCGGACGGCAGCCTGCCGGAGATCGTCGAGATCGACGACCACCCCTGGTTCATCGGGGTGCAGTTCCATCCCGAATTGCGTTCGCGCCCCTTCGACCCGCACCCGCTGTTCAAATCCTTCGTGACGGCCGCCGTCACACAGTCGCGGCTGGTCTGATGCGCGAGGTTCCGGTCGGCCCGGTCCGGTTCGGCAATTGTCTGCCGCTGGCGCTCATCGCCGGTCCCTGCGCCATCGAAAGCCGGGCGCAGGCGCTGGAGACGGCCGAGGCATTGACCGCCATGACCGCCCGGCTCGGCCTGCCCTTCGTTTACAAGTCCTCCTACGACAAGGCGAACCGCACCGGCGGCGAGAGCCCGCGCGGCGTCGGCATGGCGCCGGGGCTGGATATTCTGGCCGAGCTCCGCGAGCGCTTCGGCTGTCCGGTGCTGACCGATGTGCATGAGCCGCGGCATTGCGCGCCGGCGGCTGAGGCGGTGGACATCCTGCAGATCCCGGCCTTCCTCTGCCGCCAGACCGACCTGCTGGTCGCGGCGGCGGAGACCGGGGCGGCGGTGAACGTGAAGAAGGGCCAGTTTCTCGCCCCCTGGGACATGGCGCATGTGGCGGACAAGGTCTCCGGCGCTGGTAATGAGCGCATCCTGCTGACGGAGCGCGGCGCCTCCTTCGGTTACAACACGCTGGTCTCGGACATGCGCGCGCTGCCGGAGATGGCGCGCACCGGCTGGCCCGTCATTTTCGACGCCACCCATTCCGTGCAGCAGCCGGGCGGGCTCGGCGGCAGGAGCGGCGGGCAACGCGAATTCGCGCCTGTTCTGGCGCGTGCGGCGGTTGCGGTCGGCGTCGCCGGCGTGTTCATCGAGACCCACCCGGACCCCGACAGCGCCGTCAGCGACGGCCCCAACATGATTCCGCTGGACCGGCTCGCCGGCATTCTGGAAACGCTGATCGCCCACGACGCGATTGCGAAGACGCAGCTCGAGAGGACCGCATGACCGCCATCACCGATATCCACGCCCGCGAGGTGCTGGACAGCCGCGGCAACCCGACCGTCGAGGTCGAGGTGCATCTGGAGGATGGGTCTGTGGGCATGGCGGCCGTGCCGTCCGGCGCCTCCACCGGCGCGCATGAGGCGCATGAGCGCCGCGACGGCGACCCGGCGCGCTATGGCGGCAAGGGCGTGCTCGGGGCCTGCGATGCGGTGGACGGCGAGATCTTCGATGCGCTGGGCGGCATGGAGGCGGAGGAGCAGCGGCGGCTCGACCGCGCGCTGATCGCGCTGGACGGCACGGCGAACAAGAGCCGGCTCGGCGCCAATGCGATCCTCGGCGTCAGCCTCGCCTGCGCCAAGGCCGCGGCCGAGGCGGCCGGCCAGCCGCTCTACCGCTATGTCGGCGGCCTCGGCGCCAATGTCCTGCCCGTGCCGATGATGAACGTGCTGAATGGCGGCGCGCATGCCGACAACCCCATCGACATCCAGGAGTTCATGATCGTGCCGGTGGGCGCGGAGAGCTTCGCCGGGGCGGTGCGCGCCGGGGCGGAGGTGTTCCACGCGCTCCGCGCGCTGCTGCTGGAGGCCGGCCAGAGCGTCAATACCGGCGATGAGGGCGGCTTCGCGCCCGCGCTCTCCGGCGCCGACGAGGCGCTCGGCTTCGTCATGCGCGCCATCGAGAAGGCGGGCTACCGGCCGGGCGAGGATGTGGCGCTGGCGCTCGACGCCGCCGCCACCGAGTTCTGGGCGGAGGGCTGCTACCGGCTGGAGGGCGAAGGCCGCACGCTCGATGCGGACGGCATGGCCGGCTATCTGGAGGATTTGTGCGCGCGCTATCCCGTCGTGTCGGTCGAGGACGGCATGGCGGAGGACGACTGGGACGGCTGGAAGGCGCTGACGGAACGCCTGGGCGCTCGGGTGCAACTCGTCGGGGACGACCTGTTCGCAACCAACCCCGAACGGCTTGCGCGCGGGCTTCGCGAAGGCGCGGGCAATGCCGTGCTGGTCAAGGTCAACCAGATCGGCACATTGACGGAGGCGCTCGATGTGGCGGCGCTGGCGATGAATGCCGGCTGGCGGGCGGTGATGTCGCACCGCTCGGGAGAGACGGAGGACACGACCATCGCCGACCTCGCCGTCGCGAGCGGCTGCGGCCAGATCAAGACCGGCTCGCTCGCCCGGTCCGACCGGCTCGCCAAATACAACCGGCTGCTCCGCATCGAGGAGGAGCTGGACGACACGGCCGCCTGGCCCGGCAGGGCGGCGCTCGCACGCCGCCGACCGGCTTGACCCGCAGGCGCTCCGGGCGGATAAGGGCCCGGTTGCAACGAGGCGAGGAGGGTAAGCCATGCGAGCATGCATCTTCAGCCCGGCCCGCACGGCGATGCAGCAGGGCCGGGGCCGCACCGGTATCTGGACGGTCGAGTTCGAGCAGGAATCGGCCCGCCGGCCGGATCCGCTGATGGGCTGGACAAGCTCGTCCGATACCCGCCAGCAGGTCCGGCTCGAATTCGCGACGCGCGAGGCGGCGGTGGCCTATTGCGAGAAGCGCGGCTTCGAATACAGCCTGCGCGCCCCGCAGCAGCGGCAGGTGAGACCGAAGGCCTATGCGGACAATTTCCGCTGGAACCGCGTTGCCGGGTAAGCGGCCATGCGCGCCCTTAGCTCAGCTGGATAGAGCAGCGGACTTCTAATCCGCAGGTCGGAGGTTCGAGTCCTCCAGGGCGCGCCAATAAAATCAATGATTTACCTGCTTATCCTTGAGCTTCCACCTGTGAGGAGGTATGTTCTGTTTAGGTTCTCTACGGTGGAGGTCACGGAATGGGCTTGAAATTGGCATCCCGGGTGCGCGGGCTGAGCGACGCGGCGTTCCGCGAGGCGTTCGGAGA
>JAJECF010000219.1 GCA_022822125.1 Alphaproteobacteria bacterium
TTCTTCGAGCGCGTGATGAACTTCTTGTAGAGCGGATGGCGAACGCGGCGGTCGACGCGGACGATGATCGTCTTGTCCATCTTGTCGCTGACCACGACGCCCTGCAGGATTCGTTTCGGCATGGCGGTGTCGTCCTCAGGCCCCGGCCGCCGCGCGGCTCTTCTCGCCGAGGATCGTCCTGATCCTGGCGATGTCCCGGCGCACCTTGCGTATCTCGGCGGTGTTTTCGAGCTGCCCCGACGCTTTCTGGAAGCGAAGGTTGAATGCCGCCTTCTGGAGGTCCTCCAGAAGCTCCGACAGCTCGTCTGCGGTGCGCGCGCGCACGTCGATCGCTTTCATGGCGTCAGGCCCCGTCTCGGACGACCACGCGGGTCGCAATCGGCAGCTTCGCGGACGCAAGCGCGAAAGCGTCGCGGGCCACGGTTTCGGGCACGCCGTCGAGCTCGAACATGATCCGTCCGGGCTTGACCTTCGCCACCCAGTATTCCGGCGAGCCCTTGCCCTTGCCCATGCGCACCTCGGCCGGCTTGGTCGATACCGGCACATCCGGGAAGATGCGGATCCAGACCTTGCCCGCGCGGCGCATCCGGCGTGTGATCGTGCGCCGGGCGGCCTCGATCTGCCGCGCGGTAATCCTGGCCGGCGCCGCGGCCTTGAGCCCGTAGCTGCCGAAGGTCAGCGCCGTGCCGCCCTTCGCCAGGCCGTGGATGCGCCCCTTCTGCCGCTTGCGGTATTTCGTGCGCCTCGGTTGCAGCATAGCCCGTCTCCTCAGCGGCCCATCGCGGCGCGCTCTTCGGCCAGCCGCTTGTCCTGCGCCATCGGGTCATGCGCCATGATCTCGCCCTTGAAAACCCAGACCTTCACCCCGCAGGAGCCGTAGGTCGTGTTCGCGGTGGCCTCGCCATAATCGATATCGGCCCGGAGCGTATGCAGCGGCACCCGGCCCTCGCGATACCACTCGGTGCGCGCAATCTCCGCCCCGCCGAGCCGTCCGCCGACATTGATGCGGATGCCGAGCGCGCCGAGGCGCATCGCCGACTGCACCGCCCGCTTCATGGCGCGCCGGAACGCGACCCGGCGCTCGAGCTGCTGGGCGATATTGTCGGCCACCAGCCGCGCATCGATTTCCGGCTTGCGGATCTCGACGATATTCAGGTTGACATCGCTGTTCGTCATCCGCCCGAGCGCCGTGCGCAGCCGCTCGATATCGGCGCCCTTCTTGCCGATCACAACGCCAGGCCGGGCGGTGTGGATGGTGACGCGCGCCTTTTTCGCCGGGCGCTCGATGACGATCTTGGAGAGGCCTGCATTCTGGAGGCGCGTCTCCAGGAAATCGCGGATCCTGAGGTCCTCATGCAGCAGGTCGCCATAGTCGCGGTCCGCATACCAGCGCGAGTTCCAGGTCCGGTTGATGCCGAGCCGAAGCCCGATCGGGTTGACTTTATGGCCCATTACACGCGCTCCTCGACCGCATCCCCGTCATCGTCGAAGCTGAGCAGGTCGTCCTCGTCAGGCCGTTCCCGCACCACGACGCGGAGATTGCTGAACGGCTTCTCCAGCCGCCCGACCCGGCCCCTGGCGCGGGGCCGCATCCGCTTCATCACGATCGTCCGCCCGACCGTCGCCTCGGCCACCACCAGCCGGTCGATGTCGAGTTCATGGTTGTTTTCCGCATTCGCGACCGCCGACTGCACCGCCTTGCGGACATCCTCGGCCACGCGCTTCCTGGAGAAGGCAAGCGCATCGAGCGCCGCCTCGACGCTCAGGCCGCGAATGCTCTGGGCGACGAGATTCAGCTTGCGCGGGCTCGTGCGGATATATTTCACGTAAGCCAGCGCCTCGTTTTCCGCCAGGCGGGGTGCCGCTTTCGGTTTGCCCATCGCCTCAGCCCCGCCGCGCCTTCTTGTCCGCTGCATGCCCGTAGAAGGTCCGGGTCGGCGCGAACTCACCGAATTTGTGTCCGACCATGTCCTCCGTGACCAGCACAGGCAGGAATTTCTGCCCGTTATGGACGCCGAAGGTGAGCCCGACGAATTGCGGCAGGATCGTGGACCGCCTCGACCAGGTGCGGATCACCTCCTTGCGGCCCGAACCGCGCACAGCCTCCGCCTTCTTGAGCAGATAGCCGTCCACGAAGGGGCCTTTCCAAACCGAACGCGACATGGCCCTAGCCTCTCGTCTTGGCGCGGTGGCGGCTGCGCAGGATCATCTTGTCGGACGCCTTCTTCTTTCTCGTCCGCCGGCCCTTGGTGGGCTTGCCCCAGGGCGTCACCGGATGGCGCCCGCCCGAGGTCCGGCCCTCGCCGCCGCCATGAGGATGGTCCACGGGGTTCATCACAACGCCGCGCACATGCGGACGCCGGCCGAGCCAGCGGTTGCGCCCGGCCTTGGCGAGCGTCTGGTTGCCGTGGTCCGAGTTGGAAACCGCGCCGATGGTGGCCATGCACTCATGCGACACGATGCGCGTCTCGCCTGAGTTGAAACGCAGCCGCGCCATGCCGGCGTCGCGCCCGACCAGCTGCACATAGGTACCGGCGGCGCGCGCGACCTGCCCGCCCTTGCCCGGCTTCAGTTCAACATTGTGAACGATGGTGCCGACGGGAATCCGGCGCAGCGGCATCGCATTGCCGGGCTTCACATCCACCTCCCGGCCGGCGACCACCGTGTCGCCCGGCTGCAGGCGCTGCGGGGCCAGAATATAGGACAACTCGCCGTCCTCATAGCGGAGGAGCGCGATGAAGGCGGTGCGGTTCGGATCGTATTCCAGCCGCTCCACGAGCGCCGGCTGGTCCCATTTACGCCGCTTGAAGTCGATCCGGCGGTATTTGCGCTTGTGGCCGCCGCCGCGCCAGAAGACGGTCGTGCGCCCCTGGTTGTTGCGCCCGCCCGTGCCCGTCAGCCCTTCGGTCAACGCCTTGACCGGCTTGCCCTTGTGCAGGCCGCTGCGATCCACCAGCACGAGCCCGCGGCGGCCCGGCGATGTCGGCTTGTATTGCTTCAGCGCCATCGCCTCAGATCCCCGTGGTCACATCGACCGAGTGACCCTCCTCAAGCGTCACGACCGCCTTCTTCCAGTCCGGCCGTTTGCCCGGCACGCCCCGGAACCGCTTGGTCTTGCCCTTGACCCTCATCGTGTTGACCTTCTTCACCTTCACCGAGAAGAGCCCCTCCACGGCCTGGAGGATCTCCGGCTTGGTGGCGTCCATCGCCACCCGGAAGGTGATCTGGTTGTGCTCGCCGATCAGCGTCGATTTCTCGGTCACGACCGGCGCCCTGATGACGGCGAGCATCCGCTCGCGTCCGATCCGGGGCGCGGGCCGCCCGATGGCGCGGGCGCGGCTCATGACAGGCGCTCCTCGAGATGCGCGGCCGCATCGCGGGTCAGCACCAGCACATCGCGCCGCAGGATGTCATAGACATTGGCGCCCATGCGCGGCAGAACATCGACGCCGACGATATTGGCCGCGGCCCGGCGGAAGTTCTCGTCCACCGTCTCGCCGCCCAGGATCAACGCCGACTCGAGGTCCATCTCCCGAAGCCGCCTCGCGAGGTCGCGCGTGCGGCCGCCTTCCAGCGCGAGATCCTCGACCACGACCAGCTTGCCGGCCTCGGTCTTGGACGCCAGCGCCGCGCGCAGCCCCGCCGCCCGCACCTTTTTCGGCAGCTTGTGGGCATGGTCACGGACCCGGGGTCCGTGCGCGACGCCGCCGCCGCGGAAGATATTCGCCGTCGCGGCCCCGTGACGGGCGCGGCCCGTGCCCTTCTGGCGATAGATCTTGGATTTCACGCGCGCGATCTCGCTGCGCTCCTTGACCTTGCGATTGCCGCCGCGCTTCCTTGCGCGCTGCCAGTTCACCACACGGGCCAGCAGGTCGCGACGCACCTCGCCGCCGAACACGCCGTCGGCAAGCTCGATGCTGCCGGTCTCGCGGTTGTCCCAATCCCTGACCGGGAGCTGCATGGCCCTACTCCCCGTTCCCGCCGGCCGGCGGCGCTTCGGCTTCCGCCTCTTCCGGCGCCCTGAGGCCGGCCGGAAACGGCGCGCCCTCGGGCAGCTTGCGCTTGCGCGCGTCCGACACCAGCACCCAGCCGCCCTTCGCGCCCGGCACCGCGCCCTTGACCATGATGAGGCCGCGCTCGACGTCGGTATCGACCACTTCCAGATTCTGCGCCGTAGCCCGCGCATCGCCCATATGGCCGGCCATCTTCTTGCCCTTCCAGACCTTGCCCGGATTCTGGCTGTTGCCGGTGGAGCCGTGCGAACGGTGCGAGATGGAAACGCCGTGCGATGCCCGCAAGCCGGCGAAATTGTGCCGCTTCATCGCGCCGGCGAAGCCCTTGCCGATGCTCGTGCCCGAGACATCGACATGCTGGCCCTTGACGAAATGGTCGGCGGAAAGCTCCGCGCCCACCTCGACCAGCGCATCTTCGGAAACGCGGAACTCTGCGAGCCGCTTCGCCGGCTCGACCTTCGCCCTGGCGAAATGGCCGCGCATCGGGCGCGTGACCCGCTTGGTGCGCGCCATGCCGGCGCCGAGTTGCAGCGCGGTGTAGCCGTCCGGCTCCTGGCGGCGCTGCGCGACCACGCGGCAGCGGTCGAGCGACAGCACCGTGACCGGCACATGCACGCCCGTTTCCGCAAACATGCGCATCATGCCGAGCTTGCGGGCAATGACGCCGGTTCGCATCGACCCCGAACCTCCCTCAGACCTTGATCTCGACATCGACGCCGGCCGCGAGATCGAGCTTCATCAGCGCGTCCACGGTCTGGGGCGTCGGATCGACGATATCGAGCACCCGGCGATGGGTGCGCATTTCGAACTGCTCGCGGCTCTTCTTATCGATATGCGGGCCGCGCAACACGGTATAGCGCTGGATGCGCACAGGCAGCGGAATCGGCCCGCGCACCTGGGCGCCGGTGCGCTTCGCCGTGCTCACGATCTCGCCGGTGGACTGGTCGAGAACCCGATGGTCGAACGCCTTCAGGCGTATGCGGATGTTCTGGTGATCCATGGCTCTCGGTCTCTTGTTCCGGCGTTCGCGTTTCAGTCGTCGATGGAGGCGACGACGCCGGCGCCGACGGTGCGCCCGCCTTCACGGATCGCAAACCGCAGACCCTCGTCCATCGCTATCGGCGCTATCAGGTTCACTCCCATCGAGATGTTGTCTCCAGGCAGAACCATCTCTACCCCCTCCGGCAACTCAACCGTCCCCGTCACATCCGTCGTCCGGAAATAAAACTGAGGCCGGTAGTTCGAGAAAAACGGCGTGTGACGACCACCCTCGTCCTTCGTCAAAACATAACACTCGCAACGGAACTTCGTGTGCGGGCGGATCGAACCAGGACGCGCCAGAACCTGACCGCGCTCTACATCGTCACGCTTCGTACCACGAAGCAAAACCCCCACATTGTCTCCAGCCTCGCCCTGGTCCAGAAGCTTCCGGAACATCTCAACGCCCGTGCAGACCGTCTTCGTCGTATCCTTCAGACCCACAATCTCAACATCGTCGCCAACCTTCACAATGCCCTGCTCAACTCGACCCGTCACAACCGTGCCACGGCCCGATATCGAAAAAACATCCTCTATCGGCATCAAAAAAGGCCGGTCCTTCGGGCGGTCCGGCTGAGGAACATAATCGTCAACCGCCGCCATCAGATCCAGCACAGACTGGCGACCCTGCGATACATCTCCGTCCTCCAAAGCCGCAAGCGCCGAACCCTTCACAACCGGAATGTCGTCTCCAGGAAAGTCGTAGCTCGACAAAAGCTCCCGGACCTCAAGCTCAACAAGCTCCAAAAGCTCCTCGTCATCAACCTGGTCAACCTTGTTCATGTAAACCACAAGCGCCGGAACACCAACCTGACGCGCCAGCAATATGTGCTCCCGAGTCTGCGGCATCGGGCCGTCCGCTGCACTCACTACCAGTATCGCACCGTCCATCTGCGCCGCGCCCGTGATCATGTTCTTCACATAATCAGCATGGCCCGGGCAATCCACATGCGCGTAATGACGCGCACCCGTCTCATACTCAACATGCGCCGTCGAAATCGTGATACCCCGAGCCTTCTCCTCTGGCGCCTTGTCTATCTGGTCATAAGCCGTGAACTCCGCGCCGCCAGCCTCCGCCAACACCTTCGTGATCGCAGCCGTCAGCGTCGTCTTGCCATGATCTACATGGCCAATCGTTCCTATGTTGCAATGCGGCTTCGTACGCTCAAATCGAGCCTTGCCCATCGT
>JAJECF010000136.1 GCA_022822125.1 Alphaproteobacteria bacterium
TTCTGGACCAGGGCGAGGCTGGAGACAATGTGGGGGTTTTGCTTCGTGGTACGAAGCGTGACGATGTAGAGCGCGGTCAGGTTCTGGCGCGTCCTGGTTCGATCCGCCCGCACACGAAGTTCCGTTGCGAGTGTTATGTTCTGACGAAGGACGAGGGTGGTCGTCACACGCCGTTTTTCTCGAACTACCGGCCTCAGTTTTACTTCCGGACGACGGATGTGACGGGGACGGTTGAGTTGCCGGAGGGGGTAGAGATGGTTCTGCCTGGAGACAACATCTCGATGGGAGTGAACCTGATAGCGCCGATAGCGATGGACGAGGGGTTGCGGTTTGCGATCCGTGAAGGCGGGCGCACCGTCGGCGCCGGCGTCGTCGCCTCCATCGACGACTGAGGCGTCGACGCCTCGAACGACGACTGAAACGCGAAGGGCCGCGAAGACGCCATGGATCTCAGTAGGAGCATAGCTCAATTGGTAGAGCACCGGTCTCCAAAACCGGGGGTTGCGGGTTCGAGTCCTGCTGCTCCTGCCATCTGAGGCTGTCATGGCGCGAACGACTCCCGGCGCTTTCATCCGCCAGGTCCGCCAGGAAGCGGCGAAGGTCACCTGGCCGACGCGCAAGGAAACCGGCGTTTCCACGGCCATGGTGTTCGTCATGGTGGCGCTGGCGGCGCTGTTCTTCTTCGTCGTGGACCAGGCGCTGGCCTGGGTCGTGCGCGTCGTTCTCGGACTCGGAGGCTAGGGTTGTGACCGCGCGCTGGTATGTCATCCATGTCCATTCGGGCTCCGAGCAGAAAGTCGCCACGGCGATCCGCGAACAGGCGGACCGGCAGGGCGTGGGCGCGTTGATCGAGGACGTCAGCGTGCCCATGGAAAAGGTCGCCGAGATCCGGCGCGGACGGCGCGTGACCGGGGAGCGCAAATTCTTCCCCGGTTATGTGCTTATCAAGATGGAGACCCAGCAGGGCGTCGGGCCGTCCGATCATGGCGGCAGCCGGCCGGACGACCGCGTGTGGCACCTGGTCAAGAACACGCCGAAAGTCACGGGCTTTCTCGGCGGCGGCGGCAACCGGCCGATCCCGATATCCGAGCCCGAGGCCAACCGTATCCTCTACCAGGTGACCGAAGGGGTCGAGCGCCCGCGCCCGTCGGTGATCTACGATATCGGCGAGCAGGTCCGGGTCTCGGACGGCCCGTTCACCTCCTTCACCGGCGTGGTGGAGGATATCGATGAGGAGCGCGCGCGGCTCAAGGTTTCGGTGTCGATTTTCGGGCGCGCAACGCCCGTCGATCTCGAATACTCGCAAGTGGAAAAAACCTGACCGCAAACAGCAACGAGGCAAGGGCGGAAGGCCGACCCCGGCCGTAACCGCCGGCGGGCGGCAGCGCCGCCGCATCTGGGGAGCCGAAATGGCAAAGAAAATCAGCGGCTATATCAAGCTGCAGGTTCCGGCGGGCCAAGCCACGCCGCAGCCGCCGATCGGTCCGGTGCTGGGACAGCGCGGACTGAACATCATGGAGTTCTGCAAGGCGTTCAATGCCGCAACGCAGGCCCAGGAACAGGGCATGCCGATTCCGACGGTCATCACCGTCTATGCGGACAAGTCCTTCAGCTTCACGATGAAGACGCCGCCGGCGAGTTTCCTGCTGCGGCGCGCGGCGGGGCTCGACAAGGGCGGCCAGACGCCCGGCAGGGAAACCGCGGGCCAGGTAACGCGCGCGCAGCTCCGTGAGATCGCGGAGACGAAGATGGAAGACCTGAACGCCAACGACCTCGACGCCGCCGTCGCCATGCTCGCGGGCTCCGCCCGGTCCATGGGCCTCGAAGTGACGGAGGGCTGACGCCATGGCGAGCCGCAAGGGCAAGCGCATGCGCGCCGTCTGGGACGGCGTCGACCGCACGGTCGAGCACGAGCTTTCCGAAGCCGTGCGCCTGGTCCGGGAGTGCGCCCGCGCCAAATTCGACGAAACGGTCGATATTTCGATCAATCTCGGGGTGGACCCGCGCCATGCGGACCAGATGGTGCGCGGCGTTTGCGACCTGCCTCACGGCACCGGCAAGCCGGTGCGGGTGGCGGTATTCGCGCGCGGCGCCAAGGCCGACGAAGCCCGCGAGGCGGGCGCCGATGTGGTGGGCGCAGAAGACCTGGCGGAGACGATCAGCGGCGGCAAGATCGCCTTCGACCGCGCCGTCGCCACGCCGGACACCATGCCGGTCGTGGGCCGGCTCGGGCGGATCCTCGGCCCCCGCGGCCTGATGCCGAACCCGCGCCTCGGCACTGTGACCATGGATGTGGCGGAGGCGGTTCGCGCCGCCAAGGGCGGGCAGGTGCAATTCCGGGTCGAGCGGGCCGGAATCGTGCATGCCGGCATCGGCAAGGCGAGCTTCGAGCAGGAGGCGCTGGAAGGCAATGCCCGCGCCTTCTTCGACGCCATACTGCGCGCCAAGCCCACCGGCGCCAAGGGAACCTATATCAGGCGCGTCACGCTGAGCTCCACCATGGGGCCGGGCGTGCGCGTGGATGCAAGCGCTCTCGGCGGGGCGGGCTGAACCGCGCGCCGCCGAAAGAAACCTGTCCGAGACCGTCGGCGTCCGCGCCTGCAGCGCAGGCCGGACCTAAAGCGCAAGCGCCGGCGCGAGACGGGAGGAAGACGCCGGGCGACCGGCGTCCGCTTCCGGGACAGGGTCCGACGCCGCCCGCAAGGGCGGTCAACACCAACCGGGGCCGCAGCCCCACCCAGGAGAGGACCCCTTTGCTCAAGAAGCAGAAAGAGGAATTGGTCCGGAACATGACCGAGAGCTTCGGCGCCGCCGAACTCATGGTTGTGACCCGGCATTCCGGACTGACGGTGGCCGAAATGACCGACCTGCGCCGGCGCATGCGCGCGGCGGGGGCGAATTTCCGGGTCACCAAGAACCGGCTGGCGAAGCGCGCGCTGGAAAAGACGTCATTCGCCGATATTCAGTCCCTGTTCTCCGGCCCCACGGCGGTCGCGTTCTCGACCGATCCGGTGGCGGCGGCCAAGGTGGCCGTCGATTACGCCAATGAGAACGACAAGCTCTCCGTGCTGGGCGGCATGCTCGGCGCCGAGACGCTGGACGAGACCGGGGTGGAGGCGCTCGCGAAACTTCCGTCGCTCGACGAGCTGCGCGGAGGGATCGTGGGGCTGCTGCAGGCGCCGGGGAGCAAGATTGCACGCCTGCTGACAGAACCCGGCGCGCAGCTTGCGCGCGTCTTCTCCGCCTTCGGCGACGCGGGCGAACCGCCCGCCGCCGGCTGACCCAGGAACGAACCGGAAAGCGAATCCAGGAGCAAAAAACAGATGGCCGATTTGCAGAAACTCGTCGACGAACTTTCGGAACTGACCGTCATCCAGGCGGCCGAATTGTCGAAGATGCTCGAAGAGAAGTGGGGCGTGTCCGCTGCCGCCCCGGTCGCGGTCGCCGCCGTGGCGAACGGCGAAGCCGCCGCTGCGGTTGAGGAGCAGACCGAATTCGATGTCATCCTGGCGTCCTTCGGCGACAAGAAGATCAATGTGATCAAGGAAGTCCGCGCCATTACCGGCCTTGGCCTGAAGGAAGCCAAGGAACTGGTCGAATCCGCGCCGAAGCCCGTCAAGGAAGCCGTGGGCAAGGACGAGGGCGAGGAGTTGAAGGCGAAGCTCGAGGGAGCGGGCGCGACGGTCGAACTGAAATAGCCGGTTGGCAGGCCGGATGGACAACGGCCCGGGCTCCGGGCTGAAAATCGGAGACGGACGCCGCTGCGTGCCCGGAATGCGGGCGCGCGGCTCCGTCGCCGTTTGCCATTTTTGCGCCGCAACCCAGTTAAACAATGATCTTGCCGCCGGCCCACCGCCGGCGTGGAACGGGATGGATCGGACATGACGATGTCGTTTACGGGCCGCAAGCGGGTTCGCAAGAATTTCGGCCATATCCGCGAGGTGGCGCCGATTCCGAATCTGATCGACGTGCAGCGCACCTCCTATGAAGGATTCCTGCAGCGCGACGCCGGCCCGGAGGGGCGCCGCCAGGCGGGCCTGCAGGAGGTGCTGACGACCGTCTTTCCGATCAAGGATTTCGCCGACAAGGCGCAGCTCGAATTCGTGAAATACGAATTCGAGGAGCCGAAATACGATGTCGAGGAATGCCAGCAGCGCGGCATGACCTATGCCGCGCCGCTCAAGGTGACCTTGCGCCTCATCGTCTTCGACCTCGACGACGACACCGGCGCGCGCTCGATTCGCGACATCAAGGAGCAGGACGTCTATATGGGCGACATGCCGTTGATGACCGACAACGGCACCTTCATCATCAACGGCACCGAGCGGGTGATCGTCTCGCAGATGCACCGTTCGCCGGGCGTGTTCTTCGACCACGACCGGGGCAAGACCCATTCCTCGGGCAAGCTGCTCTTCTCCGCCCGCGTCATCCCCTATCGCGGCTCCTGGCTCGATTTCGAATTCGACGCCAAGGACGAGGTCTTCGTGCGGATCGACCGGCGCCGCAAGCTGCCGGTCACGACCCTGCTGATGGCGCTCGAAAGCGCGGACTTCGAGCAGCGCGACAGGACGGCCGACGACGGCAACGGCGAGCCGATCGAAGGCATGGGCGCGGAAGAAATCCTCAACTATTTCTACGACCGCGTGTCCTACCGGCTCGGGGATACGGGCTGGGTCACGGAAGTCGATCTCTCGCGTCTCCAGGGCCAGCGGCTGGTCGCCGATCTCCGGGACGCCCGCAGCGGCGACATCGTGGCCAAGGCCGGGACCAACATGACCAAGCGCCAGATCGACCGGCTCATCAAGAGCGGGGTCGAATCGCAATTGGTGGACGAATCCGAACTGCTCGGGCGTTTCCTCGCAGAGGACCTGGTCGATGCCGGGAACGGGCGGATCTTCGCCGAGGCGGGCGACGAAATCGACGAGACTCTGCTCGAATCGCTGCGCGAGGCCGGCCTCGGCGAGATCGCGACGCTTGCGATCGACAACATCAATGTCGGCCCCTACATCCGCAACACGCTCGCGCGCGACAACAACGCCAACCGGGACGATGCGCTGACCGACATCTACAAGGTCATGCGCCCGGGCGAGCCGCCGACGCTGGAAAGTGCGGAAGCGCTGTTCAGGAGCCTGTTCTTCCAAGAGGACCGATACGACCTCTCGGCCGTCGGCCGGGTCAAGATGAATGCGCGGCTCGGGCAGGAGACCGACGACCAGCTCCGCGTCCTGCGCAAGCAGGACATCCTGGCGATCGTCAAGACGATGGTCGAGCTCAGGGACGGGCGGGGCGAGATCGACGATATCGACCATCTCGGCAACCGCCGGGTGCGTTCGGTGGGCGAGCTGATGGAAAACCAGTACCGCATCGGGCTCACGCGCATGGAGCGCGCGATCCGCGAGCGGATGAGCTCCATCGACGCCGATTCGGTGATGCCGCAGGACCTCATAAACGCGAAGCCCGCGGCGGCTGCGGTGCGCGAGTTCTTCGGCTCCTCGCAGCTCAGCCAGTTCATGGACCAGACCAACCCGCTGTCCGAGATCACCCACAAGCGGCGCCTGTCCGCGCTCGGGCCGGGCGGGCTGACCCGCGAGCGGGCCGGCTTCGAGGTCCGGGACGTGCATCCGACGCATTACGGGCGCATCTGCCCGATCGAGACGCCGGAGGGCCCGAATATCGGC
>JAJECF010000184.1 GCA_022822125.1 Alphaproteobacteria bacterium
CTCTACCCTATCCCGGGGAGACGCGCTCCAACGAGCAATCTGCGACTTCTGCGTCCGTATAATACCAGCGGCACCGGGTTGAGACTCACGGGCAAATGCCGCCCGGCGCCCCCGCCTCTCCTCATCCTGAGTACCCGACCGGGATGAGCGACAAAGGACCGGGGCTACGGTAGGGAGGCCCCGCGCCATCGGTTCCGATCAACAACCGCTGGTATAAGTTCGATATACAACTGCTGCATACAAGTTTCCTGTTCGGTCATTACCTCATACGCGAAAGGCCGCTAATGAGCCTGATTCAAGGCGGAAAGGGCGGAGCCCGGCTCGCGGATATTCGGCATGTCGAACCCTTCGCTCGCCGCTGCTCAACGTCACACCGTAAAACGGTTAAAACCGGGATAAAGGCATGAACAAATTAGATCTTATCGACCGAGTCGCCAAGAAGACAGGCATGAGCAAAGGCACGACGGAAAACGCCGTCAACGCCATCTTGTCGGCTGTGGAGGAAACGCTGGCCCGCGGCGAAGTCGTGCGGATATCCGGCTTCGGCAGGTTTTCCGTGAGAACCCGGCCGGCCCATATCGGACGCAATCCGGGCACTGGCGAGCCCCTTCCGGTGGGCGTTTCCAGGACGCCGCTCTTCAAGGCCGGCAAGCGCCTCAAGGACACCGTGAATTAGCCCGGCGCGGAGATCCTCCTTTTTCGGGACTGCCGGCGGAAGCCGGAGCCGCTCTACCCCTTCGGTTCGCCTGCCTTGACCGTTCGTCCGGCCGTGCTATCCAGCGGCGACGATGAACGGGCTCGAGGAATTCTTCCATATGGGCGGCTATGCGGCCTATGTCTGGCCGGCTTACGGCGCGACGGCGGCAGTGCTGGGCGGCCTGCTTGCCGAGAGCGTGCTGAGGCTGCGCCGCGCCGAACGGCGGCTGGCAGCACTGAAGACCGCCAACGGCGATGCGGACGATGCGGCCTAAGCGCCGCCGCCTTCTGCTGCTGGTCTCGGCGGCGGCGCTTCTGGGCGGGGCGGCGGCGCTGGCGCTTACGGCGCTCGACGACACCATGCGCTTCTTCCACTCGCCGAGCGAAGTCGCGGCGGGAGCGGTCGCAGCAGGCCGGGAGTTCCGCCTCGGCGGGCTGGTGGAGGAAGGCTCGCTGACGCGGTCCGGCGCGACCGTCGGCTTCCGCATCGTGGACGGCGCGCATGGCGTCGCGGTGCGCTATACGGGCCTGCTGCCGGACCTGTTCCGGGAAGGACAGGGCGTGGTGGCGATGGGCTCGCTCGATGGCGGGCGGGTTTTCCGGGCGACGCAAATCCTCGCCAAGCACGACGAGACCTACATGCCGCCGGAGGCGGCGGAGGCGCTGCGCCGCGCGCGGAAGGCTGACGGCTCGTGACGGCGGAACTCGGCCATTTCGCGCTCATTCTGGCGCTGGGTCTCGCGCTGTTGCAGGCGGTATTGCCGCTCTACGGCGCCTCGCGGGACAGGCCCGCCCTCATGGAGCTCGCCCGCCATACGGCGCTTGGGCAATTCGTGCTCACCGCCATCGCCTTCGCCGCGCTCGCCAGGGCCTACGTCGCCTCCGACTTCTCGGTCGCCACGGTGGCGCAGAACTCCCATTCGCTGAAGCCGTTGCTCTACCGCCTGACCGGCGTATGGGGAAACCACGAAGGCTCGCTGCTGCTCTGGATTCTGATCCTGACGCTGTTCGGCGCCCTGGTCGCCCTGTTCGGCAGCGGCCTGCGCAGGCCCTTCCAGGCCCGCGTGCTCGCCGTTCAGGCCATGATCGGCGCAGGCTTCCTCGCTTTCACGCTGTTCACCTCCAACCCCTTCCAGCGCGTCTGGCCGCCGCCGCTCGATGGCACGGGCCTGAATCCGCTGCTGCAGGACCCCGGCCTCGCCTTCCATCCGCCGCTGCTCTATTTCGGCTATGTCGGCCTGTCGGTCGCCTTCTCCTTCGCCGTTGCGGCCCTCATCGAAGGCCGCGTGGACCGGGCCTGGGCGCGCTGGGTGCGGCCCTGGACGCTGGCCGCCTGGGCGGGCCTGACCGCCGGCATCGCGCTCGGGAGCTGGTGGGCCTATTACGAGCTCGGCTGGGGCGGCTTCTGGTTCTGGGATCCGGTGGAAAACGCTTCCTTCATGCCCTGGCTCGCGGCCACGGCGCTGCTGCATTCCGCCATCGCGGCCGAGCGGCGCGAGGCGCTCCGGGCCTGGACCGTGCTGCTCGCCATCCTCGCCTTTTCGCTGAGCCTGCTCGGCGCCTTCCTCGTCCGCTCCGGCGTGTTGACCTCGGTCCACGCCTTCGCGACGGATCCCGAGCGCGGCGTTTTCATCCTGCTGCTGCTCGGCGTCGCCACGGGCGGCGCGCTTGCCCTCTACGCCTGGCGGGCCCCGGCCCTCGGCGCGGGCGCGCCCTTTCGCCCGGTTTCGCGCGAGGGCGCGCTGCTGCTGAACAATCTCGTGCTCGCCACGGCCTGCGCGACCGTGCTGCTCGGCACGCTGTATCCGCTGTTCCTGGATGCGCTCGACGCCGGCAAGGTCTCGGTCGGACCGCCCTATTTCGTCGCGACCTTCGTGCCGCTGGTCGCGCCGGCGCTGGTCGCGATGGCGGTCGGCCCGATGCTCGCCTGGAAGCGCGGCGACCTTGCGGGCGCGCTCGCCCGGCTCTGGCTGGCGGCGCTGGGCGCGGCGGTGGCCGCGGGCGCGGCGCTTGCATATGGTGAGACGCTAGCGGCGCTCGGGCTCGGCGCCGCCGCCTGGATCGGTCTCGGCGCACTGGTCGAGTGGGCGGAGCGCCTGCGCCTCGGCCGCGCGCCCGCCGGGGAGGTCTGGCGGCGGGCGCGCGCCGTGCCCCGCGCCGCCTGGGGCGGCGGCCTTGCGCATCTGGGCGTGGCCGTCGTTGTCGCCGGCATTACCGCCTCGCAATGCTTCCAGTCCGAACTCATCCTGGCGATGAAGCCGGGCGACAGCGCCCGCATCGCCGGCTACACGATCCGCTATGACGGCGCGGCCCTGGTCGAAGGGCCGAATTACCGCGCCGACCGCGCCGCGCTCGCCGTATTGCGCGACGGCGCGCCCGTCGCCGTGCTCGCCCCCGAGCGGCGCTTCTATCCGGTCGAGCGCCAGCACACGACGGAAGCGGCGATCCGCACGACCTTGCTCGCAGACCTCTATGCGGTCATCGGCGAGGACGACCCGCAGGCCGGCCGCACAGTGCGGCTCTACCACAACCCGCTCGTGCCCTGGATCTGGATTGGCGCCATCGTCATGGCGTTCGGCGCGCTGGTCTCGCTCAGCGACCGCCGCCTGCGCCTCGCCATGCCGGCGCGGCGGCGGCAACAAGCGGCAGCGGCCTGATGCGCCGCCTGTTGTTCCTCGCGCCGCTGGCGGTGTTCGGCGCGCTCGCCGCCTGGCTCTATCTCGGCCTCGGCGGCGACCCGTCGCGCATTCCCTCGCCGCTGGTCGGGCGGCCCGCGCCCGCCTTCGCCGCCGACGGGCTCGCCAGCGCCGACCTCGAAGGCCCGGCGCTGGTCAACATCTTCGCATCCTGGTGCGTGCCCTGCCGCGCGGAGCATCCCCTGCTCGCGCATCTGGCGGAGGAAGAGGGCGTCGCCATTTACGGCATCGCCTACAAGGACAAGCCGGAAGCCGCGGCCGCCTTCCTCGACGAGCTCGGCAACCCCTACCGCAAGGTCGGTTTCGACGAGGACGGCCGGGCGGGCATAGAGTGGGGCGTGACCGGCGTGCCTGAAACCTTCGTGCTGGACGCCGGGGGTATGGTGGTCTTCAAGCATACCGGCCCGCTGACGGCCGCGGCCGTGCGCCGCGACCTGCTGCCGGCGCTTGGGCGATGACGCGCCCCGCGGCGGTCCTGGCGCTTCTGCTGGCGCTCGTCTCCGCCCCCGCCATGGCGGCGCTCGACGCCGGCGAGATGCTCGCCGACCCGGCGCTGGAGGCCCGCGCCCGCGCGCTCGCCAGGGATCTGCGCTGCGTGGTCTGCCAGAACCAGTCGATAGACGATTCCGGCGCCGACCTCGCGAGGGACCTGCGCCGGTCGCTGCGCGCAAGGCTGCTCGCCGGCGACAGCGACGAGGAGGCGCTCGCCTATCTGACGCATCGTTACGGCGACTATGTGCTGCTAGACCCGCCGCTCAAGCCCACGACCTGGATCCTCTGGTTCGCGCCGGCCGGCTTCGCCGTCCTCGCCCTGTTGCTGGCGCTGCGCTATTTCCGGCGGCGGGAGTGAGCGGCGATATCTGGCTCTGGCTGGCGGTTGGCGCGCTGGCGGCGGCCGCCGCCCTGCTGGTGCTGCGGCCGCTGGCGCGGGCGGGCATGGGCGCGCTGCCGGCCGCCATGCTCGCCGCCCTGCCGGTCGCGCTCGCCTTCGCGCTCTATCTCTGGATCGGCCGGCCGGGCCTGCCGGACATGCCGCTCGGCGAACGCGGCGCGGAGGCTGCCCGGCATGCGGAACTGCTTAGTCTCGCCGCGCAGCTTGAAGCGCATCTCGAAACCGCGCCGGGGGATGCGCGGGGCTGGCGGATTCTCGCCGGGGCCTGGCGCGGCCTCGGACGCGCGGAGGAAACCGCAGGCGCGCTCGCCCGCGCCGTGCAGGCGGAAGGCGGCGCCGCGCCGGCCGGCCTGCTGGCGGATTACGGCGAAGCGCTTGCGATCGCGTCCGCCGGCATGGTGACGCCGGAGGCGCTCGCCGCCTTCCGGGCCGCGCTCGAGCGGGAGCCGGGGCATCCGAAGGCGTGGCATTATCTGGCCATCGAACGCCTGCAATCGGGCGACGAGAGGCGCGCGCTCGCCCTCTGGCGCGGGCTGGAGGCCGCCGCCGGGCCCGACACGCCCTGGAGCGCCGCTGTCCGCGAACGCATCGCCGGTCTCGTCCGCCGTCTCGGCCCCGCTGCCGCCGGGGTCCCGCCCGCGGCGCCATAGCGTCCCGGACCGTCCCTTCATCGCCAGCATCTTCGTTTGACATATGCGGCGCAAAGCCGCGAAATACCGGCATAGAAGCGCATACGGGCCGGATGGCGGGAGGGTTCGATGAAGACCTTTTTGGCAGCGCTTGCTGTCCTTGCCGCGCTGGCGGCGGCTGCGGCCCATGCCGGCCCCCTCGCGCCGGCGCCGCGCGTCATCGCCAAATATGAGCGCAATTTCATCGAGCGTTCGGGCTCGCAGACGCTCGAGGAGCTTCTCAACACGGGCATCACCCGCTACTTCCTCACCGGCGGGCAGCCACTGCCCGTGCTGGTCAACGGCCGGCCCTACGCCTCCACCGCCGGCAACCTGGACACCCTGCCGCTCTCGGCCGTGGAGAGCATCGAGCTCCTGGACGGCGCCAGCCTGGGCACGCTCGGCGGCAGCGCGGTGCGCGGCGCGCTCAATATCGTGCTCCGGACCGGGCTGGACGGCTTCGAGACGCGGACGCTGATGCGCGCGCCGACCCGCGACGGCGGCGACGGCTGGCAGGGCGGCGTGGCCTGGGGCGGGGCGGTCGGCGAGGGCCGGATGACGCTCATTGCGGACATCCTCGACCGCCAGGAAATCCCCGGCAAGCACCGCGACCACAGCCGCTCCTCATGGCGGCAGGGCGGCTCGTTCAAGGGCGCGCAGAATGTCAGCGTCGGCGGCAATACCGTCTGGTTCCGCGACGTAAACGGCGTAAGAGCGGCCGCACTGGGGGACTGCGATCCGGCGAACGGCTATACCGGCCCGCTCGACAATCCACCCGGCCTCCGCGTTCCCGAGGGCGACCAGGGCTGCGGGTTCGCTTATGGCGATCTCTGGTGGGACACCGGCAGTTACGAGCAGGAGAACGCGATCCTGAACCTGGAGCACCCGCTCGGGGATGACGCCGACCTCCGCCTGGACGCGAATATCTCGAAAGGCGCTTCGGCGTTCCGCTATGCGCCCCCGGTCGGCACATTCGTCCTCGGACTGGCCCCGGGCCACAGCTTGCTGGGTCAGATCGCAACAGCCGACGGGACCGAACCACCGACCACCGGCGCGACGGTCCTCGCGGCGCACCGTTTCCTCGGCCACGGCAACCGGGACTGGCTGACGGACACCGAGGAATACGACCTTTCTGTGAGCGTCGAGGGCCGGCTGGCGGACGATCTCGGCTACGACGCGCGCATCGACGCCTACAGGCTGGACGGCTTCCTGTCCGGCAACACCTTCGTGCATGAAGGAACGATTCAAACGGAAATCCAGGACGGGCGTTACGACCTCGCAGACCCGTTTTCCGACGCCCCGGCCCATCTGGAGGCGATCAGGAAAAGCAGCGTCCGGGAAGAGAACGATTTCGGCAGCGACTATCTGGGCGCCCGGCTGGCGCTGGAAGGAACGGGATTCGCGCTCGGCGGCCGGGACACAGCGTGGACGGCGGGGGTCGAACGCAACAGGGTCGAGGTGCATGACCTGCTGGTCTTTCGCGGCAAGGAAGGCGAGACGCACGATGTGACCGAGGTGCTGGGCTCCGGCGGGGTGAGCTATGCCGGCGAGCGCGAGACCGTTGCGGCCTTTGCGGAAATGTCCCTGCCGCTGGCCGACAATCTGGACTTCAGGGCCGCAGGGCGCCGGGACAGACACGACGATGTGGGCCATGCCGACTCCTGGCGTCTGGCGGCGGAATACCGGCCGGGCCGCCTCTTTACGCTGCGCAGTTCCTGGAGCGCCGGGGAGCGCACGCCCTCCATGCGCCACCTCCACAGCTCCTCGGCGCAGGATCACCCCTATATCCAGTGCGATCCGGGGTCCGGCCCGCCGCCCCGAAGCTGCGATCCCAACCCTCACCAGGTGACGCGCGAAAACACGGGCAATCCGGAACTCGACCCGTCCAGTGCGGAGCGGGTCGCCATCGGCGCCGAGGCGCGGCGGGGGCCGTTCTTCTTCGGCCTGGAATGGTACCGGCTTACGCGCTCCGACCTGGCGGGGCTGAACGACCCCAACTGGGCCATGCTGAACCTGCCGGAATGCCCGGATGGCGGCCCCTACGCTCACTGTATCCAACGCAACCCGGGCGGCGGGGTTGCCGCCATCCACGACAGCTATGCGAATGTCGTCGACACCGAAGTCACGGGCGTCAATGCCCGCTTCGGCGGCGGGTTCAGGACCTCATGGGGCGTTGCCGGCATGCGCGGCGTCTGGCGGCGCGTCACCGATGCCGAGCGGAGCATTGCGGGCGTGAAGGACCGCTACAACCTGCCGAAGGACATGGTCCGCCTCGGCTTCCTCGCGCGGCGCGGCAAGCTGAGCGCCATCTGGGCCGCCAATTACCGCTCCGGCTTCAGGAACAAGGCGGACACCGGCACCTTCAAGTCCTGGACCGGCCACGACCTTGTATTGGACTGGGCCGAGCCGCTGGAGCTGAAAGGCGCGCGCCTGGCGGCCGGCGTGTTCAACCTCACGGACGAAGGCCTCTCCGTGAACACCGCCGACCCCAACAGCGCGGACGGACCCACGGCCGCCGGCTGGGGCCGCACCTTCTTCCTCACCCTCAACATGCGCTTCTGAACGGGAAAGGTTCAGGCACAAACCGGGCTTCGATCCAACCGAACGCGAGGCCGCCGCGGTTTTGGGGCGAATCACCCGTTCCTCATCCTGAGCAGCGACCACGCCGGCAGCCTCCCTCCCCGTCCTCATCCTGAGTAGCGGCCGCGCCAGCGGGCGTCCCCCTTCCTCATCCTGAGTAGCGGCCGCGCCAGCGGGCGTCCCCCTTCCTCATCCTGAGTAGCGGCCGCGCCAGCGGGCGTCCCCCTTCCTCATCCTGAGCAGCGGCTGCGTCAGCGGGCGTCCCCCCTTCCTCATCCTGAGTAGCGGCTGCGTCAGCAGCCTCCCTCCCCGTCCTAATCCTGAGCAGCGTC
Source organism: Alphaproteobacteria bacterium (assembly GCA_022822125.1). Next base: position 7,865 of record JAJECF010000184.1, read on the forward strand.
CGCGCCGCCGGACGCGCCCCCCTTCCCGGGCAGCCACCGCGCTTCCCTCCCCCCTTCCTCCTCCTGAGCAACGGCCGCGCCAGCAGGCGCTTCCCCCCCTCCTCATCCTGAGTAGCGGCTGCGTCAGCAGGCGCGTATCGAAGGAGGCCCCGCGCCGTCCCCTTCGACAGGCTCAGGACAAGCTCCTTCGACAGGCTCGGGACCGGTTCCTCCGGGAAGAAGGCATGAAGACCCCCGCGCAGTGTCATGAATTGTCATGATCGGCATGCGCCCGGCGCATAGGGCTCGTCT
>JAJECF010000040.1 GCA_022822125.1 Alphaproteobacteria bacterium
CCTTTCACCCCTCCGATCACCTCAACCGGGCGGAAAAACTCCGTAGTGCGCTCCATGGAGAAACTCCCATACGTTCATCCCACGTAATGAAGTCTCAAATACCCGCCCAAGCAGAAGGTGACCCCGACACACCGCTTACGAACGACCAGCCCGTCCTGGTAATCGGTGGCCGCTTCCTGGGGTCGATTACGGATGAGTGCCAAATGACACTCTAAGCGCCGATGACGCGCTTGCCATGGTCACGCAGGTTCCCCTGCGGATCGACATAGCGATAAAGAGTGACGGGCGAGATCCCGAGTTCGCTGCACAGTTCCGAGACTGATGTGTCCCGTTGCGCCATGACCGCCTGAACCGTACGAACCTGCGCCTTTGTCAGGGCCGGCTTCCGTCCACCTTTACGCCCTCGGGCCCGTGCGGCCCGGAGCCCGGCAACGGTTCGCTCGCGGATGAGTTCGCTCTCGAATTCCGCAAGCGCGGCGAAGATGCCGAACGAGAGGCGCCCGGCCGCGGTGGTCGTGTCGATTTGCGCGCCCTGGCCGGTGAGGACCTTGAGGCCGACGCCGAGGTCGGAGAGCTCGGTCACCGTCTTCACCAGGTGATGCAGGCTGCGCCCCAGCCGGTCGAGCTTCCAAATGACCAGGACATCGCCTTTTCGCAGCGCCTTCAGGCAAGACTCGAGACCCGGCCGTTCATCCTTTTTGCCGGAGGCGCGGTCCGCATAGATGCGGTCCTCGTCGACGCCAGTGGCCAGGAGCGCGTCGCGCTGCAGATCGAGCGACTGGCTGCCGTCGGCCTTCGAGACGCGGGCGTAGCCGATCAGCATGTGTCGCAAACGAACGTTTGCGAAAGACGCTCGAAGAACCCCAATGAGCCCATGAAATCCCTTCCCTATCCCATGTCGAAAACAACAATACACAATCCCCGGCGATCGCAACAAAGGTCGCCTATCCTGGTGCATGAATCAGCGCCAAATGGTTGAATAGTGACGCGCGCCACGATACATCCGGTTCATGCACATCAGGCACAAGGGATTGCGGCGGCTCTACGAACACAACGACGGACGCAGCCTGCACCCGGCACTTGTCACACGGATACGCCGCATCCTTTACATGCTGCGCTCCGCCCGACAGCCGCGCGACATGGACCAACCCGGCTTTAGGCTGCATCCATTGCGAGGCGTATACCAAGGCTACTGGAGCGTGGCCGTGTCGGGGAACTGGCGCATCGTCTTCCGCTTCGAGGCCGGTGAGGCGATGGATGTCAATCTGGTCGACTATCACTGAGGAGCTTGTGATGGAAATGGGTATGACTCCGGTGCATCCAGGCGAGTGCATTCGCGAGAGCGTCGAGGCGATGGGTTGGACTGTCGGGGAAGCGGCGAGGCAGCTTGGGGTCTCGCGTGCGGCGTTCTCTCGTGTCCTGAACGCCCAAGCGGCGGTATCGGTCGAGATGGCGCTGGCGCTTGAAACGCTCGGCTGGGGAAGCGCTGACTTCTGGGTCAGGATGCAGGGCGACTATGACTTGGCGCTGGCGCGACGCGCACGTGCGGCGTGACGCCCTCGGAGCAGTGTCACGCCGGCATCCGCCGCCATTTTGCGGCTCTTGCGCCAACAGCGCCGAAACGCCTCACGCTCGCTTGGGTTGGCTCCGGAGGCATAATGATACTGCAAGCCTGATCGTCGCCTTCTCAGTCAGCGGATTTCAGCGATCAGGCAGGACATGTTGCGTCCGATAGACAGTATGCGCCGGGGTTTCGGGTTCCGCTTGGTGAAGATGACGATCAGGACGGGTAAGCGTTTGGGTTCGGGCCGAAATGGAATCCCCGAACGCGAGGGAATGCGTCGGCGTAATCCCAGGTCTCGTCTTCCGTGCCCAGACAGGCGACCAGGATGGCCGAGCTGTCCTTCCAGGTGACGAGGAGGCTGTTCGGGTTGGAGGCGCCGGTGTAGTCGACGATGCGGCTGGCCGGGGCGAGGGCGATACGGTGCTCGTCGTCGTCGACCATCCACCGCTTTTCGACGTCTTCCCAGAATGAGTGCTCGGCGCCGTAGCGTTCGACGAAGCGGTCGGCGGCCGGAGCATTTGCGGGAAGGGAAGGTGGCGGGTCGCCGGCATTCATGCCGAGAGTCCCCTGCCCTGTTCCCGCACGGCCTGGCGCTGGGCGATCGCAGCAGCCTGGCGGGTCCAGACTTCCTCGTTGATGTGGGCGATGCCGGCAGCGAGGGCCGGGGGAAGGCCATGGGTTATGCGTCGCGTGGATATGGGCTCCCGGGTCTCGGCGGCGTGGTCGAGGAAGTCACGGACCATGGAGCGCGATTGCTTTGGCCATGCGCGGCTCTGGCGGGCGAATTCGTGGACCGCCTCCGGATTGCGTTCGTCTTCCGGCAGGAAGGTCTGGCGGATGAGGCCGGCGAACCGGCCGGGGTCGAGGCGCTGGTCCTGGACGATATCGTTGGAGCCGGGGCGCAGCGCGACCTGGTGGGGCTCCCGGTTGGGAGAACGGGCAGCCCGGCGGACAGCGCGGAGCTCCTCGGCGATGTCGACCAGGTCGACTCTCTTGCGGTCGATATGGTCGCGGTGGGCGGGATCCTCGTTGGCGAACCAGTTGTCGAAGGTCTGAACGATCTGCTCGGCGCGCACGTCCCAGCGGCGATATTCGGAACTGGTGCTCTTAAGGGGTGTTCCGGGTTCCGTTGGTCCATGGCGTTCGAGGATGGCCTGGTAATGAGCGAGATGCTCGCGGCCCCGGGAGATCGCGCCGACGATTTGGTCGCGGACGCGGGTCTCGCTTTCCAGGACAGCCTTGAGGCTCGTGAGGAAGCTGCGGTCGCCGGGTGCAAGGTGCGGGCTTGTCAGGACGCGGTTGATGTCGGGTTTGAGCGATTCGATGCCGGGCTGGTAGATGAGGGCGGTTTCGCCGGCGGCGACGTCGGCGTTTTCCCAGGCCTCCCGGATACGGGCGCACTCGCGGTCAACGACCTCCGGAGGGTCGATGAGGATGTCGTGCGAAAGCAGCCTGTCCATATCGGGTTCCATGTTCCGTATTTCGATCGGATGAGGCGCGTTGCGGGCGGCTTCGACGAGCGCGGACGCGGCGCGGTCCTTGTCGGTGCCGAAATCCCACAGAGTGGCGGGCGGGATGCCGATCAGAAGCGTGTCGCGGGCCTGGAGGTGGTGCGTGGCATAGTTGGTCGGGCGGTGCGTAACGCAGGCGACGCCATGCATGGCGGCCCATTCGGCGGCGTGCAGGCCGGCCCCCTCGTGGTTGATGCAGTGGATGACGAGGGGGGTGTCGGGCGTGCGGGCGCGCTCGGCGTTGAGCAGCTCGGCGATGCGCTGGTCGTGCTGGCGCCCGAGGGATCGGCCTCCGACGATGGCCAGGTGGCGGCCGTCAGGGGCGAGGGTTTCGGTCTTGTGGAGATCGCGTGCGCGCTTCTGGCGTGCCATGAGCCAGTCGCCGGCGCTCTGCGTGGTGGCGGGCACCCAGGCATGCGGGCGAAGGTCAGTCCATTTGGAAACGGCCTTCTCCGCATATGCCGACAGTTCCCGGAGGTAGGAGGCGGTCTCCCGGAGGCGAGGCATGCGATTGGCGCCCTTGCCGGTCCTGGAGATGTAAAGCAGGGACTTGTCCACCTCACGCTCGAGGGTGCGGAAGATGGCCGCGAACCGCGAGAGCAGCATGTCGCGGTCGGAGGGAACGAGGTCGTTGGCCTCGGCCGCGCTGGGATGGTCGTCGGGACAGAGCGTGGCGATATTGGTGTAGATGTTGTCGATCAACTGGCGATGCGCAGCGCGAAGCTCGGAGTGGCGCCGTTGGATTTCTTCGGGGGTGTTGGCGCCGTCTAGGTGCCGGGTGCGCCTCTGGTCCCGCTGATCGAAACGCCGGGACATATCGACCGTCCCGGCCTTGGCGAAGAGCTCGGCGGTTGAGGCGGCCAGGCCGAGATGTTCGCTGCGGGCGACGAGTTGCTGGTAGGCATGATCTCTCTCCTGAAGTTCGGCCGGCGAGAGCATGTACTCGAAGGCCTCGCCGCTCTGTTCCTGGTCCGGTTCGCTTCGGGCGAGCGCAAGGTGCTCCCGCTCGGACCCGGGAGTGTTTTCGAGGTTCAGGCCCGCGCGCTCGCGGCGCTCGGCTGCGAGGCGCTCGTCGACGGAGCGGTGCTGGGCGTTGAAGGCCTTTGCGGCTTCGCGCAGAAGGCGGTTGGGTTCGGTTGCAAGGGGGCCTTCTTCGGTCAGGCGCCAGAGGGAGTGCATTGCCGTGAGTGCCCGCTCCCTGGTGATTGAAGCGGGCGAGCGGTGGGCGAGAGCTTCGGTGTCGCGTTCCTGGCGACGTTCTTCACCGGTCCTGTAGATGAGGGCCTGTGTGGCGTGGATGTAGGTCTCCTTGAGCGCAGCAAGCCGGACAGGAATGTCGGTATCAACCGGGTGGTGAGGAGCGCGGGCGTTCTGTGCCTGGTCGAGGGAGACCATTTGTTCGGTGATGCGGGTGAGGGCCGTCTCGAGCTGATCGGAAGTGAGCTGGTACAGCCGACCGAACCGGGCACGGCGCTCGCTGTTCTCGTGTTGCCGGGCGAGTTCGTCGCGGGACGGGGTCGGCTGGCCGGCGCGCATTGCCCGGACCTCGGCGACGGCGCGCCGGTTTCGGAGGACGTGGCGTTGCTCGCGGTCTGCGTGGCGGGTGGAGAGTTCGGTCGCCAACACGGCGCGCTCGGGAGCGGGAGATTGGTGCAGGCGCTGAAGCTCGGTCCATGCCTGTTGCCTGGAAAGTGTGGCGAGGTTGAAGACGGGGATCTTCCATTCCCGGGCTATCAAGAGGCCGAGGCCGGTACCGCCCTGGATTTTTCCGTCCACGGTCCAGCAGACGACGGCGTCGACGGGGTTGTCGAGATTGGGGCCGAGAAGTATCGCGACGTTGCGGGCATGGGCTTTGCGGGTGAAGTCATCGCATCTGTGCCAGGCGGGGTGAAGCCGCTCGGCGATCTTGAGGCATTCCTGCAGGCGATCGGGCGGCAGAGTGTGGCAGTCGGGGCCCCGGAGGCCCTGGAATCCGGGCAGGGGAAGCCATATGGTCCGCTGGTCGGCCGGAGTGCCGGCGGCGAAAGCCGTGTCGGCGCCCCGTGCGCCTCCGGACGAGAGGTGGAAGCCAGCGGCCGCCATCTGGCGGGAAAGCTCTGTCATATCCTGAAGAACGGCGCCGGGTGTTTCGCGGGAGCCGATGCCAGCCCAGCGCAGAGGCCTTTTCTCTGTATAAGGCTGAGCGGACGCTTGTTGGTCCGGTGGCTCGGTTGCGACGGCCTCGGTGGGCGGCAGGGGCGCGGTGCGGTCAGGCCAGGAAGCGGCAAGAGCGTGGGTCGAGAGAGTTCGCTGGAGTTCGGGGGTGCCCCGAAGAGGCCCGGGAACAAGGCGGTAGCCGAGGCGCCAGCCGCAGAGGGTGGAGGCGGCGCACCATACCGGGGCGGGCAGGTTGGGCAGGCTGGCGGTCCACATCCGGAAACCGACGGATCCCGGTTGCAGCAAGGCGAGCTGGATGGCAAGGCCCGGGCCGTTGTCCGGTGATTCCCGGGACGAGAGGCGTTCCTCGTGCGCGAGCAGCCGGCGTGTTTGATTGAGCCAGGCTTCGGCGACGGGATTCGGGGCGTCGAGGGAGGAGGCGGCGGCGATTCTCTCGGCGAGTTCGGTAGGGGCAACGTCGCTGTTGCCGGGCTGCATGCATTCAAGGGCCGCGCGCCAGAGGCGTTCCTGGTCGCCCGCAGGCGAAGGGGCGTCGTTGGCATCGTCGTAAGAGAGCCAGGGGAATTTCAGCCAGCCGGCATCGAGGGCGCGGGCAGCGGCGGAGGCCGCCGCGGCGTTGCCGTTGAGGGCGTGGTCGAGGAGTTCGGTCCAGGGCTCGGAGTCGGGAGCGGCCCAGGCTGCCATGGCCATGGCTCCCTGAATGGAATTGATCCGGTCCGGGAGCTGGAGGGATTGGACTTGACGGTTCCCGGGGGGCCGGGCTGTGGGCGGATTGACAGGGGGGTGACTGACCTGGACCTCGATGGGAGGCAGGGAGAATTCCGAGAGGTCATGGGCGGTGGCGAGGAGGCGTGTCTTGTGTTCCTGGGAGGCGACTTCGATTTTCGTGACGGCTGCCATGGGCAATGGTGCGCGCCATCGGACTGCGGCGATGTCACGACCCTCCCGTGTGGCGAGGACGCCTTGCTCAAGATCGCGCCAGGCGTGCGGGAATGGAATCAGGTCAGGATCGAAGGTGAGGCGGACTGGAATGGAGGCCGTGGTGGAGGAGCGGTCTTCGGAGACAAAGGTCTCGCGGCCGAGAACGGTGCCGGTTCCTGAAAGGGGAGACAGCCATCCGCTCTGGGTGGCATGGAACAGTCTTTGTGGCGTGGTTATGAGGCCAAGCCATTCGGGCTCCGGAGCGGGGTCGGGCGAGGGAGCGGTAGCCAGCGCTTGATCCTGCGCAGCACGGGCGGTGTGGATACGGGCAGGCGCGGTGCGCACGGGAATTCCGTTGTTGTTGGCAAGCGCCAGCAAGCGGTTATGGGCGTTGCCGCGACCGCCGAAGTCAACGACCAGGTCGGGCTTGAGGGTGATCCAGGCGTCGTCGCGGGCGTGGATATTGTAGCGCTTGTGCTCGGGGTCCCACCGGGGCGGATTGGGTATGAGGGGGACGCGGCGGCCGGTTGCCCAGCGGCGGATCGCGGGATCGACGCCCTGAAGGCGCGGCTTGCCGCCTTTGTCTTGCAGGCGGGCGCCGTAGTGCAACACCATTCCCGGAATTCGCTCGCGGAGGCGATTGAGGGCAGGGACGACTGTCTCGCGGGCGATCTGGGGAGCGAGGTCCCCATCGCCCACGACGAGGACATGCGGTCCGTCGAGGGGCAGAGGAGCGGGGTGTCCGAGATCTGCGGCACGCTTGACGGAGGCGTAGTCGGTTCCTGTGAGGGTTGTGCGCGTGCGCGGGCCGCCGGCGGCGCTCATGGCGGGATCGTCGCGCTTCCATTCGTGTTCGGTGGTTTCGAGATAGAGCGCTGCAGCGGCGTCGGTTGCCTGGGCGAGATACTCGGTTTGAACCAGGGAGGCCCGGGTGGCGTCGTCAAAGTCCTGGACGGCCTGGTCGTCAGGGGCCTGGCCGAAGGCCGGGTGATCGCGCATGCGGCGGAAGGCGTCATCGGATGAAAGTTCGGCGTTGGCATCGAGCATGCGCACGATGCGCCAGGCGCCGGCAGCGCGTTCGTCCTGGAGCTGGGTGCCGTCCGGATAGATCCAGGCGAGGGCGTGGAACATCTGGACCGCGGCGTCGAGCGAACGACCGGTGTTGACGGCGGGAGCCTCTTCGGTCGGTGAATCGAATGTGGAGGATGAATCGCGGGCGGATGCGGAGGCGCGCAGCGCGGCGCGCCTGTCGCGGGCCTCGTCCGCCGCTTCCTGGACGCGGGTCAGGGTATCGGGTGCCGGTTTCCAGCGGTCCTCGCGGGTTGCGAAGAAGGTGGCGGCGTCGATCTGGGCCCCGTAGGAGGCGTCGGTGAATTGGGCGTCAAGAGAGCCCTGCCGGGTGAGCCAGGGACGGCCGACGATCTGGCCATAGAGGTTGAGGCCGTGTTCGAGGGCTCCGCGCAGGACGGCAATCTGATTCTGGATGTTTTCGGCCTGGTGCGCCGGGAGAAATTCGGCGTCGTGGGCATCCATGTCGTCGTCGGAAGAGTGCGTTTGGTGCTCTTCGTCCTTCGGAGGCTCAAGGCGGCGATCGAGGCGGGCTTGAAGGCGCGAGACGTGACTGCGGAGCTGGTCGACGACGCCCCAGAGAAGGCGGTCGCGAAGGCGGTCGCGATCGAAGGCCAGGGGCGAGGCATCGGCGCATAGGGTGGTGCCGATCGCGGTGAAGAGGAGGTCGACGCCGGCCCGGGCGGCGTCGACGTCGCCGGCGTCGCGGCCGTCATATTCGCGTGAGGAGGGGGAAGCACCAGAGCCCATGTGGTCCATGACCTGGGACGTGCCGGTGGTGGGGCTGGCGGGACCTTCGATATCGGACATTTGGGCGCGCCTTCCGCGTTCGGGAGGTTGCCCGGCGAATGCCGGAGGGAGGGTGATTTTGCCACATGGGTAGGCCGTTTCACAAAGGGCCCAGGCTATCCGGACCCGGGAATTCGCTTCACCTCGACGTTACCGATGTCAACGCGCCAATTCTGGCATACAATGTGGCCGCCCCCGCGCTTCAGGCCGACAGTATCGCCCGCCGCAATCCGGTCCAGGGACCGCAGCACCCGATGTACGATGAGCTGACGTCCCTCAATGAAGGACATGTGGCCAATCATTCCTATGTTTTCCAGTTCGGAATGCTGCGTCATGCCAGCGGCCCCCTTGCGGGCATACCTCAGTTCAGCTGCGAGACCCTGATATGGGGTTCAACATGGCCCGTAACCGAGGTCACAATGAGATGCCGCGGTCCTGGATGAGGGTCTGCTGACGGATGAGGACCTCGGCTTCGCGCCGGTAAATCTCCTGGGACAAGCCGGAGAGGGCGGAGGCGAGCTCGGGCGAGAGGCCTGCGGCCAAACGAGCAGTAGAGATTTCATAGGGCAACTCGGCGGCCTGGTCGAGGAAGCGCCGGAAGGAGGCGAGGGTTTCCTTCGGATAGGCGCGGTTCCAGCGGGCGAGTTCGGCCACCGCTTCGGGCTCGCGCTCGTCCTGGGGTTTGAGGGCGCGTTGAAGGATCGGGAGAAGGCGACCCGGATCGAAGCGCTGATCCTTGATGGCAGAAGCGCCAGCGTCGGGAACCTCGATCTGGTGGGGCGCGCGGAGCGAGTCGAGGCCGGCGACGCGGATGGCTGCAAGTTCGCTCCGCAGGTCGGCGATGTCGAGGCGGCGTCGATCGACGTGTGCGCGGTGGTTCTCGGTTTCGGCGGCGAGGGAGGCGTCCAGGGTAGCAACGAGCTGCTGTGCGCGGATGTCCCATTTTCGGAAATCGGGGTCTGAACGGAGGAGGGATCGGGGCTGGTTCTCGCGGATGCGGCGACGGCGCTCGATTTCCACCTTGAGCGGGTCCATGGCATCGATACGGCGTTGCGCGGATTCCCGCAGGCGGCGGGCGGCGCCCCGGATGCCGCGGGGGCCCGGTTGCGGCTCGGAAGGTTGTTCGGCGCTGCGGGCGGAATGGCGGTCAAGGATAGCGGCGTACTCCTGCAGGTGGGCGCGGGCGTACTCGATGTTACGGTGGATGCTGTCGCGTACCCGGGTTTCGCTCTCGATAATCTGGCCAAGCATCGAGAAGTACTGGCGGTCGGAGGAAGACAGGAGTTCGGTGTTGAGGAGGTGATCGATGCCGGGGAGCAGACTGGCGGTGCCCGGGTGGTAGATGAGGGGCGTCTCGCCGGATTCTTCGTCGAGGCGGTCGAAGGCTGCGCGGAGGCGCCGGCTTTCGGTGGTGACGGCCTCGGCGGCGGTGGCGGGCCAGTCATGGTCCGTGACGGTTACGCCGGCGGCGGCGCGGGCGGCCTGGTGACGTTCGAGGATTGCGAGAACACCCGCCTTCTTTTCCGGCGCGACTTCTTCGCGGCTGGCGAGGAGTTCGAGGGCGGCCATATGGTCGGCGAGGCGCCGTGTCTGGAGGGTTGAACCGGGCAGAGTGCGTTCGCGTTCTTCGAGGATTTGCTTCTCGGCCGGGATGGTCTTGATGACGGAGATGATGGCGGTCTCGACGGAGGGCGCGGACCGCAGGCGTTCGCGCCAGGTGCGGGCGTGGGCGTTGAAAGAGGCGGGACACAAGGGGTCGGGCAATTCCCGGATGATGACCGAGAAGGCGCGGATGCGGTCGTGGAGCTGTGCGTATTTGCGCAATCTGGTGACGGTCCAGGGTGGAGAGTCGGTACCGGGCCGCAGGTTGCGCCATTGCGTATCCAGGGCGGAGTGCAGGGCCTCCATGTGGCTGTGAAGCTGGACCGTCGTTGCCCGGGCGGGCGCCGTGGCCCGGATGTAGGCGGCTGTGTCGTGGATGAGAACCGCGTGTCGGGGATCATCGAGCAGTGCGAGCGGGTCGTCCCCGGCAGTGGCTCGCAGGTCCTTCCAGGATCGGTTTAGGGCGAGGCCGTCGGCGGCACGCCTGGCGGCGGCGTCCGAGGGCCAGGCTGCGTCGTCCCGGGAAACGCCGGCGGCCTGGCGGGCCTCGACATGGCGGCGCCGTAGGTCCTGAAGCAGCTGGCGCATGTCGTGAGCGAGGCCGTCAAGGCGGGTGGCAGCGGCCAGGGAGGCCATGTGACGCGCAAGGCGCTGGGTGGGCAGGGTGGAGCGGGGCAGCAGGGTCTCGCGGGCAAGGATCGCGGCGTCTTCGGTCCGGAGCGAGTGGACCAGCATGTCGAGCGCCCTTGTCGTTCTGGGCGTGCTGGCGAGCCAGTAGCCCCACTTGTTCCGGGCAAGGCCCTGGAGGGGGAGATCGGCAGGAAGGCCGGCGAGCTCGCGTGAGAAGGTGCGTGCCCGGCTCCGGAGGCGCCGGTACTGGAGGAATTCCCCCGGCGTCCATCGGTATTGACTGACGTCGGGGACGATGGCGCCGGCGGCCTCGTCGAGCGCCTTGTCGATCTGCTGCAGGTGACGAACCAGGTAGGTCCGGATGATGCGGGCCGTGTCGGGGTCGAGGGAGGGATCGGCGGCGTGCTGCGCGGTGAGGCGCACCAGTTGGGGATGTTCGGGACGTTCGAGGGCGGATAGGCGATCGTTGCGGGTTGCTTCGCGAAGGGCCTGCCAGGCGGGGCGGAGCTGCTCGTTGGCGGCGATGCGCTTCGCGATCTGCTCGTCTGTCGGCCAGGGCGCGTCGTTTCGGGTGACGCCGGCGTCCCGGCGTGAGCGCCTGTGGTCGCGAATGATGCGGCCGATTTCCTTGCGCGCCTCTTCGCGGAGGCCGGGGAGGCGCCTGGCGGCGTCGAGGGAGGCGATATGGGCTGCCAGACGGCCGGTGGCCAGAGAAGAACGCGGCATATGCGCTTCCCGGCGCTGGATGAGGTCCTCCTCGCTGTCCAGGACGCGCACGAGGCTGCGGAGCGCCTCGCGGTAGGTGGGCGCGCCCAGAAGGCGTTGGCGGAGCAATTCGCGGTCGATGTGCAGGGCGGGAACGGCCGCCATGGCGGAGACAAGCGCATGGGACTGCCCGAGGAGCGATCGGTAGGCGGCGACGTCCTGCGGAGTCCAGACCTTGTCGAGGGCGGTGGGCTGGAGGGCCTGCCAGGAGTGGCGGAGCGGCGCGGCGAAGGAAGCGAGATGTCCCCGCAGGAAATACTCTGCGTCGCGGGTGATCTGGCGGTCAGCGGCGCTGCTGCCGGCGAGCTCAGCGGTCCGGCGAATGAGGCCCGCGTGCTCGGGGTCCGAGAGAAGGGCGAGGAAGTCTTGGCCGGCCCGGGCGCGAAGTTCGGTCCAGTCGTTCTGGAGGAGTCCAGAGAGCCTGCGGGTGTCGGCCTGCCGTAAGGCCTGGTGAGCCCGGGCCGCCTCTTCTTCGCGGAGGCTCGCGCGCCAGCGGTTGCGCATGTTGCGGCGGAGCCTGGCGAAGCCATCGAGGCCGGCGCGGGAGATGCGCTTGTGGTGTTGTTCCCGGGTGCGCGTGGGGGTCGGGCTGCGCAGGAAGACGCGGACGCGGTGCAGGATGTGCTTGTGGCGTTCGAGGGTGTTCTGGACGCGCGGCAGGATGTCGGGCGCCGGGGAGGATTGCGCGGCGATCTCGGCCCATTCGGCCTCGACCGACTCCATGTCGGCAGCGAGCGCAAAGGCTTCGGCCTGGTCGGCGTTCCGGGAGAGCTGGCGGTTGGACGCGGCGATGATGCGCTGGACGGCGGCGCGATCCGCGTGCCGGCGAACGGAGAGGCCGGGGTTATCCCCGGGGCGGCGCGGTCCGCTGCCGGCAGTGCCGGGCTCCATCGCGTCGTTGGCTGGAAGGGTGAGCTCGATCGGGTCGCGCCCGAGCTCCAGTTCGCCCTGTGCGAGATATTCCTGCTCGTTGGCGGCCAGGATGTGGTCGATGGCCGCCAGCTTGGGCTGCGAGCGCCCGCAGAGCCGTCCGAGCCAGTTGAGGACTTCCTCGTCGGAGACCTCGCGCCCCGGCTCGCCGTCGGGCGTGGCGCCGGCGATGGCGATCGCCGCCGGCAGCCGGTCGGCGACGACTTGCAGGCGGCGCGTGTGCCGGGTGGCGGCCGGATAGGTCGTCTCGCGCGCCATGCCATCGTCCAGCAGCAGGAAGGCGGCGTCCAGGGTCAGGCCCTGGGCGGCGGTGGTGGTCGCGGCATATGCGTAGTCGATGGTGATCTCGCCGATATAGTTCCGGATTTCCCCCGGCTCGAAGCGGATCGTGCGCTCCTTGCGGGTTTGCCTGTCACGGGTCCTGGCCGTGATGAGAACCTGAGCGCCGCCGTCCGCGGACTGGCGCTTTTCGAGCCCGGTGACGGTGACGACGTCGCGGTTGTAGAGGCCGAGATGCGGAACGGTGGAGCCGATCCGGAGGCGGTCGCCGAGCCGGACCTCGAAATCGTCCTCGACGGCCTTGCCCCGGTCGCGGAAACGGTGGATCCGGATGACGGCGGAGTCCCTCGCGGGATCGTAGTCGGGAGAAGCGCTCGCGGCATGGTGCCGGGCGCGGAGCAGGGCGTTCAGCGCGCGCACGTCGGCGCGGGTGCGCGCCATGACGACGGCCTCGCGCTCCGGGTTCTCGGCGCTCCAGGCGGACCAGTAGGCGACGAGCCGCAGGAGCGCATCATCCTTGCCCTCCGCAAGCGCCAGGCGGCCGCGCTTGTGGAGCTCGGTGAAGGCCTGCTGCATGGCGCCGTGGCGGAGCAGCGCCGATATTCCGAGCTGCCAGGGACGCTCGATCCGGAGCGGCTTCTCGCCCGCCTTGCGCCGCTCACGGTTCATGGCGCGGAACCGCTCGCGGGCGGCCTCGCGCTCCTCGCGGGTCATCGCCGTCGCCTTTTCCATGGCTTCCTCGGCCGGAAGGCCGTCCACCTCGCGCAGCCAGTCCTCGAGCGTCGCTACCTGGCGGCGGATGCGGTCGATGCGCACGCCCTTGACCCGGTCTCTGACGATGCGCATCCCGGGACCGGCCTCGATCGGCTGCTGCTGCTGTGTGTCGCCGACCAGGACGAGCTTGCAACCCGTCTGCTCGCTCAGCCTGGCCAGCTGCAGGGTCTGCCTAGTGGAAAGCATGCCGGCCTCGTCCACGACGAGGACGGTGTCGGGCCCGAGCTCGACATTGCCCTTGGCGACGTCGCGCAGGAAGGGGTGGACGGCGCTGGGCGGCGCGTTCATGTCGGTCGCGAGTTCGACCGCGACGGACCAGGCGACAGCAAGCGCGCGGACGTTGCGGCCCTCGGCTCGCCAGAGGTCGGCAAGGGGACCGAGCACGTGGGACTTGCCGCTGCCGGCGGCGCCTTCGATGAGGGCGATGCGCCCGGAGTCCGCGGCGGCGTAGTGGATGGCCTTGCGCTGCTCGGCGCTGAAGCGCTTGCCCCGGTTGCCGAGTTCCTTGAGCAGCCGGGCGACCTTTTCGGGGTCGACGGCCTGGGTGTGGTCCGAAACGGAAAGGCCCGAAACGTGGCGCAGCGTGTGCTCGGCGCGGAGCGTGTCCTTTGTCGTGAAGATCCTCTTGTGCGCCATGCCGGCCTGGGCCTCGATGCCGGGCTCCGGATATTGGAGGGAGACCAGTTCGGCATTGCCGAGGGCGACCTCGCGCCAGCGCCCCATGGCCTCCCGATCGACCGCGCCGGCCAGCGCGTTTTCGAGCTTCTCCATGATGTTCGGGACGTTGAAGACCGCCTCCATCCGCGCGAGCTTCCCGGGAATGGCGGTGATCTCGTCGTGGATTTCCGCGATGCGTTCGTGGGTGAGTTCCTCGATCCCGGCAGCGTAAATGCGATCTCTGAGTTCATGGACGTCGACGGTCTCCGCAGCTTCTTTCAGGAAGCGCTCGATGTCGTCCTCTGTCGTCTCGCTCCCTTCGGGCTTTCGCGAGCGGGTGGCGAGCGTCGCGGCAGCCATCTGGGCCGGGTTGGAAAGCGCTTCCTCGCCAAGATGTTCGGCAACGGTTGCAACGAGCTGGGCGCGTCGCTTGCTCCATTGCTGTTCCAGGTCCGGGTCCATCTCGCGGATACGGCTGTATTGGCCCTCAGGCCCGTGGCGCTCCATGGCGATGCCGAGGCGCTCCTGCATGATGTGGGCCAGGTGGCCCCGGAACGCCGCGCCGGCCGCCTTCTTCCAGGAATAGAGGGGATATCCGTGAAGGGCGCGGTATTTGCCGTCACAATGAGTCTTTACGATATTGAAGATCGTTGCGTGGACATGCAGCTGGGGGTCGCCTTCGCGCGAGGTGCGGTGCAGAAAGGTCGCCGCCAGCATGTCGCCGGTCTCAATGCGAAGGTTCTTGCTGTCGGGACCGAGGCGCGTGGTCGCGCAATGCTGGAAGACAGTCTCGTCGAGAGCACAGCGCGCGGCATCGATGATGGCGCGTTCGATCTTCTCGCGATCCTCTGCCCTGGGCGTGATCGCCCACAACGCGGATATCGACTTGTCGGCGGAGAAGGTGATGTCGAAGCCGGGAGAACGCTTCTCCGAGCCGGCGTTGCGTACGAGGTTTGTGCCGTCGAGCTCGGGCGAATAGCCGCCGCAAAGGGCGTAGAACTTCTTTTCGTATACGAGGCCGCCGTCCTTCAGGCGAAACAGCCCGGTCGGGTTGTACCATTCGCCCGGACGTTCCTTGCCGCCGCCGGTGTAGTAGCCTTCATGCGCCGCCTGGCTCTCGATGTAGTAGGTCGGCACGGCCATTTTGGCGATCGTCGCTACCATTGAGCAGGCTCCGCGGCCGGGTGCTGCGTGTTCTCCTGCGCAGACAGGCCGGAGAGGCGCTTGTGGTCCGGGCTGGCGTCCAGGATGTCGCGCGTCGTGAACAGGCGCTTGCGGGTCATGTCCGCGACGGCGTCGGGATTGGGATCGTCGTATTCCAGCGGGAGCAGGTTGTCGGCGGCGAGGGCGTATTCCAGCCACTCGCTCATGGCGGTGTCGTCGAACAGACCGCCGGCGGCGTTCTCCACCCGGGTGACGATATCGGCCGTGTTGAAGACCAGGTCCGATGCGGCGAGCTTCCGGGGAATGTCGTCGATCTCCCGGCGCACGCCGTCGCGCTCCTGTTCGGTTACGTCGCTGAATGCCGACCGGACGATCCGTGCGTGCAGGAGGTCGGGATCGGCGATCCCGGCTGCTTCGGTCCTGAGCCGGGCAATATCGTTTTCTGTGGCTGTTCGCTTGATGCGCAGGGCAGTGGTCGTGGACGCGCCGGTGCCGGAGGCAGCCGGATCGGGCGTTCTCCATGCAGTGTGAACGGCGTTGACATGAGCTTTCAGCCTCGCCTTCCGCTTGCTCCATAACTCTTCCAGACCCGGATCCATGCGGCGAACGCGGATGTATTCGCCATGCGTGCCATGGCGCTCCATTTCCAGACCGATCCGGCTGCGCAGGCGGTGCGCGAGACGGTTGCGGAACATGGCGCCGATCGCCTTCCTCCAGGAGTAGATGGGATATCCGTGCAGGGTCCGGAACTTCAGGTCCCCGTGCGTTTGCACGAAGTTGAAGACGATGCAGCTGACGTCCAGTTGCGGATCGAGTTCGCGGGAAACGTGATGCGGGAAGATCGCAGCAAGGATGTCGCCGGTCTCGACCCGGCGGTTCTTGCCGGCCTTGCCGGTGCGCGTGGTCGCGCAATGGCGGAAGACGGTTTGCGTGAGCGTGATCGTGGCTGCGTCCATGACCGCGCGCTCGATACGCTTGCGGTCGAAGTCCGGAGAGACGGCCCAGAGCGCCGAGATCGATTTGTCGGGCGAGAGCACGACGTCGAAGCCGGGCGAATGGGTCCGGGTGCGGGCCCGGCTTGACAGGGGCCAGCCATCGACCGGCGCGAAGCCCCTCCATAGCGAGAGAAAGTCCCGGTCGGAAACGGCCCCGCCATCCGCAAGCTGGAAGAGCCCTGACGGGTTGTGCCATTTGCCCGCATGGGGCGGGCGACGCCCGGTATAGAGATGTTCATCGGCCAGTTTGTTGATCCTCGCTACCATCGTCCGGGCTCCTGTCATGTAACCGGCAGGCGCAAAGATAGCCAACTTGCGTGTATCGAGTGGAGCGTGGCAGGCGATTGCAGCTGATGGTGATTTCCTGGTGTTCCATGCGCGGTGCCGTCCGAAATACAACGGCAGCGCAAGTCCTTGACATCATTGACTTTTGATAATGCTATTGATTGCACAGGTGTGCCGCCTCTATTCCATCACATTTACACGGTTCCACGAGAATACGTTCCGATATGGAAGCTGGCAACCATCGGGGCTTCCGGGGGATTGGGAATCGATGGGGCTCGGAGGCGTAGGCTTCCGGGTTCCTGCCAGAACCGGAGCTTGCGGAGGGCCTGGCAGGAACCCGGATAGCGGAACCGATCTCTCGGCCGGTACGGTCGCGAAGGGCCATGCGGGGAGGGCGAGAACTCGAAGCGGGCGAGGGATCGCCGCACGGGCGGGAAAGGGAAACGGCTGGTGTCGGAGGCCGGTACAGAAAGGAAGCCCGACGCCTTTCGGCGCCGGGCAGGCAAGGATCAGAAGGGCGGACAGGGGCTGTCGGCGATGGCGCGCTGGAGCCGGGCCTCGGCCTCCTCGGGCCAGGGACCGAAATGATTGCCGCCGTCGGGGTGCTCACGGCGCCAGTGGCGAAGCGCGCCGTGTTCGCAGGCGGCGAAGGTGTAACAGCCCTCGCCCGGGTTGAAGGATCCGCCGGAGATCTCGTCGAGGATCACGCTGTCGTAGATCCAGTCGAAGAGGTCGCGCTCGTCGAGCGCGTCGAAGGCGGGGTCCAGCAGGGCGGTCATTTCCGAAATCCTTTCGGGGTCAGGGTCGCGGACCGGGTTGGCCGCGATTCCGCCCGGATAACCCCTTCCCCACCTTTTCTGCCTCGCGGCCGGCACGGCGCCGGGATCGTGACCACGGCCGGCCGCCGCGGACCGTTCCGGGCCCGCCCGGTATGCGGGGCGCCCGGCAGGCCGACGGCCTCGACCGGGTCGAGCGCGCCCCGCCAGGGTGCGAGGCGGCCGAAAGCGCCGCCGCCTGACCGGCGGTGGGTGTCAATTCTGCAACCCCCGGGGTGGCATCAGCGCCCGGCCGGGGTGTCAATGCTGCCGGCCTCGGGCGGCGGCGCTGCCGCCCGTAACCTGATGGAAACCGGAGAAGAAACCGCGGCGGCCCGCCGCCAGCCATCGCAGGCGCTGGCGGCGGATCGCCGCCGCCCGGCAACGGACCGGCCTTCTCCGCCCTCGGTGCCGGCCGCCGGAGCGAAGCGGCTGGCGCAAGCCTGCATGCGGGTATCCCCGCAGCGGGGACAGCTTGGGACGGGGCAACGAAAAACGCCCCGGGGCCGGAGCCTCGGGGCGCTGAACGGGGGCAAGGAAAAAACCGCCCCGGGCGGACCCTGGGGCGGCGATGGTTCGGGGCGAAATGCGAGGGGGGGAAACAGGAAAAGCCCCGGAACCGAGGGTTCCGGGGCGGAGGGACGATGCCTCAGGCGGCGAAGTCCTCGTAGGCTTCCAGGGGCGGTGCCGGCGGGCGGTTGCCGCTGGCCGCCCCGTCCGGCTTGCTGTCGAGGAAGTTGATGGCGCCGCGCGGGCCGACCACGACCTCCGTGGTGTAGCGGTCGTTGCCGTTACGGTCCTGCCACTTCCGGGTGCGCACCTTCCCGGTGATGTGCGCCTGGCGGCCCTTGGCGGCGTGCTTGCGCAGCATCTTCACAAGGCCCTCCTGGAAGACGACGATCCTGTGCCACTCGGTCTGCTGCTTGTAGTCGCCGGTCTCGCGGTCCTTGTAGACTTCGTTGGTGGCGAAGTTGAAAGTGGCGACTTCGCCGCCGCCCTGGAGGCTGCGGAAGTCGGGGTCGGCGCCGAGATTGCCGATCAGGTCGATGCGATTCAGACCGTTCATGATGCTTTGCTCCCTGCAAGGTTGATTGCGAGCCGTTACAACTCACCCGGAACAGCCCCTTCCCGACCTTTGCGGCGTCGATACCGCCAAGGCCGGGAAGGGGGAGCGCAGAGACAGCGATGTCGGGCGAATGACGCCCTGGGGATCACCCGGTGGGCGAGGCCGAAGGGGGCGAAGGCGGAGCCGTGCGCGCGATCAGCGCCTTCAGAGCCGTCATCGATTCCTCATGGCGAACGCGGCTTTCGTTCATGGCTTCTTCGTGCCGGGTGCGGCCATCGTTCATCACCTGCTCATGCCAATTCTTCGCCTCTTGGTGGCGGGTGCGGATGTCGTCCATCGCCTCCTTATGGCGTTTGTCGGCGCGAACGCGCTCCTCGTCCATCAACTTGTTCCGCTCCTTGGACGCGCGGTGCATCATCCAGAGGCCGATGCCGATCAGCACGGCATGAAGCATGCCGACGCCGATCTGCGCCCAGAAGGCGAACCACTGCAGGTCGAGCGAGGAATTCTGGTAGGCGATGGTCGCTGTTTCGAATTCGGTCATGCGCGGGAACTCCCTCGTTGGAATATAGGGGGGCGGGCCTGCCGACGCCAGCAGCACCGGCCCCGCAGGATCGCGAGTTTGTGGAACTCATCCGCACAAGCCCCTTCCCGACCTTCCGGCGTCGATACCGCAATGGTCGGGAGGGGATGACAGGAGCGGGGAAGCGGGGCGAAGAATGCCGGGCCCGATCAGCCGGCGGCGGAAACGGGTGCGGGCGGTGCTGGCGGCGCGGCGACTTCGGTGGTGCGGATGTCGGCGCAATCGCGGAGCGTGTAGGCGTCCCGGCCGACGGTTTCGGCAAGGTCCGCCAGGGTATCGGAGAGGCGCGAGAGCGCCTGCCCGAAATCGGGGGCCTCGACGAACCATGTGTCGAGGATTTCGCCGGCATGGCCGATTCCGTCGATCCGGAATGTGCGCGTCGAGGGCGTGGGGTCAGGCATCGGACAAATCCTCCGGGTGGCTGGTTGCAGTCACACCGGAAGACCCCTTCCCGATCTTTGCGGCATCAAGACCGCCCGTGACCGGGGAAGAGAGAGCAGTGATGGCGATGTCAGGCGAATCACGCCCCGGGGTGTAGGTGACGGTTGAAAATTGCGCTTATTTGCTGAAGTTGGCGGGGCGCATGGGCGGACCGGCGGCGCTGCTCAGAACCGCTTGCGCCGGCCTTCCGCGAAGAGATCGGTGGCCAGGAAACCCCAGTACTGGATCCCCGAGTCCCGGGTCTTCTCGCCCTTGCAGATGAGGATTTCATTGCGCGCAGGGCGGAGTTCGCGCACGGTCGCCAGCGACAGGGTGAGGGGGCGGCCCTTTCCGCCCGGCAACCGGCGGATGCCGTCAATCGAGGTGCGGTAGCGCTCAATGACATAGTGCTCGTCCTGGAGGCCGCGCCCGAAAACGTGAACGAGATAGGTGTTCGCATCGGGGCGAAGGGCGGAAGCCGGCATACCGGACATGGGCGATAACTCCTGCTGGAGGAAAGAACGCGGGCACCGGTCGACCGGCCGCCCGCAGGGATCGCACCGAAAACCCCTTCCCCACCTTCCGGCATCGAGACCGCCAAGGTGGGGAAAGGGGGAGACGGGATCAGTCAGCGGCCGGCGAAGGCAGCCATGGGCGAGGCGTCGGTGATGATTTCGACATCGCCGAGAGAGAGCTTCGCGAAGGCGAGCGCGGCGGCCACCTCCATGAGGGTGTCCCATGTGCCGTGGTCGACGCCGGTAGCGATTTCGATCACCGTGTATTGCGTCGGCAGGTCGGGCATGCCGCGATACTCGTAGCTGCGCTGCCGGTCGCGACAGGGCCCGCATTCGCGCATGAAGGGCTCGGGCTCGCGTTGACCGCAGCGGGGACAGAGCCCGGCGGCCATGCGCTCGCGGGTCACCGCATGGTAGCGGCGGCGGTGAGTGGCGAGGCGGGCCTC
>JAJECF010000120.1 GCA_022822125.1 Alphaproteobacteria bacterium
GCAAATCGAGCGCCGCGCCTACAATGAGCGCCTGTTCCTGGGTTCGCTGGCGGCCGGTGGCACGCTGGGCATCCTGATTCCGCCTTCGATCAACCTCATTCTCTACGGCCTGCTGACCGACAGTT
Source organism: Alphaproteobacteria bacterium (assembly GCA_022822125.1). The sequence goes on from JAJECF010000120.1 coordinate 126, forward strand.
CGGTGCCGGAGCTCTACCTTGCGGGCATCATTCCGGGAGCCATCCTGTCGGCGCTGTTCATGACCGCCATCGCGGTCGCCTGCCTCTGGCGCCGCGAATGGGGCGGCGCGCGCATCGAGACCAGCTGGCGCGACCGCATCCGCACCCTGCCGGACCTCGTGCCGCCGATTCTGTTGTTCGTCGTGGTGGTGGGCTCGATCTATGCCGGCCTGGCGACGCCGACCGAGGCGGCGTCGGTCGGCGTGTGCTTCGCCCTGATCCTCTCCGCATGGACGCGCACGCTCAAGCTCTCCATGCTGCGCGAGGCCTTCGAGGGCACCATGCGCACCACGGCGATGATTATGCTCATCATCCTGGCGGCGGTGTTCCTGAACTTCGTGCTGGGCTTCATCGGCGTGACCCAGGCGATGATCAATTTCATGGCGGAGCTCGGCCTGACGCCGCTCGAATTCATGATCCTGCTGGTGGTCTTCTACCTGATCCTCGGCATGTTCATGGAAACGCTGTCCATGATGCTGACCACCGTGCCGGTGATCTTTCCCATCGTCGTGCAGATGGGGTTCGACCCGGTCTGGTTTGGCGTGATGATTACCGTGCTGATGGAAACTGCGCTCATCACGCCGCCCATCGGCGTCAATCTCTATGTCGTCCACGGCATCCGCGCGCGCGGCGGCAAGTTCAACGACGTCGCCTACGGGTCCATCCCCTTCGTGGTGTCGATGCTGGTCATGGTGGCGCTGCTGATCGCCTATGAGGACCTGGCGCTCTACCTGCCGACCCTGGTCTATCGTTGATCCCTTCTGCCTGACGGGGATCCTCCCGTGCTAGGCGTCCGACCGGCCCTGTCGCGCCGCATCTGGCGCATGGCGGGGCCGATCGTGGTGTCCAATGTCTCGGTGCCGCTGATCGGCGCGGTCGATACCGCGGTGATGGGCCATCTCGACGCGGCCTATTACATCGGCGCGGTCGCCATCGGCGCGATGATCTTCAACTTCCTCTTCCACCTGCTCAACTGCCTGAGGATGGGCACGACCGGGCCGACCGCCCGGGCGCGCGGGCGCGAGGACTGGGGCGAGGTGCGCGCGATGCTCTGGCGCGCGCTCACGCTGGCGGGCGGGGCGGCGGCGCTCATCGTGCTGTTCCAGGGGCTGATCGCCGCGCTTGCCTTCGGGCTTGTCGAGGCGAGCGCAGAGGTCGAGGAGCACGCCCGGACCTATTTCTTCATCCGCGTGTGGACCGCGCCCGCCAATCTCGCGATCTTCGCGATCATCGGCTGGTGCTACGGGCTGGAGGACTCGCGCACGCCGCTCGTGCTCCAGGTCACCGTCAATGTCACCAATATGATCCTCGATGTCGTGTTCGTCATGGGCTTCGGCTGGGGCGTCGAGGGCGTCGCGTTTGCCACGCTGATCGGGGAATATCTCGGCCTCGTCGTCGCCGTGCTCGCCGTGCGCCGCCGGTTGAAGCGCCTGCCGCCGGGGCGGGGGCCTGTGTTCGACCGGGCGCGGCTGCTGCGCCTCGTCGCCATCAATCGCGATATCACGATCCGGTCGCTCTGCGTCGTCTCCGCCAATGCGATCTTCCTCGCCGAAAGCGCGGCGGCAGGCGACACGACCCTGGCCGCCAACCAGATCCTCGTGCATTTCGTCATCTTCGCCTCCTTCGCGCTCGACGGCGTCGCTCATGCAGGCGAGGCGCTGGTCGGCGATGCGGTCGGGCGGCGCCACGGCGCCGGGCTCCGGGAGGTCATACGGGCGGTGCTCGTCTGGTCCGTCGGCGCGGCCGCGCTTCTCTCCGGCGTTTTCCTGGCCGTCGGCGGTCTTCTCGTGGCCGTCATGACTTCGCTGCCGGAGGTGCGCGAAGCGGCTGCCAGCTGGATGCTGTGGGGCGCGCTGGCGCCGGCGGTCGCGGTCTGGGCCTATGCGTATGACGGCATCTATCTGGGCTTTTCGGCGACCCGCTGGATGCTGCGCACCATGGCGGTCGCCTTCGCGGCCTATATCGCCGCCCTGTTCCTGCTGCCGCTCGGCAATCACGGGCTCTGGATCGCGCTCTGGCTGTTCTACGGGCTGCGCGGCATCGGGCTGGCGCTCGCCTATCCGAGCCTCAGGCGAACCTTCTCACTGTGACCCCGTGGTTGAGCGGCCCGTGCCCGCGCCCGAAGCCGGGAGCGGAGCGGATCGCCTCATGCACGAAATCGCCCGCGCGCCTGACGGCCGAGGCGAGGTCCAGGCCCTGCGCGAGGCCGGTCGCGGCGGCGGAAGCCAGCGTGCAGCCCGTGCCGTGGGTATGCCTGGTGTCGAGTCGCTCATGCTCGAACACGGTCTCGCCGGAGGACGCAAGCAGCCGGTCGCGCACAATGGCGCCCTCGCCATGCCCGTCCTTCAGCAGCACGGCCCCCACGCCGAGCGCAGCCCAGGTCGGCCAGTCGGGCGCGCGGCCGTCCAGCAGCGCGTCGGCTTCCGGCAGGTTCGGGGTCAGCAGCGCCGCCAATGGCAGCATCCGCCGGCGGAGCGCGTCCACGGCATCGGCCTGCAGCAGGGCATGTCCGCCTTTCGCCACCATGACCGGATCGACCACGACCGGCACGCCCGGCGCCTCCCGCTCCAAGGTTTCGGCCACCGCCTCGATGACCTCCGCATCGTGCAGCATGCCGGTCTTGACCGCGTCTGCGCCGATATCGCGCAGCACGACGCGCATCTGGTCGGCGATGAAGCCGGGCGGCACGGGATACACGCCGTGGACGCCTTCGGTGTTCTGCGCCGTGAGCGCCGTCACCGCCGTCATGGCGAAGCCGCCAAGCGCCGTGCAGGTCTTGATGTCCGCCTGGATTCCCGCCCCGCCGCCGGAATCCGAACCCGCAACGATCAGCAGGCGGCCTTGAACCTTCATAGCCGCGCGTAAATCTGGCCCAACCGACAATCGTTTGGCCGAACGAGGAATGCTGTGGAGGCAGGCAAAGGGAAGCTATCCCGCATTGCAACGTGGGGTGGATCGTCCGTTGCGCAACCTATGGCGACCGCGACAGGGATGGAAGCGGAAAAAGCAGGCCTTCGGAATTCGAGCCTGCATAACGCGGCGCGAGAGGCGCAGGAACCGGGCTGCGCTGGCGGACGCAGGTGTGCAGTCAGACACACGCCGCCAAAGAAACGATGTCCGACAATCATATCCCGCCCGCCCGCGCACATTCGATACAACGGCCTGGGGCTTTCTGACCGCCCTATCGCTGGTATGGGGTAGGTCCCTCTCTTTGGAGATTGCATATGAAAGTGACCAAGCGCCGGTGATTTGGTTGGGGGTATTACGTGATCCCTCCCAAGAGAAATCTCTTGGGGAACTTGACATTCCACTTGGGAAATGCCATAATCCCTCCATCTCATTGCCTGAGAAGGAGGTCGCATGAACCCGATTTTGGCAGAAGCCAAGTCTCAATTGGAGGGGCTGGAGCGCAAGCGCCAGCGCCTTCTGGAGATTATTGCGATCGCCGAACGGTTGGACGATCCCGCCGTTTCGCTTTCTGTCGCGGATCCAACCAAGCAGGCGGCAGACACTGCTGCGCGGGCAACACGCCGTCCGTCTGTGGTTATGACGGAAACATGGGATGCGGTGCGCGTGATCCTGTCGGAGCATCGCGCTCCGCTGAAACTTTCCGAATTGCTAGAAAGGGTCGTGGCGCGCGGCGTGGAGGTTGGAGGCAAAAACCCAGCTTATACACTGTCGGCTCGGCTCTCGAATTCTGAAGAGTTCGTAAGCCACCGAGGAACCGGCTGGTGGTTCCAGAATCAACCGATCCCGGAAGCACCAGCCTTGATCGAGGAATCGGCAGGGAACCTTTCCACGGACCACCCTTCCGATTCGAACACCAACGAAGGAGACTCACATGGAACCACCTTAGCTGATCCCCGCAACATATTCTAACACCGTTGCGGCCGCCGGCCCCTCCTAGCGGGATGCAGGAGGGGCCGGCATTAGCTAGGAGGGGACAGCAGGTTCGCCGGTTCCGGGCTTACCATCCTTAACCGGTGGGTTCGATTCCCACTGTCTCCACCAGCCATTGGCAATAACAACCTAATATCAATTGAGAATACAAGCAAGTAGGCTCCCGACGCACCCGGGAATACTGGTGACGCTGATAATCCTGCCGAGCGCGGTCTTGTTGGGCGTGGACGAGGAAATCAACATTGCCCAACTGCTGCGCATGGCGCTTGTTGCTATTGCCCTGCTCGCCATAGACGGCCGCCTCCTGTGCGCCGTCCGCCGGAGATGATGCAAGGCCCCCGCCGGCGTTCCGTGCGGTTTCAGACCGCGGCCCTTATGTCGGCGGCCAGGCCCTCCACGACCTCGCCGACGAGATGCTCGTCCTCGGCCTCGGCCATGATGCGGATCAGCGGCTCGGTGCCGGACTTGCGGATCAGCAGCCGGCCGACGCCGCTCAGCCGGGCTTCGGCATCCGCCACCGCCTGCCGCACCGCCGGCGCCGCCAGCGGGTCGCGCGCGCCATAGCGCACATTCTCCAGGCGTTGCGGCAGCGGCTCGAAGAGGGCAAGCGCTTCCGATGCCGGCTTGCCGCCCGCCACAAGCTCCGCCAGCACCTGCAGCGCCGCCAGCAGGCCGTCGCCCGTGGCGGAAAAGTCGCGCAGGACGATATGCCCGGACTGTTCGCCGCCGAGATTGAGGCCGTTGGCCCGCATATGCTCGACCACATAGCGGTCGCCGACGCGGGTGCGCTCCAGGCCGAGCCCGATGCCGTCGAGATAGCGTTCGAGGCCGAGATTGGACATGACCGTCGCCGCGACGGCCTCGCCGCGCAGCCGGCCGCGCCGCTGCCAGGCGGTCGCAATCAGCGCCATCACACGGTCGCCGTCCACCGGCCTGCCGGTTTCGTCGGCCAGCACCAGGCGGTCGGCGTCGCCGTCGAGAGACAGGCCGATATCGGCGCCGTGCTCCCGCACCGCCCGGCAGATCGTTTCCGGATGCGCCGCGCCGCAGGCTTCGTTGATGTTCATGCCGTCCGGCGAAACGGCGACGGGAACAACCTCCGCGCCGAGCTCCCAAAGCACGGCCGGCGCCACCCGGTAGGCGGCCCCATTGGCGCAATCGACCGCGATCCTGAGCCCGTCGAGCCGCATGCCCTGGGGAAAGCTGCTTTTCACGGCCTCGATATAGCGGCCCTGCGCGTCCTCCATACGCCGGGCGCGGCCGAGCGCCTCCGGGGCGGCGCGGCGGCTCTCCACATCGGCCATGGCCGCTTCGACGGCCTGTTCCTGCGCATCGGAGAGCTTGTAGCCGTCAGGGCCGAAAATCTTGATGCCGTTGTCGTGGAAGGGGTTGTGCGAGGCGGACAGCATGACGCCGAGATCGGCCCGGAGCGAGCGCGTCAGCACGGACACCGCGGGCGTGGGCAGCGGCCCGACCGTCACCGCATCCCAGCCGAGCGCGATGAAGCCGCAGACCAGCGCGGGCTCCAGCAGATAGCCGGAAAGGCGCGTGTCCTTGGCGATCACGGCGGTTCGATGCCCGTCGCCGCCAAAGCGGGCCGCCGCCGCCATCGCCGCGCGCATGACCGTCTCCGGCGTCATCGGTTCGACATTGGCGCGCCCGCGAATGCCGTCCGTGCCGAACAGCCTGCGCGTTCCGGTCCCGTCCATGGCGTCAAACATGGCGAAGCGCCTGCCAGACCGCAAGCGCGCGGCCGGTCTCCTCGACATCGTGGACGCGGAGCAGGCGGGCGCCCCGGTCCAGAGCGAACAGGCCGGCCGTCAGCGATTCCGGGAAACGGCGTTTCGGGTCCGGCTCTCCCGACAGTCGCCCGAGCGACGCCTTGCGCGACACGCCTATCGCGACTGTGCAGCCGAGCGCCTGGAAACGTTCGAGGCCCCGCAACAGGGCGAGATTGTGCTCCAGCGTCTTGCCGAACCCGTAACCCGGATCGACGGCGAGACGCTCCGGGCCGATCCCGGCCGCCCGGCAGGCCGCGACCCGCTCGGCGAGGAAGGCGAAGACGTCCTCCACGACATCCTCGTAACGGGGGTCGTCCTGCATCGTTTCCGGCGCGCCCTGCATATGGACCAGCACGGCGCTCGCGCCCGTGCCGGCGACGAGGCGGAGCGAGGCCGGGTCTGCGGTGAGCGCGGAGACATCGTTGGCGACGCCGGCGCCGGCGCCGAGCGCGGCCCGCAGCACGCCCGGATGGCGGGTATCGACGGAGACGGGGACACCGTCGCCCGCGAGCGCCGCCACGACCGGCAGGATGCGGCGGCATTCCTCCGCCTCATCGACCTCGACGGCGCCGGGGCGGGTCGATTCGCCGCCGACATCGACGATATCCGCGCCCGCCGCCGCCAGCGCCCGGCCGCGCGCTATGGCGGCTTCGGGGTCGAACCAGTCGCCGCCGTCGGAAAAGCTGTCCGGGGTGACATTCACCACGCCCATGACAAGCGGCCGCCGGGTGGAGAGACCGGCGAAACTGGAAGGTCGTTCGGGCAAGAACGGAAGCGGCGCCCGGCGGAGCGCCTAGCCCTCCGGCTGCGGTTCGAGCCCTCCGGGCATGGGGCTCGCGCCGCGCCCGCGCTGGCCGCTGGACGGCACGGAGGCGCCGCGCATCGGTCCTTCGGCGCCGGAGGCCGCCGGGTCGTCGCGCCGGATCGGTTCGCCCCGCAAGGCGGTCTCGATCTCCGCGCGGCTCAGCGTTTCGAACTCCAGCAGCGCCTTGGCGACGATGTGGAGATCGTCGATCCGGTCTGTCAGGATGCGCCGCGCCGTGGTCTCGCCTTCCTCGACGAGGCGGCGCGTCTCCGCATCGATGATGCGCGCGGTGTCGTCGGACACATTCTTGCGCTGCGCCACCGAATGGCCGAGGAAGACCTCTTCCTCGTTATCCGCGTAGCGCAGCGGCCCGAGGTCGTGGCCGAAGCCCCATTCCGTGACCATGCGCCGCGCGATGCGGGTGGCCTGCTGGATGTCGGAGGCGGCTCCGGTCGTCACCCTGTCCACGCCGAAGATCAGCTCCTCCGCCACGCGCCCGCCGAACAGGCCCGCCAGCAATGCCTGGAGCTCCACCTTGGACTGGCTGTATTTGTCCCGCTCCGGCATGAAATGCGCCACGCCCAGCGCGCGCCCGCGCGGCACGATGGACACCTTGTGCAGCGGGTCGTGGTCTTCGAGGCTCAGCATCACCAGCGCATGGCCGCCCTCGTGATAGGCGGTGAGCTTCTTCTCGTCCTCGCTCATCACCATGGAGCGGCGCTCCGTGCCCATCATCACCTTGTCCTTGGCCTCTTCGAGCTCCGACATGGTGACGAAACGCTTGTCGCGCCGGGCCGCCAGCAGGGCCGCCTCGTTGACGAGATTGGCGAGGTCCGCGCCCGAAAAGCCCGAGGTGCCGCGCGCGATCGTCTTGGCCTCCGCATCGGGGGCCAGCGGCACCTTCTTCAGATGCACCTTCAGGATCTTCTCGCGGCCGAGAATGTCCGGGTTCGGCACGACGACCTGACGGTCGAAGCGGCCCGGGCGCAGGAGCGCGGGGTCCAGCACGTCCGGGCGGTTGGTGGCGGCGATCAGGATGACGCCTTCATTGGTCTCGAAACCGTCCATCTCGACCAGAAGCTGGTTGAGCGTCTGCTCGCGCTCGTCATTGCCGCCGCCGAGGCCGGCGCCGCGATGGCGGCCGACGGCGTCGATCTCGTCGATGAAGATGATGCAGGGCGCGTTCTTCTTTCCCTGCTCGAACATGTCGCGGACCCGGCTCGCGCCGACGCCGACGAACATCTCGACGAAGTCGGAGCCGGAAATCGTGAAGAAGGGCACATTCGCCTCGCCGGCGATGGCGCGCGCGAGCAGCGTCTTGCCGGTGCCGGGCGGCCCCACCAGCAGCACGCCC
>JAJECF010000056.1 GCA_022822125.1 Alphaproteobacteria bacterium
GGGGTCGCCTCCGCGGTCACTTGTGGCTGTTGCAAACCCAAAATACCGCCAGGCGACCCCGGAACCGAAAACAGCTACACCGAAATCATCTCAGATCAGCGCAGAAACCATGTCCGCTCGACGGTTCTGCAAGAGGCTCGCTCTGTTATAGACTTCTCCCTGCCGCCGCACGCCGCAAACGCACGCAAGGAGCACCGCCGCCCCATGTCCGCCAGTCCGTCCGCCGCCCTCCCCCGCCCCGCCGCGCTCGAGCAGACGGAGGCCGTGTTCTTCGAACGCGCGCGCCTCGACCGCGCCTGCGCCGAACGCCTGCTCGACGATGCGCTCCGGGGCGCCGATGACGGCGAACTCTATCTGCAATACGCGGTCTCGGAGGGGCTGACGCTCGATGACGGGCGGCTCGCCGGCGCGACCTACGACATCTCGCAGGGCTTCGGCCTGCGCGCGGTTTCGGGCGAGGCGACCGGTTACGCCCATGCGGCGAGCCTGGAGGAGCCGGCGCTCCGCCGCGCGGCGGAGGCGGCGCGGGCGGTCTCCGCGGGCCATGGCGGCGCGCTGGCGCTGCCGCCGGCGGTTGCCAATCGGCGGCTCTACGGCCCGGAGAACCCGCTGGACGGGCCGGATTTCGCCGAGAAGGCGGCGCTGCTCGGGCGCATCGACGCCTATGCCCGCGCGGCCGACCCGCGCGTCGTGCAGGTCACGGCCTCGCTCGCCGGGAGTTGGCAGGCGGTGCGCATCCAGCGCGCGGGCGGCGAGGCGGCGGCGGATATCCGCCCGCTTGTGGTGGTGAGGATCCAGATCGCCGTGCAGGCCCCGGACGGGCGGGTGGAGACCGGCAGCCATGGCTGCGGCGGCCGCGTGGGCTTCGCGGCTTACCTGAAGGAGGAGGCATGGAAGGCGCAGGTGGACGAGGCGCTCCGCCAGGCGCTGGTCAAGATCGACGCGCGCCCCGCGCCCGCCGGCGAGATGACCGTCGTGCTCGGCCCCGGCTGGCCGGGCGTGCTGCTGCATGAGGCCGTCGGCCACGGGCTGGAAGGCGACTTCAACCGCAAGGGCACGAGCGCCTTCGCCGGCCTGATCGGCGAGCGCGTGGCGGCCCCGGGCGTGACCGTGGTGGACGACGGCGGGCTGGAGGACCGGCGCGGCTCGCTCACCGTCGATGACGAGGGCACGCCCACGGCGCGCAATGTGCTGATCGAGGACGGCATATTGAAGGGCTTCCTGCAGGACCGGCTGAACGCCCGGCTGATGGGCGTGGCGCCCACCGGCAACGGGCGGCGCGAATCCTTCGCGCATGCGCCCATGCCGCGCATGACCAACACCTTCATGCTGGCGGGAGACCGCGAGCCGGAGGAGGTGATCGCGTCTGTGGAGCGCGGCCTCTATGCGGTCAATTTCGGCGGCGGACAGGTGGATGTGACGAGCGGCAAATTCGTCTTCAACGCCACGGAGGCCTATCTGATCGAGAACGGGAAGGTCACGGCCCCGGTGCGCGGCGCCACGCTGATCGGCAACGGCCCGGACGCGCTCACCCGCGTCGCCATGATCGGCAACGACCTGAAGCTCGACGACGGCACCGGCATGTGCGGCAAGGCGGGCCAGTCCGTCCCCGTCGGCGTCGGCCAGCCCACGCTGCGCATAGACGCCATGACCGTCGGCGGCATGGCGGGGTGATGAAGACCGGCATGGAAGAGAACTGATGCGGAGAGTGGCCTTGTCGGGTTACAGACCGGGACGTAAACGTCACCCCGGCCCCCGAGCCGGGGTCCGTCTCCCGGCCTTCCCGCCAGGTTGCGGCGGCAGGGATGGGCCCCGGATCGCGGTCCGGGGCGACGAAGGGGGACGAAGCGCCTGCCCGCCGCCTGAAGGACCTGTCTCGTGACCGAGACCGCCAGCCTCGGGCGCTTCGACTATGTCGTCGTCGGCGCGGGCTCGGCGGGATGCGTGCTGGCGAACCGGCTTTCGGCGGACCCCCGCAACCGCGTGCTGCTGCTGGAGGCGGGCGGGCGCGACAACTACATCTGGATCAAGATTCCCGTCGGCTATCTCTACACCCAGAACAATCCGCGCACCGACTGGTGCTTCACCACCGAGGCGGAGGCGGGCCTGAACGGCCGCCGCCTCGCTTATCCGCGCGGGCGGGTGCTGGGCGGCTGCTCGGCGATCAACGGCATGATCTACATGCGCGGCCAGGCCCGCGACTATGACGGCTGGGCGCAGATGGGCAATCGCGGCTGGGGCTGGGAGGACGTGCTGCCCTGGTTCCGCAAATCGGAGCGCCATTTCGGCCCGGCCGACGAGTTTCATGGCGCGGACGGCGAATGGCGGGTGGAGGAGCCGCGCACCGGCTGGGAGATCCTGGACGCCTTCCAGCGCGCCTGCGCCGATATCGGCCTGCATCCCACGCCCGATTTCAATGACGGCGACAATGAAGGCACAGGCAAATTCATGGTGAACCAGCGCCGCGGCGTGCGCTGGACCGCCGCCGACGCCTTCCTCAGGCCCGCGCGGAACCGCCCCAACCTGACCGTGCTGACCCATGCACAGGCCCGGCGCATCCTGTTCGAGGGCTCCCGCGCCGCGGCCCTGGAGTTCCGGCAGAAGGGCCGCGCGGCGCGGGTCGAGGTCGCGGGCGAGCTCATTCTGGCGGCGGGCGCCATCGGCTCGCCGCATCTCCTGCAGGTCTCCGGCGTCGGGCCGGGCGCGCTGCTGCGGGAGAAGGGCGTCGAGGTCCGCCGCGAGCTCGCCGGCGTCGGCGCCAATCTCCAGGACCATCTCCAGCTTCGCCTGATCTACCGCGTGGCGAATGTCGAGACCCTGAACCGGCGCGCGAACAGCCTTTGGGGCAAGCTCGGCATGGGGCTCGAATACCTGCTGTTCCGGCGCGGGCCGCTCACCATGGCGCCGAGCCAGCTCGGCGCCTTCGCGAAGTCCGACCCCGCGCGCGAGACCGCCGATCTACAATATCATGTGCAGCCGCTCTCGCTGGACAGGTTCGGCGAGCCGCTGCACCGCTTCCCCGCCTTCACGGCCTCGGTCTGCAATCTCCGCCCGGAGAGCCGGGGGACGGTCGGCCTCAAATCGCCGGACCCGGAGGAGCCGCCCGCGATCCGCCCCAATTACCTGTCGACGGAGGCCGACCGGCAGGTTGCGGCGGCGTCGATCCGCCTGACGCGCCGCATCGCCGCCGCGCCTTCGCTCCGGCCCTATGAGCCCGAGGAATACCTGCCCGGCGCGGCGCTCGATTCGGACGCGGAGTTGGCGGCGGCCGCGGGCGATATCGGCACCACGATCTTCCATCCGGTCGGCACCTGCCGCATGGGCGCGGACCCGCGCGCGGTGGTGACCGACCGGCTGAAGGTCCACGGGCTGGAGAACCTCCGCGTCATCGACGCCTCGGTGATGCCGGCAATCACCTCCGGCAACACCAACAGCCCCACCATCATGATCGCCGAAAAGGGCGCGGCGATGGCGCTGGAGGACGGGCGGGGGTGAGCCTGCCGGCCGGCGTCAGGGCCAGAGCGCGTCGAGCGGGAAGGCGATGGCCTCGAAGGGCGGCAGACGCACCGGCTCGTCCTCCCGCGCCGCGCCGGCCGGTGCCCACGCGCCGTCGCTGAGCGCAAAGGCCTCCAGCGTCCGCGCCGCCGGATCAACGAACCAGAGATGGCCGACGCCCTCCCGCGCATAGACCGGGCGTTTTTCCTCCAGGTCGAATTTCCGCGTCGAGGGGGAGAGGACCTCGCACGCCCAATCGGGCGCGAGCGTCAGAAAGGCCACGTCGGGCACAGTCGGCATGCGATCCCGCCGCCAGCCGGCAATATCAGGGACCACAATGTCCTCGCCGAAATGAAGCTCGGGTTCGTTGACGATCCACCAGCCGCCCGGCCCGTTCCGCCCCTTGAAGAAGGCGCTGCCGATCTCGCCGGAAAGAGCCGTCTTCGCCAATGCCGCCAGCGTGGGCGGCCTTCGCTGCAAATGAAGCACGCCATCCACGATCTCGGCCACCATATGCGCCGGCGCGTCGAGCACGTCCCGGTAGGTCGCCTTGCGGGCCGGCCGCTTCCGGCGCAAGGCCGCGCCTGCGCTCATGCCATGCTCTCCGCTCCCCGGTCTCCCGTCATGCTACGCCCGCCCGCCGGGGCGTGTCACGGCTGCCGGGCGGGGCGACAATATCCGCGCCATGCGGCAGGGTTCCGCCGACGCAACCGGAGCGCACCGGAGGGCCGAGGCCCGCGCCGGCGGAGTAATGGCGCCGGACCCGGGAGGCCGGGCGCGAGGCGTCCTTTGCCGGTTGAGCGGCAAGGCTGTAAAAGCGGCGCGGGAGGACTCGATGAACCGCTGCGACCCGGGCATGATAGGCGTCGGCCTCTACACGGTTCCCGAAGCCGCCCGTCTGGTCGGCGTGCCGCCCCGGCGCATCCGCCGCTGGGTTCACGGCTACAGATATAGGGTGCGCGGCGGCGCGGAAGCGGCCTCGGAGCCCTTGTGGCATGCGGATATTCCGGCGACGGATACGACTGTGGGCCTCAGCTTCCTCGACATGATGGAAGTGAGGATGGTGAACGCCTTTCGCGGACACGGCGTCTCCTGGGCCGTCATCCGCGACGCCGCGCGCCACGCCTGCGAGCTTTTTCGCGACAACCACCCGTTTACGATGCACCGCTTCCGGACCGACGGGAACCGTATTTTCGGCGAGGCTGCCGAGGGGCGGAACGGGCGTCTTCTGGATATGAACAGGCGGCAATGGGTGAGCAAACCGATTGTGCAGCAAAGCCTGTTCGACGGCATCGAATTCGAAGACGGGCAGGCGGCGCGCTGGTATCCGGCGAAGAACCGAAAGGTCGTCGTCGATCCCGCGCGCAGCTTCGGCCGCCCCGTGCTGGCCGGTTACGGCGTGCCCACCGAGGCGCTGTTCGCCGCCTTCGAGGTCGAGGGCTCGGTGGACAGGGTATCCAGATGGTATGACGTGCCCAAACCGGCGGTGCGGGCAGCTATCGCTTTCGAGCGGAAGGCTGCGGCCTGAGGTTGAATTTCTTCATCGACAACAACCTGCCGCCCCGACTGGCCGCCGCTCTCCACGCCCTCTCTGAACCCGAAGGCCACTCTGTCGTTCACAAACGCGAAAAGTTTCCCGCCAACACGCCGGACCATGAATGGATCGGGGCTTTGGCGTCCGAAGGAGACTGGGTAATCATCACCCAGGACCGGATAGGAAAGAACGACCTTGAGAGGAAGGCGCTACGCCAGACCGGCATCGTCACCTTCATGCTCAAGAGCGCGTGGAACAATCACGATTTCTGGAGCAAGGCCCACAATCTGGTGAAATGGTGGCCGCGGATCATCGAACATGCCGGAGGCGTCACCAACGGTGTCTTCCTCGTCGGCTGGCGGATGTCGGGGAAGGGCAAGTTCGAGACGGCCAAGGTTTAGCCCGGATTTCAACAATTTCGGCACGACTGCCTTCGGCGAAGAGAACACCACGGAAGGCGACCCAAGGAACAGCTACATCGGTAGGCGAATGCTATAGGCGATACCGGCACCACCATCTTCCACCCCGCCGGCAACCACCGGGCCGTCATCAGCGACTAACTGAGGGTACAGCCTAAAGATCCTTCGCGTCATCGACGCCTCGGTTATGCCCGCTATAATCGCCGACAACACAGACAACCTCATCATAATTCTCGCCGAAACAATTGTCGATGATTCCTGTCTATTAGATGATTGCTAAAGGTCTAAACTCTCCATAATTGTCCTCAAACATTCGGCGGTGGTATCGCAGATATGCGGGATTTGGCCGCTCTCCTGGAATCTTTGGCACACGAATTATGCCATTTGGGCGAAAAAGCGGCCTAATCTTGTCGGGCAGACGTCCAGGAGACTCCATAATTCGATAGTCGTCGCCGACGGCAAGTATCCCTCGGTCAAACAGCCAATGCACAGTCTTTGACAAGGCAAGCCCATTGCGAACACTGTCGTTACCCTGATGGTTATGACCGACTGGCACAATATGGGCGGCATCAACTTCTGCCCGATTGCCACCGTTCAAGATCTTTAGGTCCGTAAAGGCACAACGCGAGTCATAACTTCGCAAAACGGCAGCCCTGAACAGTGGATCGCGAACCTTTCGGTTTCCTGAAAGCGGCACGACTGTGCGAGAGAATGAAGAAAGGTTGGGCAAATCCGATTCCGAGAAGTCGATCTGTGAAAAATGGGGCTCCGAAAAGCTAGGTGAATCAGACAATTGGAGATGCTCTGGAATCTTCCTTCCAGTATCCCAAATAGAGTAAAAATCAGCAGGATCAATACGGCGTACAGCCCATTGTCGGAGCCCCCGATTCATGGAGCCGTCTGGTTGTTGTAGCTTGCTTTCGTAATGGGTGCCATCCAAACGCCTGAAATGCACTGGTTCGGGGAAGTCGAAATAATCAGTAATTCCGGCATAAGAATGATTTGGGTCTGCCGGATCTGGTTCAATACGGTCAATGCGCGCTACCGCGAAATAAACGTGTCGGCCAAGAGTTGCTGCGCTCTTACCCTTTGGCTCGAAATAAACGACCCAGTCTCCTACCGCCTCCTTCATAGCCTTCAGGTAGCGCCGATTAGGAAAATGGTAGTGCCTCTCAGGTTGGTCCTTATACTTTGAGCTGGAATTATGAAGCAGCACGAGTTTGGTCAACGAAAATTACCCCTTTTGTAGCTCGCATCACAACAGATTCCTAGTTTCCTGCCTAGGAGCCAAGGTCAGGCACCAAGATATCCTTGCCGAAATGGATTTCCGACTCAAAAAGGATCCACCAACCGCTGCCTCCGCCCCTGCCTTGCTGCAGGGGCTTGCCACTCTCCGCGCTGAGCAAGGCCGCGCCGGTGTCCATGACATGTTGTCCGCTGCCCGGTCTCTCACCACGCTACGCCCAGGCGGCGGCGCTGTCACGGCGGCGAGCAACCGAGGCGGATGAGATCGTGAAGGCCGGCAGGGCGCGCTTCGCCGCCGTCGAAGAAATGCTTGCGGAGCTTGAAGAAACCGGCCGCCCGTAAGGTGCGCTTCTATCCGCCCGCTTCGGCCGCCGGCTCCCTGCGGCGCATCGAGCCTTCCGGCAGCCCCTCCAGCCGCGCCACGCGGTCGGAAAGGCCGCGCATGTCCCGGTGGATGGTCCACAGGAAGCCGATCACGCCGAGCATGAGCCCGGCCAGAATGCAAACGCCCTCGTCCATGACCCCGCTGCAGCCGTTCCTGCCGCTCCGGCGCCAGCGACGGCGGAGACCGCCAATAGTGCGGCGAAGCCGGATTATGACATGGACATTGCTACGGGCCCGCCCGGCTCTCAGGGACATGAATCCAGGCTATTATTCCTGACAAATCGATCTCACGGCAGGAGAAAAGGAAAATTCCGGCCACCGGGCTTGCACTTCGGTACTGCATTGATAGAATGAATGAGGAACATATATCCGGAGGCATTCCCTCGCGCTGGCGCGGATAAAGGGTCCCGCCGCGCCGGGCAGCCGGGCGGCGGGGAGAACGGAGCGAAGGCGGACGGAAAGGACAGACCATGCCGAAAACGGGAAGCCGGCGAAACCGGATGGAATATCCGGAGCGCCAGGCTGAAACGATGGCCTGTATGCCCGGAACGGCTACAGGCTATGCGCCGTTTGCATGCGAATCATGACACATCATGGCGCACCTTCGGTGCTAACTTACTGACATGATTATGGAATGTTCCCGTTTCCGGTGCAACCGGGCGCGTGATCGAACCCGGTCCTGCACTCAGGTGCAACCGATCGGGGAGCCGCAATCGTGGCAGCCATCCGCCTCACCCAGCGCCGGGTCGATACCCTCCGGCCACGCAAGACCGTCCGCAATGTCCGCGACGCCGAACTGAAGGGATACGGCGTGCGCATCATGCCTTCGGGCAGGAAGCGCTACTTCATCCACAGCCAGCACAGGGGCCAGCGGGTCTGGAAGATCGTCGGCGATGCGGCGGTCATGGCAGAGGCCGAGGCGCGCGCCCGTGCCCGGTCCATGCTCGCCGCGCTCCGCGACGACAGGGACATCGAGGCGGACATGTCCGGCGATGTGCTGTTCGAGAGCGTCGCCGAAGAGGTGTTCTCCCGCTACGGCAGGCGCTGGAAGCCGCGCACACTCGCGGCCAACCGGCGCTATCTCCGCGACCAGCTCCTGCCCTTCTTCGAGGGCCGGCCCATTACAGAGATTACCCGCGAGGAGGTGCAGCGCTGGTTCCGCTCGCTCCATGCGACGCCGGCGGCGGCGAACCGTTCGGCGCCGATCCTGTCCGTCATCATGCAGCAGGCCGAGGCATGGGGGTATCGTCCCGACGGCGGCAATCCCTGCAAGGGCATCAGGCGCTACCGGCAGAAGCGGTCGGAGCGCTTCCTGTCTCCGGAGGAATACCGCCGCCTCGGCATGGCGCTGGACCGGCATGAGGCCCGGCAGCCGTTCCGGGTCGCGGCGCTGCGCCTGCTTCTGCTGACCGGCTGCCGGAAGTCGGAGATCATCGGCCTCGAATGGCGTTTCTACCGCGACGGCAGGCTCTACCTGGCGGACAGCAAGACCGGGCCGCGCACGGTGTGGCTGTGCAATGCAGCGCGGGAGGTCCTCGACGGGCTGCCGCGTTCGTCGCGCTTCGTGTTCCCCATCGCAGGCTGGAGCGCGCCCTGGGGCTGGCTGGACGGCTTCTGGATGCAGTTGCGTGCCGAGGCGGGCCTTGAGGATGTTCGCCTTCATGACACCCGCCATTCCTTCGCCAGCATGGCGTTGTCGAGCGGCGAGACGATCCGCACGCTGGGACGGCTCCTGGGCCATGTGAATGCGGCGACCACGCTGAAGTACGCGCATCTGTCCGACGCGACAGTCAGGGAGACGGTCGAGGCGCTGGCGCCGCTGCTGTCGGGAGCGGCGTCGTGACCGAAAGGATGGACGACAGCCGCCGGACCCGCAGCATCCGCCTGACAGATGCCGCGGTCCGCAGGCTGCGGCCGGCCGCGACGGAATACATCGTCCGGGACAGCCGCCTTGCCGGTCTGGGAGTGCGGGTTCGCCCCTCCGGGCATCGCAGTTTCGTGTGGCACGGGACCGTGGACGGCAGGGCGGTGCGGACGACCATCGGCCCGACCAGACTGATGACGGTGGAGGAAGCCCGCAAGGAATGCCGAGCCATGCTCGACGGCGCCCATCCGCAGATTGGCGGAGACGGCGCAAGACGGGTTGCGGTTCCCCTCTTCCGGGAGTTCGTCGCGGAAGACTGGCTGCCTGCCTGCGGCTGCGACACGCCCTGGCGCAAGCACTGCGAGCGCATGGTGCGACGCCAGCTTCTGCCCGCTTTCGGCGTGCTGCGCCTCGACCATCTCAAGAGGCCAGGTGTCGAACGCTGGTTCGACGAGCTCAGCCGCAAGACGCCGGGCGCGGCCAACATGGCGCTCGGCCTGCTGCGTCGCATCTTGGCGGCGGCCGTCGCCGCCGGTCATGTGCAGCACAACCCTGCGCAGGACATCCGGATGAACCCGGGCAGGAAGATGACCCGCTTCCTGTCGGCGGAGGAGATCACCCGGCTTCACCGGACGCTCGACCGGCTGGTGGAGGAACGGCCCTCGCGGCAGGCGCAGGCCGACATCATCCGTCTGCTGCTGCTGACCGGCTGCCGCAAGAGCGAAATCCTCAGGCTGCGATGGTCGGAGGTCGACGAGGACAGGATCAGGCTGGCGGACGCGAAGACGGGACCGCGCACGGTGTGGCTGAGCGAGGCGGCGCAGGCCATCATTGCGCGACAGCCGAGGGCGGGAGGGGCATATGTCTTTCCTTCCCCCGGGAACCAGGCCCGGCCGCTTTCTCACAATCTGGGTCTCTGGCCACGAGCGCGCCGGGAAGCCGGGATTGAAGAAGTGCGCCTGCACGACTTGCGCCACACGGTAGCGAGCCAGGCTGTGGCCAGGGGCGTGCCGCTGCCGACCGTCGCCCGCATGCTCGGTCATGCGCAGCCCACGATGACGCTCAGATACGCCCATGTCGGCGACCGCGAGGTTGAAGCCGCCGCACAGCGGGTCGGGGCGAGTATCGCGGTGGCGATGAGGCAGCATTGAAGCGTCGGATGATCGAGATACTGCTCACACTGATTAGGAACTGCGTCAATTGGCGCTTCTATATCCATAAATAGCCCTTTATACTGCAGATGTACCCACTGACACAGGAAGAATAGGCATGAATAAAATCACCACTAATGCCACTATTTTTCTGATGATCTTGGGGGCAGCCTTAGTGCTGCCTGAAATTGCTAGAGCTGACTGCCATGAGGACGAGCCCCCATGTGACGTTTGGTGGAATGTTGTACCAAAGTCCGAAGGGTTATGGTATTTCCCGGGCGTGCAGGAATATGACGGTAGTGCATATATCGTGGACCGGGACAATCGTATTTGGTATTGCAGGGATAATACATGTCAACCAGTCCATTTGACCGATTCCATCAAATGAATCGTATTATGCTGATCTTCGATGATCGATCATTAATTTTTATATTATCTGGCACTATTGGTTTTTTTGTTGCATTGGCAGCTGTATTGGTCTTTAGGAGGAAAATGTGGAAGGATTCTTTGCCAATACTTGCAGCGTTAGCCCTTATGGGAGCACTTACGGGCATTGCTGGGGGGCTTAGTAAGGAGTCCGTAGTAGGAGATATATTCCCCGTTTTTCTCGGCTTAATCGGTTCGGTATCCATCTATATATTCGGGACCAATCAATCTCGCGGCCCTGTTGTGCCGTTGGGATTAATCGCTTTAACTGTTGCTTTGTTTGTTGGCTATCACCTTGCATCTTATAAGCGAGCATCCGGACAACACGGTCTCGAAGAGTTTCGAGACCTTCGTGCTTATTGTGCTCATGCTTACTCTAACGTAGAATTGCTACAGGATGAAGTAGCCTTTAGTACATTTGAGGCGAAATTTGGTGATCGATGTATGGAGGTTCTCTGTTGGTCCATACGGCACAAATGCTCGTCCACTAAGGATGAATCTGACAAAAATGAGAATTGAAAATGTCAGATGCCAGGAGGCATAATTGTTTCAGAATTTCAGCCTCCAGTAGACACTGAACTGTACCTCATCGTTGTATTCCGCAGTTCTGGTCAAGGGCCGAAATCCAAGCTCTTGTGTATCTCCAAGTGAGTACCGTGTAACTACGCCAGCCTTACAGGCCGCGGAAGAACGCGGTTGGTCGGGATTCTTATGGGCGACTTTCGGCATGACCGTGCCGGTCGGGTCGATTTGTCCGAAGGGAACGAGGCGGCGGATTTGGGCGCAGCGGTGCGGACCTGCGGACGGGAAGCCTTGCCGGCCGCGGCGCTGGCGTAACGGAGCGCCCAGCGGGGGCCCTGCACCGGGCCTCGGCGGTCATGCGGCAGCCTTCAACAGCTTCGGCAGGCGGATCAGGTCGTAGGCCGCAAGCGCCAGGGTGAACTGCCAGTCGACCCGCGCCAGTCCGCGATGGCGGGTCTTCGAGAAGCGCGCCACCGTCTTCACCCAGCCGAAGACCTCCTCGATCCGTTTGCGGTGAACCTGGCTGGCCTGGTAGGCCTCGCTCGCCGCCATCTCCTCGCCGATGTTCGAGCGCCGGCCCGCGGTGTTGCGCGCCGCATGCGCCGCAGCGCCGAAGGCCTTGCAGGTCCTGACGAACTCCGCCGTGTCGTAAGCCTTGTCGGCTCCCACCGTCACAGACCGGTCGGGGTCCTCCCGGCGCATCAGCATGACCTCGCCCGCCAGGCATTCCGCCTGCCCCGTCGCCCGGCTCGCAAGGCCGTCCACCACCAGCCCGTTGCGGTTCTCCATCAGCGCATGGCCCATGTAGCTCAGCTTCGCTTCCTTGCCCTTCCCCTTGCGGTAGAGCCGGCAATCGGCATCCGTGGTCGAGCGGTGCGTCTCATTCGACCAGCGGGCGCCATGGAAGTCGCGGGCGGCATTGTGGCCGCCGCCGGCGCCATCTCCGTCGCCTTCCTCTCCCGGAGGCTCCTCGTCGACCGCCCGGAAGCTCTTGATCGACGCCCATGCCTCGATCTGCGTCCCGTCCACCGAGAAGTGCTCCTGCGACAGAAGAAGCTTCACCGCTGGCAAGGAGACCAGATGCGCCAGAAAGCGCGACGCCACATCGCCCGCCAGAAGACGCTCGCGGTTCTTCGTGAACACCGTCGCGTCCCATACCCGGTCGTCGATCCCCAGACCCACAAACCACCGGAACAGAAGGTTGAACTCCAACTGCTCCATAAGCTGGCGCTCCGAGCGGATCGAGTAGAACGCCTGAAGCAAAAGCGCCCGCAGCAGCTTCTCCGGCGCGATCCCCGGACGGCCCGTGCGCGAATAAAGCGCCTCGAACTCCCCTGACATCTCCACCAGCGCCGCGTTCGTCAGATCGCGGATAGCTCGCAAGGGGTAACCCCGAGGCACGCGCGCCTCCAGGTCCACATAGCTGAAAAGGCTGCCGTTGCTCTCGTCCTTGCCCCGCATCGCCGCCCCACCGGATCGCGCTCAGCACAGCGAATCACGTCATGCCCACACGCGCCAAGAGTTTTTCAGCAGCCTGTTAATGCTTCCGTGGTAGTTACTCTACACTTCGGGGCGCTCTGTTTGGGAAATTATCAGCCAGCGCTATATTCGATCTTTTATCAATAAATGGAAAAGAAATTACATTCTCTCATATTCATAAACAAGTCGAACTCCCTCAGGACAATCTTTTGTGTGGCCATAGGTGCGCAATATTTGATGGTCGTCACTGATTTTGTATTCGTTAGTGGATTTTCCTTCTTTGATAAGTTTAACCAAATTTAGAAAATTAACCATTTCCGGGGGTGTATCTTTATTCACATAGCCAGCTTCCATCATTTTTATTTCTTGTCGCAGATATTGACTTACCTTGGGACAATTTGGGGATGTTAATTCCAAAAAAGGTCCTATAGTGAATTGATCATTGATTATGGAGTAATTTGTGCTTGTAAGCAATAAGCAATTGGTTATTCCCATAGCTCTGCTGAGATCCGTAATTTTGGTCATGCTTGTTTTATTGATAACCATCTGAATCTTTGTCGGTTTCATCAATGATTCGCTACCTTCGCAAAATATGTCAGTTTGCTTCCACTTCCCCGTAAGGGCAGAGTCTGCTATGGCAGATGTCGAGCTGATCAAAAGTGCCCATAGAGTAAAAAATATTGTTTGTTCATAAGATTCCTCCCGGTTAGAAACAAAGCATTATCAGGCTCTCGCCGCTTCGCCGTCCGCTCCGAAGCGGCCACCGGATTCCCGGGCTTCCGGGCTATCGTCGCCGCCCTCTGGCATGTCCGGTGCGTGCGGTGCGGTTTCGGAGCCTTTTAGCATATCGCCCATGGTGTAGTCGTCGAATATGCGCTTCTGTGTTTCGGAAAGCCCTTCCACGCTATCCCTGCCGAACGCTGTCAGGATCGCGGCTTTGGTGCGTTCGGCTTCGGGAATGGCGTCTATCCGGTTGCGCCACCCCCTTTCCCGGGGCGACATGCCGACAGGGCGTTCGATACGCGGTCCGGCCGGCGCCGGCAAACCGGGACGGCGTTCGCCGGTATCGGCAGGCTCGACGATGACGCGGCCCCGGCCCCGGCGCACGATATAGCCGCCGCGCGGAAGCTGGAGCCCCTCGCTCTGGATTGCCTTCAGGACCATGACGGAAAGCGCCGCGGCGTGCTTGTCGCCGGCGCTCGGGCCGTATTTTTCCAGCCATTTCGCGAACGCTTCCCTGGCTATGTCATCGTCACCGAGCGTTTTGCGAAGCGCGTTGAGTTTGCGAAGCTGGCCTTTCGACAGGGCGTTTTCATCGAATGTCGCGGTTTCGTCAGACATACGGCTTTCTCTTTACGGTCGGGCTGCATGGGCCGACCTATATCACACTCTGCGGTCGTTGGAGCGCCGGGGAGGGCTGGCGAATGCCGGTCGGTCGAGGGCGGCGACCTTCCGATCCCGGTACGGCTCCGTAATGTCGGCCTGAGGACGAGGAAGAACTTCTCCCCGCAGACGACCGGTATCGTCGCTACGACCGTGCCGGCAAGATCGCGCCGCCATACGCCATCGCCGCCGGGATTCCCCTATGATGCTCTGTCATGGTGGCGACGGTTCGCAATCTGACGTCATCGTCCTCGACGGCGGCGTATTTCCGCAACGATGGCGGCTATTACGTGGCGGTGGGCGGCGACCGCGAGGACGCGCGTGCGAAGGAGGCGGAGCACCGCCGGGGGAGCGCCTGGCACGGTCGCGGCGCGGCGGCGCTGGGCCTCGCGGGGAAGACGGTCTCGGCGGGCGCGTTCGAGAGGCTGCTCCGGGGCCATGTGCCGGGAACGGATATCCGGCTCGGGCGGCTCCGGCACGGGCAGCACGAGCACCGTCCGGGGTTCGACATCACGTTTTCGGCGCCGAAATCGGTGTCGCTGGCGGCACTTCTGCCGACGGAGGCGCATCCGCGCGGCGACCGGGGCGTGCTGCGCTGCCATGACGAGGCGGTGCGGGCGACGCTGGACTGGATCGAGGAGACGCTGGTCGAGACGCGGGGCTGGGACCCGGAGACGAGGCGGCGCCCGCGCGTGAAGGGCGACGGGATGGCGGCGGCGCTGTTCCGTCATGTCGCGAGCCGGAACCTCGACCCGCAACTGCACACGCATGCGGTGGTGGCGAACATGACGCGGGACGGCGAGGGCCGGTGGAAGAGCATCGAGCCGACGCTTCTGCACCGGAACGCCCGGCTGATCGGGGCGTATTACCGCAACGAGCTGTCGCGCCGTCTGATCGAGCGGGGCTATTCGATCGTGCCGGCGATGGCTGGTCGGCTCAGGAGTTTCGAGATTGCGGGCTACGACCGGGCGCTTCGGGAGGCATTCTCGACGCGGCGCAAGCAGATCCTGGCCTTCCTGGACGAGAAGGGCTGGGACGGCAGCGCGGCGGCGGCGCAGATGGCGGCGCTGGCGACGCGCCGGCGCAAGGCGGAGCCGCTGCACGGCATGCTGCGGACCATCTGGGCCGACCGGGCGCGGGGGCTGGGCGCGGTTCCGTCGTCGCATCGCAGGCGGGGCGCGGCGCGGCTGCCGGAGGCGCCGTCGGCGCTCGGGATCGTCTGGCATGCGATGCGGCACCTCGAGGAGCGCCGGTCGGTATTCGCGGCGGCGGACCTTGAGGAACTGGCGCTCGGTCATGCGCCGGGGCGCCATTCCATCGGGGCGGTGCGCGCGGCCATCGACACGCTTGTCAGGGATGCGCACCTGGTCGAGGCGACCCTGAAGCGCGCGGACCGGGCCTATGTCACCGACCGGGCGCTGAAGGCCGAACGCGCGGTCATCGCGGCGATGAAGGCCGGCAAGGGCAGGGGCGCGCCGCTCGCCCGGGAGGAAGATGTAGCGGCATATCTGGCGGACCGGGGCCTGACGGAAGGACAGGAGGAGGCGGTCCGGACGCTCCTGCTGTCGGAGGACCGCATCGTCGGCGTGCAGGGCCGCGCGGGGACCGGCAAGACGGCGATGCTCTCGCACATGCGCGCGCTTGCCGGCGGGCGGTTCGTGCTGGGCCTGGCGCCGTCGGCGGCGGCGGCGCGGGTGCTGGCGCGCGAGACCGACATGCCCGCGCGGACGCTGCAATGGTTCCTCACCCGCTGCCGCGCCGTGGAGGACCCCGGATCGGGTCCGGGGCAGGCTCCCGGATCGGAGTCCCCCGGATCGAGCCCGGGGCAGGCCGGGGCAGGCGGCCAGCCCGGCGTCGCGCGGCTGAAGGAGATGTTCGCCGGCGCGGTGCTGGTGCTGGACGAGGCGTCGATGGTCTCGACCGACCGGATGAAGAGCCTGATGCGGGTAGCGGACGGTCTCGGGGTGGCGCGCCTTGCGCTTGTGGGCGACCGGAGCCAGCTGAGGGCCGTGGAGGCGGGCCAGCCCTTCCGGCAGTTGCAACAGGCGGGCATGACGACGGCGGTGATGGACGAGATCCTGCGCCAGCGCAATCCGGCGCTCAGGGCGGCGGTGGAGGCGGTGCTGGAGGGCGAGCCCGGCGAGGCGGTGGGCCTGCTGGGGTCGAGCGTGCATGAGGTCGCCTGGGACGAGCTCGGGCGCAAGGCGGCGGAGGCATGGCTCGCGCTCGACCCGGAGACGCGCGGGCGTACGCTGCTGGTGGCGCCGACGCACGAGATGAGGGCGGAGGTCAACGGGACGGTGCGCGAGGCGCTGGCGGCGGAGGGCGTGCTCAGGGGCAAGGCGCTGCGGATCGACCGGCTGGTCGGGCTCGGCATGACCCGGACGGAGAAGGGCGAGGCGCGCAACTACCGCGAAGGCGATGTCGTGGTGTTTCACCAGGACCTTGTGAACTACCGGGTGAAGCGGGACGACGCGCTGACGGTGACCGGCGTCGAGGAGGGCCGCGTGCTGCTGATGCACCCGGACGGCCGACCGCGCCGCGTCGCGCCGGACCGGGGCTATATCCGCTACCGCCTGGAGGTCTACGAGACGCAGCCCATCGAGATCATGGCGGGCGACCGCATAAGGTGGACCCGCAACGACGGGACGCGGGAACTGGCGAACGGGGAACGGGCCATGGTGGAGGCGGTTACCCCGACTCGTGTGCGGTTCCTTCTCGACGACGGGCGCAAGCTTTCCCTCCGGCATGACGACCCGCAGCTTCGGCATCTGGACCATGCCTGGAGCACGACCGCGCACGGGGCGCAGGGCAGCACAGCGGACCATGTCATTGCGGTGCTGGATTCCAGCCACGGGGCGCTGACCGACCAGGCGACCTTCTATGTGGAGATCAGCCGGGCGCGCGACAGCGCCGTGGTGCTGACCGACAATCGCGAGGAGCTGGTCGAGGCGCTGGAGGCGCATACCGGCGAGCGGGCGACGGCGCTGGAGGCGGTGGGCGAGGAGATCGGCCCGGACCTCGACGCCGTCCGGATACCCGGCAAGCTGCCGGCCTGGACGCCGCGCGAGGAGTGGACGGAACTGGAGAAAACGGCCCGCAGGGAGGGGACGATCCTCTTCCGCGTCGCGGGCTATGACGGCCTTGTCGACCGCACGCGGCGGCTGGCGGCGCATTATCCGGTCCTGCCGACGCCGGTCGGGGAAGTGGTGGAGGGCCTGCTCGCCTATGACCGCCTCTGCCGCGAGGGCGATGGCGGCGCGGCCGAGTTCCTGCGCCTGCTGCAAACGCATGCCGGGGCGAGGGAAGTCCTGGAGCGCGAGGCAGAGACCGGTGACCGCCCGGTTGCGGCACTGGACGGCTATCCCGCATGGCGGGCGATGTCGGAACGCCTCGCGGCGAACGGCAGGGCGCTGATCGACGATACCGGCGCGCGCGCAGGCGAGGCGGGGCCGCAGATCGAAGCGCATCTCGAACGTCTGGAGGCGGTGGCGGCGCTCGACGAGGCCGTGCTGCGGTTCGAGGCCCTCTACGGGGAGGCCGGCGAACGGGCGGAAGCCGCCGGCGCGGTCCCGCTCCATGCGGAGGGCGAGTTGCTGGAGCTGGCGCGCGCGCTCGCGCCGCAAGAGTTCGCGCCGCAGCGCATCCGGGAGGCCGTGGCGCAGGTCCTTGCCGGGGCCGAAGCGTTCGAGACGCGCCGGGCGGAGATCGCCGCGCTTCGCGAGGAGACGGCCGGGCTTGTCGAGGAGCACGGGCGCCTGGAGGCAGGCGCCGGCACGAAGCCGCCGACTGCGCTGGCGGCATGGCGGGCATGGGCCGGGCGCGTCGAGGCGGCGGGCGGGCGCTGGCGGACCCTGCAGGACGATCCCGCGCTGCGGGGACCGCACACCGACCGGCTCGAAGACGAGGCTGCCGAAATCGCGACCGCCCTCGACCGGCTCGGCGAACTGCGCGTCCGCGACGAGGCCTGGGCGGCGCTGGCGGCCGCGCGCCTCCGGATCCGCAGCCTGGCCCTCGGCCGGCCGCCGTCGCTTCGGCCCCGTGCGCCCTTCTATCTGAGGGAATGGCCGGATTTCGCGGCGCAGGCGGCGGCGTTCGCCGAACGCGCGGACCTGCCGGCGGCGGCGGCGGCGCTGGCGGGACGCATACTGGATTACGACCGCGACTGCCGCGAGGCGCGCGCCGCCATCCGGGACCTGCTTGCGGGTATCGAAGAGCACGGGCGGCAATGGAACGGCCTGGAGCGGATGGCGGCGCGCAGGCGGGAGGTGGAGGACCCCGATGTCTCCATGGCGGACCTGCCGGAATACGGGCCGCTCTCCGGGCGCGCCGCCGGATTGCGGGAGGTAGGGCGGGCGATCCTGGAGGACGGGAAGCGCTACGGCCCGCATCTCGACCGGATGCCGCGCTCGCGGCGCGGCGTCGAGGGCGGCATGAAGCTTCTGGAGAGGCACGGACCGTTCGACCGCTTCGCCCGGGTCAGGGACAGGCTCGCCGAAACCCGCGCCGCGGCCGAAGCGCGGGGCGTGCTGGCGTTCCACGATGCCGGTTACGGCGCGGCCATCGGCGAGGCGGAGGAGCTGGAGAAGGAGCCGGAACTGGAGGCGGCGGCCCGGCGCCGGCTGCTGGCCGCGCTCGACGAGCATGCCGACCGCGCCGCCGAATGGGCGAGGGTCGCCGCGCTGCTGGCGGACATCCGCGCGCTGGACAGGCGGGGCCGGGGGCTGGACCGCTACGCCCGGCGCGACGGCGTTCCCGTCTCGCTGCTGGCGGGCGCCTCCGGCTGGCGCGAGGACAACCGGGTCTTCGCGGAGGAGGCCCGCGCCACGCTCGACGACAGCGAACTGCATGAGCGCGGCCATTGGCGAAGCTGCCCGGAGACCCGCGCCGCTGTCGGCGAGGCCGAGGCGCGGGCGCTCGAACGCTCCCGGGCCCCGGAAGAGGATTACCGGCGCATCCGGGAGATGACGCGCGCCGAGATGGCCCGCCTGGCCGATCCGGACGCCGACTGCGCGTTCCGCAGTCGCTGGTGGAATGAAAGGCCGCTGGCGGTGGGCGACCGGCTGCGCTTCCGGCGCCGGGCCGAGGGACCGGAGAACGAGGCGGTCGTCGTCATGTCCGGCTGGAGCGGTGGCCTGCATCCGAAGGACAGCGTGACGCTTCGCTGGCTCGGTTCGCCGCCCGGCCATGAAGTCGCGGGAAAGGACGAGACGATCCCTCTGGAAGATCTGTCGGGCCGTGGCGTGCTGGTCGCGGACTGGAGCGATGAGCGGCTGAGGGGCATGGAGGTCGACCGGCAGCGCGCGCAGGCCGTGGACGGCTTCCCGCTCGACGCCAGGCGGGACCTGGTCACGGGCGACATCGTCCGCTGGGCGGAGCTCATCCGGGGCGGGCGGTTCGCCATGGAGGAGCGGCAGGGCGACATCCTGCCGGAGGTGGTGCAGTTCGAGGGAAGGCTGCTCGCCAGGGCGGCGGCGGAGACGGCCGTCGAGGACCGGTGCCGGGTCGAGGTTCTGTGGCGCTCGGACGGCGGGCCGCCCGGGGCGCGGAGCCTCGCGCTCGGCCGGCTCACCGGGCGGGGCTGCTGGCGCGCTCTTGCCGGGGACGAGGAGGCGCGCCGGGACCGGGCAAGGGTCGAGGCAAGGCGACTCGTTCGGCAAAGGAAACGCCTGCTCGAACTCAAGCAGGAACTCAAGCGCACGCGCTACGAGATGAGACGTCCCTAGCGGCGCGGAGGGCGATCATGGTTCTGGACCTTGTCAGGCATGCGGGTGCGGCTATCGAGTGGGACCGCATGCTGGAGCCGGAAGAGGAGGCGGCGCTCCGGGCGGTGAAGGGCCGCGACGCCGGGCCTGAAGAGCGGGCCCTCTACCTGCGCACGGTCGGCGCCGCGCGCGCCCGCGATCTCTGGTTCCTCTGCGACTGCCGCCATGAGGAAGGCGGCAGGCGGCCCGTCATCGTGCCGCGCAAGGACGGGCCGCAGCGGTATTCCCTGGTCAACCTGCCGAAGTCGCGGCTGCCGCATGCGGAAGGCTGCGTCTTCGGCCTTGTCGGGAAAGAGGGCGAAGGCCGGACCCGGCGTCATGCGCCCGCGCCGCTCCATGACGACCGGTTCGACCCCTTCCCGCCGGCCGACAGCGCGACCGGTGATGATGACGGTGAAGATGACGATGACGGCCCGATGCGGCCGGTCATGACCGCGATGCGCGGGGGCGTGGCGGCCCCGCCGCGCCATCGCAGGGTCCCGGCCATGCTGCGCCTGCTGATGCAGACCGCCCGGCTGAACCGGCTGGGCGCCGTCGAGGGGTTCTCCTCGCCTCAGGACTGGCTCCCGGAAATCCGCCATGCGGCGGAGCGGTTCTTCACCCCCGACGGCAGGCCCGCTTCCGGCCTGGTGTTCGCCGGCCCCGAAAGCTGGCGCGGCGGCGCCGTTCCAAGGCGGCTTGAGGAGAGGGAGCCCGGCTGGCCCGAAGGCCGGCGCCCTTTCGCCATGCTCTGCGGCTCCGCCCTCAGCCTCTCCGACACCGTAATCAACCCCGACCACCCCCGCGAGGGCCGCCTCGCCGTGCCCTCCGGCGTGGCGAGCCTCAGGATCGGCGAGACCCGCATACAGGGGCCCTGGGTATTCCTCGCCATCGTCGTGCGCACCGGGGAGGGCGGGCCCCTCGCATGCGTGACGGCATGCGCCCGCCCGGTCTTCTCGCCCGCCCGCCCGGTTCCCGTGGACTCCGGGGCCGAGCGGCGCGCCTTCGACACGCTCGCCCGCCGCCTCCGCGACATGGAGGCCGACCCGGCCCTCCGGCAGGCGCTCGGCGGCCCCGTCCGCATGGAGCTCGAAAAGCCGCTGACCGACTTCCGCACCGCGCCCAAACCATGCCGGCCGGATTTCGTCGTCACCGTCGCGCCGCCCGAAACGCAGCGCCGCGATGCCTCCGACCGCGACCTTGCGCGTTATGTGATCGAGGTCATGGGCTCCGACGACGAGGAATACCGCAAGGGCAAGGCTCGCACCCATGCCCGCATGCGCCGCATCGGGCGCCTGTTCCGCATGGAGGCGCCCGAGTTCGACGACCGCCGCAACGGCATCGAACGACAGGCCGCACGCATCATGCGCGATATCGCCGGCGATCTCCGGCGACGATGGGGAATGGCGGCGAGGGCGTGAAGGCGGCCGTTGCCGGAACCGTCATCGCTGTGGCGTCCGCCACGGTCGAGGCCTGCGCCGCCCGCTTGCGGCTGTAGGCACGCGCATCTTATACCAGCGGCGTCGGTTTCTGACTCATGAGGGGGATTCCGTTCCGGTCGGATTTCTGATTCAAGGTCGTGGGCTTGAATTGGAGGCTGGTGATGGGAGCGGCGATCGCCTTGCGGGGTGATTTCGATGCGGCTGATTTGC
>JAJECF010000176.1 GCA_022822125.1 Alphaproteobacteria bacterium
TAGCGCCTGCCGACCAGCATCATGCCGATGGGCAGCCCGTCGCCCATGCCGCAGGGCAGCGACATCGCCGGATGGTGGGTGATGTCGAAGGGCGCGGTGTTGCCGATCATCTCGAGCGCGCGCTGCACATATTCCTCGCGCGAGGCGTCCGGGCCCGGCAGCGGCGTGGCCTTGAGCGGCACGGTCGGCAGCAGCAGCAGGTCGCACTCGGCCAGCACCTTGTCATAATCCGCCGCCAACCGCCGCGAGAGGTTCACCCCCTTGCCGTAGTAACGCAGGCCGTAATGGTTGCGGATATAGGTGCCGAGCATGGTGAACAGCTTGGTCGTCTCCGACATCTGGTCCGCGCGGTCGCGCCAGCGATGGTGGAAGTCCATCAGGCTCGTCACATAGAGGTCCTGGCGGCTGTGGCCGTAGCCGTCGCCCCACATCATGGTGCCGGTCAGCCCCTCGACGCCGATCGGGGTCCAGATCGCCGCGCCGATGGCGTGCATCGGCACCGAGACCTCCCGGACCTCCGCGCCCATCTTGGCGAGAATGTCCGCCGCCGCCCGGTTGGCCGCATCGACGTCGGCCTCCGAGTTCGGGTGCCCGAAGCCTTCCTTCAGCACGCCGATCTTCATGCCGCCGACGCCGCCTTCCAGCATTTCGGAATAGGGGTGCGTCTCGACATCGTATTGGCGCGGGTCAACCCCGTCGGAGCCCGCGATCGCCTCCAGCATCAGCGCATTGTCGCGGACATTGCCGGTCATCGGCCCGGTGTGATCCACATAGATCTCGATGGGCATGATGCCGGTATAGGGCACGAGCCCGTGGGTCGGCTTCATGCCGTATATGCCGCAATAGGCCGCCGGCATGCGGATCGACCCGCCCTGATCGCCGCCGACGGCCATATCGACCTCGCCGGCCGCCACCAGCGCGGCGCTGCCGGAGGACGATCCGCCTGCGGAATAACCCATGCGGTGTGGATTGTGGACCGCCCCCGTCGCATTGGTATGGCTGCCGCCGGAAAGGCAGAAATTCTCGCAATGCGCCTTGCCCTCGATGGTGGCGCCGGCGTCCAGCAGCCGCTCGACGATCGTGGCGTCGATATCCGGCACATAGCCTTCCAGTGTGGCCGCGCCGTTCATCATCGGCACGCCGGCCAGCATCACATTGTCCTTGAGCGCGACGGTCTTGCCCTTGAGCGGGCCCTCGGCCGCGCCTTCGATCCGGGTCTTGTAGTACCAGGCGTTGTATTTGTTCTCCTCGCCCTCCGGCCGGTAGCCCGGCACGCGCGGATAGCGCACTTGCGGCAGGTTGTCGGGGAGGCCGTCAACGACATTGTAAGCGTCGATGCTGCCGGCGATGAGGCCGAGGAAGGACTGCACGTCCTCCTCGCTCAGCGACAGGCCCATCTCGTCCGCGACATCGCGCAGCTGCTCCGCGGTCGGCATCTGAACTGGCATTTTCTTCCTCCCTCGATGTCACGCTGCCGGCGTGCTGAAGCCCGTATAGGCGCTCATCATCTCGGCATTGCCCAGGTCGCGGCTGTCGACCTGGCGGGTGATCTCACCCTTTTGCAGGATTAGCACGCGCTCGGCCAGCGCGGCGATGAAGTCCAGGTTCTGCTCCACAAGCACGATCGTCAGCTTCCGCCGCGCCCGCAACTCGCCGATGACGGCGGCGATGTCCTGGATGATGGAAGGCTGTATGCCTTCGGTCGGTTCGTCCAGCAGGATCGTGGACGGGTGGGCGCAGAGGCAGCGCGCGAGCGCCAGCAATTGCTGCTCGCCGCCGCTGAGCGCGCCGCCGCGGCGGTCCAGAAGCTCGGTGAGGCGGGGGAAATATCCCAGGATTTCCTCAATGCGCGCCTCCGGCGGCTCGCCGCGCGGGACCCCGACCAGCATGTTCTCCCTCACGGAGAGGTTGGGAAAGATCTCGCGGCCCTGCGGCACGAGCGCCATGCCGAGCCTTGCGCGCCGCCAGGTCGGCAGACGCCGGATTTCCTGTCCGTCGAAACGGATGCTGCCGGCGCTCACATTCACGAAGCCCATGATCGCGCGCAGCAGGGTCGTCTTGCCCATGCCGTTATGGCCGAGCACGCCGACGAGCTCGCCTTCCTCGACATCGAGTTCGATGCCGTGCAGCACGGGAACCGGTCCGTAGGTCGCCCTGAGGCCGCGTATCTCAAGCAGCGGCATTGGCTTCCTTGCCCAGATAGATCTCCTGCACCTCCGAATGCGCCATGATGTCCTCGACATGGCCTTCGATGAAGATACGGCCGCGATGGAACACGGTGACCGTGCTGGCGATGTCCTTGATGAAGTCCATGTCGTGCTCGACGACGACCAGCGTGTTGTCGCCGGCAAGGTTGCGCACCACGCCGGCGAGGCGCGCGCGCTCCTCGCCCGCCATGCCCGCCGCCGGCTCGTCCAGCAGCACCAGGCGCGGCCGGGCGGCGAGCACCATGGCGAGCTCCACAAGCTGGCGCTGGCCGTGGGCGAGCGCGCCGACCGTGTCGCCGGCAAGCTCCGCGATCTGCATGAGCGCGAGCATCTCGTCGGCGACCTGCGCCGCCCGGTCCGCCCGGTTCCTGCGGCTGGCCGCGAGATTGATGTTCTCATAGGCCGACAGGCCCTCGAAGAGGTTCGGCACCTGCGTCTTGATGCCGATGCCGCGCGCCACGATCTCGTGGGTATGGCGGCCGCCGATCTCCTCGCCGTCGAACAGGATGGAGCCGCTGCTGGGCCGCAATTGCCCGGTGAGGCACTTGAAGAAGGTGCTCTTGCCCGCACCGTTCGGCCCGATCAGGCAGCGCAGCTCGCCCGGCGCCAGGCTGAAATCCACATTGTCCACCGCGACGACGCCGCCGAAGCGCATGGTGAGGCCGGACGTGGCGAGGATGGACCCGGATGCGGCGGTCACGGCGCGCGCCCCCGCGAAGGCTGCCGGACGAGCGCGAACGCCTTGCGCAGCCAGTCATGCAGGGTCGGCACGATGCCGCGCGGCATGAGCAGCACCAGCAGCACCAGCACGATGCCGAGGATCACCAGATTGTTGATGAGCGCCGTCTCGCCGAGCTTCAGCGAGAGATATTGCAGCGCCACGACGCCGACGATGGGGCCGACCAGCGTGCCGACGCCCCCGGCCATCACCCAGATCAGGCATTTGGCCGACATTTCGAGGCTGAAGGCGTTCGGGTCGATGAAGGTCTGGTAGGTCGCCCACATCGCGCCGGACGCGCCGCCGAGCGCGCCGCCGATGGAGAACACCATGAGCTTGTAGCGGCGGATGTCGTAGCCGAGCAGGCCGGTCCGGACCTCGTTCTCGCGGATGCTGATCGCGATCCGGCCGAATTTGGAGCGGATCAGGACATGGAGCAGCAGATAGACGAAGATCAGCAGCCCCATGAAATACTGGAACATCTCGCCCGGATCCATTTCCCGGTCGGTGAACGGCACCCGCATGATCGGGATGCTGGGAATGCCGTTGAAGCCGCCTAGCCGCGCCTTGCCAATGGCGTATTCCGGCCCGGCCGTGTGGTTTATCAGCTTCCACATGATAAGGGCCACGACCAGCGTCACCACGCCGAGATAGACGTCGCTCAGCCGCCCGTAGAACATGAAATAGCCGAGCACGGCCGCGAAGGCGAAGCAGAGCGCGATGGTGAGCAGGAAGGGAATCGTGGTCTCGCCCATATTGATCGAGATCACGGCGAAGGCGTAGCCGCCGAGGCCGAAAAAGCCCGCCTGGCCGAAGCTGACGATGCCGCCGAACCCCCAGATATAGGCAAGGCTCAGCGCATAGATCGCCAGCACGATATATTGCGTCATCTGCAGGACCTCGAAGAGGTCGAACCAGGCGGGGACGAACAGCAGGATCGCAAGCAGAACCGCTGTGACCAGGGCGACGCCGCGCCAGTATCCGGATGCCGCCATGGGTGCCCCGCCTCAGAGGCTGCGCGAGAAGAGGCGCCCGGTGATGCCCTGCGGCAGCAGCCGGAGAAGGATGAGCGCGACGAGCAGCAGCGCCGCATCGCCGAAGACCGGCCCGGACAGGAAAGTGATGCTCTGGCTGATCGTGCCGAGCATGGTCGAGGCGCTGAGCGTGCCGGCCACGATGGCCGAGCCGCCCGTCACCACGGTGATGAAGGCCTGCCCGATGAAATAGACGCCCATGCTCGGCACGACGCCGGCGATCGGCGCAAGCAGACCGCCCGCCAGCCCGGTCAGCGCGGCGCCGATGCCGAAGGTCGCCATATAGACCAGCTTGGAGTTGACCCCGAGCGCCTCGGCCATGTTCGGGTTTTGCATGGTCGAGCGCGCGATCAGCCCGAAGCGCGTGTATTTCAGCACGGCATAGATCGCAGCTAGGATCAGCGCGGCCGCCAGAATCAGCACCAGCGTATAGCTGGCGATCTTGTAGTCGCCGATGGCGAAGCCGCCGAGCGGCGTCGCCACGCCCTCCACCGTGTTGCCGAACACGACGGTCACCGCGCCGATGATGAGCAGGCTCAACCCCCAGGTCGCAAGAATGGAGTCGAGCAGGCGGTTGTAGAGGAACTGGATGATGCAGCGCTCGACGATAATGCCGAACACGCCCACGACGAGCGGCGCCAGCACCAGGATCGCGACCCAGAGGTTCACGCCCAATTTGGTGGTCAGCACCACGGTGTAGCCGCCGAGCATCAGGAACTCGCCATGGGCGATGTTGATGACCCGCATCATGCCGAAGATGATCGCGAGCCCGGCCGCGATGAGCACCAGCCCCGCAACCGCGCGCAGCAACTCTATGAGGACGATAAGGGCGTAATCCATGCAGGAACCCCGCGCCGCCGCCCCGGCCGGCGGGACGGCGGACAAGCGGCAAGGTCTCCTAATTGAGCGAGATCTCGTAATGCTTGTTGGCGTTCGGGTCCTTCTCGAGGTCGCAGACGGTCTGGGTGTCCGCGGGCTGGACCTGGGAGAATTTCTCCTTGATGACGAATTGCTTGTCCTGGAGGTCCGCCACATAGACGTCCCGGATCGCATGGTGGGTCTTGCGGTCGATGGTGACCTTGCCGGAGGGGAACTCGTATTCCTTGCCCGACTCCATCACCTCGATGAGCGCCATGCGGTCGAGGCTGCCCGCGGTCCGCACTGCATCGGCCCAGATCATCATGCCTTCCCAGGTGAAGGCCGAGAGCTCCGTCAGGAAGGGCGTGTCTTCGGGATAGCGCTGCTTGACGGACTCGACCCAGGCCTTGTTCATGGGCGAGTCGATCTGCGGATAGTAGCCATAGCTGGTGATGATGCCGTTCGCGACTTCCGGCTTGATGATCTCGATCTCCGCGCCCGCGGCGCCGAAGGTCGTGGAGGCGATCGGGATTTCGTTCTTCATGCCGCCGGCGGCCCACTGGTTGTAGAAGCCGAGATGGCCGGTGCCGACCAGCACGGACATGACCATGTCCGGCTTCGCTTCCTGAATCTTGGAGATCGTCGGCCCGAAATTGGTCACATCCAGCGGGAAGAAGTCGGTGGACAGCACTTCGCCGCCATTCTGCTCGACATAGCGTTTCACCCAGGCGGCGGTGATCTGGCCGTAATTGTAGTCCGCCGCGATGGTATAGACCTTCTTGCCCCACAGATTCATGGTATGCGGCACAAGCTGCTCGACCGTCTGCGCGGGCGTGGTGCCGAGCGTGATCTCGTTGCGGTCGCACACGCCGCCTTCATAGAGCGTGTTGTAGAAATAGAGCGTTTTGAAGCGGTGGAAGATCGGGCGGATGGTCTCCCGGCTGGCGCTGGTGATGCCGCCCATGACGACCGCAACCTTGTCCTTCAGCGCCAGCTGCGTCGCATATTGCGAATAGAGCGACATGTTGGACTGGGGATCGTAAACGACGCCCTTGACCTCGCGGCCGAGAAGGCCGCCCTGCGCGTTGATCTCCTCGATGGCCATCAGCATGATCTGGTTCATCGGGATGCCGGCGAAGTCGAGGAAGCCGGAGAGGTCGTGAAGGCCGCCGACCAGGATCGCGTCGTCGGCCGCCGCTGACATGGCCGGGAATACAGAGGAAAATGCGGCGGCGCCGGCTCCCGCAGCGGCGGTCCTCATGAAATCGCGCCGGGTCGGTTTGTTGAGACGAGTCATTGGCGGCCTCCTCCGCTGCATGTCGGGAATCGCGCTCCGCGTGGCTTGACGGCAGTGCAGGACGGCGAGCCTGCCAGACCGCTCCGGAAAAACAAAGCGGAATCGGGAGTGTCGCGGCCGACCGGCTTCAGCGCGCCTGGCGCTCCTTCGTCACCGTCTCATAGGCGGCGTTGATGGCGGCGAGGCGGTCGTTGGCAAGCTCCATGAACTCCTCCGGCAGGCCCTTCGAGACCAGCCGGTCGGGGTGGTAGGTGAGCACCAGCTTGCGGTGCGCCGCGCGCAGTTCTTCGTCGGAGGCGCCCGGCGCCACGCCGAGCACGGCATAGGCGTCCGCCGCGCCCTCGCGCCCGTTCCTTGCCGGGCCTCTGCCGGACCGCGGCCCGGAGCCGGGAGCATGGCGGGCGCGGAGCGAGGCCATCTCGTAGTCGCTGAGTCCGAAGACCGCCCCGATGCGCGCGATCATGCCCTCTTCGGCCGGATGCAGCTC
>JAJECF010000109.1 GCA_022822125.1 Alphaproteobacteria bacterium
CCGTTCTCGGCATGGACGAGCGGCATGGCGCCGAGCGCGGCGCAGCGGCGGAACGACGCGAACATCTCGTCGTCGTCGATCATCAGCGCGCCCTTGTAGGCCATGAAATGCTTGAAGGTGTTGATGCCGCGCCGGACGACCTCGGCCATCTCGTTGTGGATCTGCTCGTTCCAGTCGACGATGGCGCAGTGGTAGCCGATATCGACGCAGATCTGGTCCTTCGACTTGGCGTCCCAGGAATCGACGGCGCTCAGGAGCGAGCCGTCCTCGCCCGGCAGCACGAAATCGACCAGCATGGTGGTCCCGCCGGTTGCCGCCGCCCAGGTGCCGGACTCGAAGGTCTCGGCGGCGGTCGTGCCCATGAACGGCATTTCCAGATGCGTGTGCGGGTCGATGCCGCCGGGGATCACATAGGCTTCGGAGGCGTCCACCACCTCGTCGCCTTTCAGGTTCTCTCCGATAGCGGCGATCTTCTCGCCCTCGACCAGGACATCGGCCTTCCAGGTCCGGTCCGCCGTCAGGACCGTGCCGCCCTTGATGACTTTGCTCATTCGAGGCCTCCGCTACATCTCTCTCCCTGCACGGGCCGGCCGGGGCCGCCCGCAGCCGCCGGGATCGGCCCTACTCCAGAAGCTCCGCGGTCTCCACCACCGCATGGAAGAGCACGTCGCAGCCCCTGGCGGCCCATTCCGGCGAGATTTCCTCGGCTTCGTTGTGGCTCAGCCCGTCCACGCAGGGGCACATCACCATCGCCGCCGGCGCCACATCGTTGATCCAGCAGGCGTCGTGGCCGGCGCCCGAGACGATATCCATGTGGGAATAGCCGAGCCGCTCGGCCGCATCGCGCACCGCCTTGACGCAGCCGTGGTGGAACTCGGGCGGGTCGAAGCTGCCGACGATCTCCGTCTCTATCCCGCAGCCCAGCGCCTCGCAGATCGCGGGCGCCTTCTCCTTGACCTCGGCCACCATGGCCTCCAGCGTCTCCAGGACATGGCTGCGGAAGTCGATAGTGCAGACGACCCGGCCGGGGATGATATTGCGCGAATTCGGATAGACATCGACATGCCCGATGGCGCCGACCGCATTGGGCTGGTGCTTCATCGCCACCTCGTGGACCAGTTCGGTGATCTGCGCCAGCCCGCGCCCGGCATTGCGGCGCATCCGCATGGGCGTGGAGCCGGTATGGCTTTCCTTGCCCGTGATCCGGCACTCGATCCAGCGCAGCCCCTGGCCGTGGGTCACGACGCCGATATCGCGCTCCTCGGCTTCCAGGATCGGCCCTTGTTCGATATGCAGTTCGAAATAGGCGTGCATCTTCCGCGCGCCGACCTGTTCCTCGCCGCGCCAGCCTATACGTTCCAGCTCGTCGCCGAAGCGTTTGCCGTCCGCGTCCGTCAGGCCGTAGGCCCAGTCCTGGCTGTGGACGCCGGCGAAAACGCCCGAGGCCAGCATGGGCGGGGCGTAGCGGGTGCCTTCCTCATTGGTCCAGTTGATGACCACGATCGGGCGCTTCGTCCTGATCCCCAGGTCATTGAGGGTCCGCACGATCTCGAGCCCGCCGAGCACGCCGAGCACGCCGTCATATTTGCCGCCGGTCGGCTGCGTATCGAGGTGGCTGCCGACAAAGACCGGCAGGGCGTCCGGGTCCGTCCCGGCCCGTGTCGCGAACATGTTGCCCATGCTGTCGAGGCCCATTTCGCAGCCGGCCGCCTCGCACCATTGCTGGAACAGCGCGCGGCCCTCGCCATCCTCATCCGTCAGCGTCTGGCGGTTGTTGCCGCCGGCGACGCCGGGGCCGATCTTCGCCATGTCCATCAGGCTGTCCCAGAGCCGCTTGCCGTCGATTTTCAGGTTCTCTCCGGGGGCGGGCATGGGCGCTTCACTCTCTGGGTCGCGTGGCGAACCGGACGCTATCAAGCTCCTTGGGCGGGTCAAGCGTAAAGTCGAACGGTGCCGCTACCGGAACCGGGGAATGATCGACCTGCCATATTCGGCGATGATGTCCTCCTCGTCCCCATTGTCGAGATAGATGTTGAACTGGGTGACGCCCGCCGTCCGGAGCTCCTCCAGCTTGGCGACATGCTCCTCCGGCGTGCCGAGCACGCTGAAGCCGTCGATCACGTCGTCGGTGATGAAGTCCAGATAGGCGTTGTCGCTCTGCCCGTGCTTCAGGTAGTCATAGCCTCTGCGGCCCTCGATATAGGCCGTCAGAGAAGGCGGGATGTCCTCGCGGTCGGCGCCGTATCGCTCGACGATGTCGGCTACATGATTGCCGACCATGGCCGGAAACCAGCGGGTCGCGTCCCGGCATGTTTCCCGGTTGCCGAAATAGGCCGGTGCAGCGGACATGACGCGGTAGTTCGACATGTCCCGCCCTGCTTCCCTGCCGGCGGCGATCGCCTGGTCGGCGAGCCATTTGCAGATCGATGGCTCGGCGATCTGAAGCACAAGGCCGTCGCCGACGCGGCCCGCCGAGTTCAGGGCTTTCGGGCCATAGGCGGCGACCCAGACCGGGAGCTCATAGCCGGTCGCCCAGGGGAATTGCATCGGATTGGGCACATTGCCGTACTGGACTTCATCGCCGCGCACGAGAGCGCGGACCACATGGATGAACTCCTCCATCCGGGCCAGAGAGGAGGGCCTGTTGCCCATGACGCGCACGGCGCTGTCGCCGCGGCCGACGCCGATGTCGAAGCGGTTGTCGGATTGCACAGCCAGCGAGCCGAAGAGCGAGGCCGCCGCGGACCAGTCCCGCGTGTTGGGATTGGTGACGCAAGGGCCGAAGCGGAGCGTCCGGGTGTGCTCCATGCACATGGCCATCGCCGGGTAGCTTTCGCGCCAGAGGATGTGGCTGTCGTAGAACCAGCAATAGGCGAAGCCTGCGT
Organism: Alphaproteobacteria bacterium; assembly: GCA_022822125.1. Next base: position 2,886 of record JAJECF010000109.1, read on the forward strand.
CCTCGGCCTGTTTCACCAGCCTGCGCGCACGGTCGGGTTGCACGAATCCCTTGAAGGTAATGCCGAATTCCATCTTGCCCTCCTTAGCGGGTCGGCGGGCCGCCGCCGGCCGGAACGTTAGTGCATTGCCGGTTCGTCCGCCAAGCGGTCGGCCGCGCGCGGCGCAAGCGCAAAAGGTGGACAAGCGTGAATTGCCGCCTTTATCTTCCAACGCCTGTCTTCGGGAGGCGGGCGACGGGAAGGCCGCTCATGGAAAGAGTCCTCAAGACCGATCCTTTCTGGTGGGAAGCCGCGCCGCGCCCCGATCCGGAGCCGGAAGACCTGCCGGCGCGGGCCGACGCCGTGGTGGTCGGCGCCGGATTTACGGGCCTCAGCGCAGCGCTCACGCTGGCGCGGGCCGGGCGGCGCGTCGCGGTGCTGGAGAAGGACAGGCCCGGCGAAGGCGCCTCGAGCCGCAATGGCGGCATCGCCAGCGGCAATCTCCGCCGCAGCTTCGGCGGCATGATCCGCGCCTGGGGGCTGGAGCGGGCGAAGACCGTGGAGGCGGAAGGACAGGCCGCGCGCGCGGACCTTGCGCGCTTCATCGAGGATGAGGGCATCGACTGCGACTGGAAGCCGACGGGGCGCTTCACCGGCGCGATGCGGCCGAAGCATTATGAGACCCTGGCGGCTGAATGCGAGCTTCTGAACCGCCATCTGGACTACGGGGCCTGGATGGCGCCGAAGGCGGAGCAGCACCGGGAGATCGGCTCGGACCTCTATCACGGCGGCATGGTGCGCGAGGATATCGGCGGGCTGCATCCGGGCAAATTCCACCAGGGGATACTCGACCGGGCGCTCGAAGCCGGCGTTTCCATCCATGCGCGCACGACCGTCCGGGCCGTGGAGGACGACAGCAGCCTGAAGCGCGTGCGGACCGACCGGGGCAGCATCGCCGCCCCGCATGTCATCGTGGCCACCAACGGCTATACCGGCCGCGCGACGCCCTGGCTGCGCCGGCGCATCGTGCCGATCCCGAGCCAGATCGTCGCGACCGACCCGATCCCCAAAGACATGCTCGACCGGTTGATGCCGAAGCGCCGTATGCTGGGCGAAACGCGCAACCTCTACCACTATTTCCGCCCCGCGCCCGACGACAGCCGCATCGTGTTCGGCGGCAGGGCGGGCGCGCTCACCGACAACGAATCCCGCAAGGCGCAGCGGCTGGGCGCAGGGCTCGCGCAGATCTTCCCGGAGCTCGCCGGCATCGGCATGACGCATTGCTGGTTCGGCTATACCGGCTTCACTTTTGACTTCATGCCGAAGCTGGTGGTGCGCAACGGCGTGCATTACGCCGCCGGTTTCTGCGGCTCGGGCGTGGTCTGGGCGCGCTGGCTCGGCATAAAGGCGGCTCAGAGCATTGTCGGCAACCGCGCGCCGGAAACGGCCTTCGCCGCCGGCGACTTCGCCACCCGCCCGCTCTATTACGGCCGCCCCTGGTTCCTGCCCTTCATGGTCGGCTGGTACGAACTCAAGGACCGGGCGGGGCTGTAGCGCCCCGTCCGCCCCGACGGCCTCATACCAGCGGTTGTCGATCGGAACCGATGGCGCGACCCCTCCCTGTCGCAGCCCCGGATCGCAGGCGACGCAATTTTCCCCGTCATCCCGGCCGGAGCGCAGCGGAGAGCCGGGACCTCGACGCCATGGAGCGCGGGCGCACACCGCCCTTCGATACGCGCCCGCTGACGCGGTCGCTACTCAGGGTGAGGAAGGGATGGAGGCGCAGAACTCCCGCTGTTCTTCATCCTGAGTAGCGGCGTCAGCCGCGTATCGAACCTCATCCTGAGTAGCCGCGAAGCGGCGTATCGAACCTCATCCTGAGTAGCCGCGAAGCGGCGTATCGAAGGACCTCACCGGCGCAGCCCGCGCTGCACAAGGCTCCGGATATCCGGAACAAGTCCGGGCACGGTCCGGGGCGGCGCAAAAAGGGGAAACCGGGCGGCATTTGCCCGTGAGTTTCAACCCGGCGCCGCTCGTATCAGACCTCCTGCGCCTTGAGGCCGCGCTGGACGGCGGGGCGCGCGGTCATGATGTCGAACCAGCGCTTCACATTGGGGAAGCGGTCGAAGTCGAGGTCGATCCACTCATAGCGGCAGGCCCAGGGATAGACGGCGATGTCGGCGATGGAATAGTCGTCGCAAAGGAAGTCGCGGCCCTCCAGCCGCCGGTCCATCACGCCGTAGAGCCGGTAGGTCTCCTGGGTGTAGCGCTCGATGCCGTAGGGCACCTCCACCTTGGCGGCCCGGCGAAAATGGTGCGCCTGGCCCTGCATCGGCCCGACCCCGCCCATCTGCCACATCAGCCATTGCAGCACTTCGAGGCGCCGGCGCGGCTCCGCCGGCCAGAGCGGGCTGCCGGTCTTCTCGGCGAGGTAGATCAGGATGGCGCCGCTCTCGAACAGCGAGATCGGCCCGCCGCCGGGCCCGTCGGGATCGACGATCGCCGGGATGCGGTTGTTGGGGCTGATCTTCAGGAAGTCGGGATGGAACTGCTCGTCCTTGCCGATATTGACCGGGTGCCACTGGTAGTCCAGCCCCAGCTCCTCCAGCATGATCGAGATCTTGCGCCCGTTGGACGTGTTCCAGCTATGAAGATGAATCATTTAGGCCGGTCTCCCCCGGTTTTTCTGCGCTACTGACTCGGCGGGTGAGCCTAGACGTTGGCGAGGAGCGCGTCGATGCGCTCCGGCGCGAGGCCTGTGGCGCGGACGGAGGCGGTGATGGCGTCCCAGGCGTCGCCGGAAAGCGGCAGGCCGTTGGCGCGGCGTTCGGCGGCGGTGATGCGCTCCGGGTCGCCGGGCACCAGCACCGGCTTGTCCGGATCGGCGGGCGTGGCGGAGAGCAGCCATTCGACATAGTCCTCGACCGCGCGCGCAAACGCCTCGCCCGGGCCGAAGGCGTCCGGCGCTGCGTAGAGCGAGAACATGCCGTTGGCGAAGGGTCGGTCCGTCGGTCCGCAGACGCCGTTGCCGGTGAGCGCGCCGCCCAGCAGCTCGCACATCAGGGCCAGGCCGGAGCCCTTGTGCTCGCCCATGGCGCGGATGGCGCCCTTGCCGTCGCGGAATTGCGGCGGCGCGTCCGGGCCGGCGGAGCCGTAAAGCGCGGCGGGGTCGCTGGTCCGCTGCCCCTCGCCGTCGATCAGCGCGTCGTCCGGCACCGGCTTGCCGCCCTTGGCCGCGACCAGCACCTTGCCTTCCGCCACGACCGAGGTGGCGAAATCGAGCACCAGCGGCTCGCGGCCCTCGCGCGGCACGGCCACGCAGAAGGGCGCGGTGGAGAAGCGCCGCTCGCGCGCGCCGTAGGGCGCGACCAGTATGCTGCCGCGCGCATTGACGAAATGGACCGAGACCAGCCCTTCCTCCGCCGCCATCGCGCCCCATTCGCCGATGCGCCCCAAATGGCCGGTATTGCGCAGCGCCACCACGCCGACGCCGCCGGCGCGCGCCTTGTCGATGCCGCAGCGCACCGCCTGCGGGCCGATGGTCTGGCCGAAGCCGAGCCCGCCGTCGAGCACGGCCATGGCGCCCGTGTCGGATACCATCTCGACTTCCCGGTCGGCCATGACGCGCGCGTCGCGCAGCATGTCCAGATAGCGCGGCACGCGCACGATGCCGTGGCTGTCATGGCCGGCGAGATTGGCCGAGACGAGCGAGGCGGCGATGCGCGCGCCCTCGGCATCGGAACAACCTGCCGCTGCGAAGGCTTCGCCGATCAGGGATTCGGCGGTTTCGACCGGGATACGAGGCACCGGGTTCTCCTCAGAATGTCGGGAACAACACTCCGAAGACGATACCGGAGAGGACGGCGCCCGCAAATCCGAGACCGACATAGGCGGCGAAGACAGGGCGCCGCACCAGCGCATAGACGGCCGTCATGGCCGGGATGCAACTCACCGCGCCCGCCACCATGAAGGCCATGCCGGCGCCGTTGCTCATGCCCTGCTCGATCAGGCCCGCGACCAGCGCCGGGGCCGCATAGCCGTTCAGATAGGCGGGCGCGCCCACCAGCGCGGCGGTAACGATCGGCCACAGGCCCTCGCCGCCGACCGCGCCCGCAATCGCTTCGGCCGGCAGCCAGGCCAGCATCAGGCTCTCCAGCAGATAGGCGAGCGTCAGCCATTTGAGCAGGAAGAGCGCGTTTTCCTTCGCCTCGGCGCCGAACAGCCGCCGGCGCTCCGCATGGCCCCAGAAGCGCCACTCGGGCGCGCCCTGGAAGGCGCCCGGCGCACCGCAGCACCCGCCGGCCTCGCGCGGCTTCACCGGGTTCGCGAAGAATCCCGCGCCCATCGCCGCCTGCACGGCGAATCCGCCGAGGAGCCCGACCCCGACGGCGGCGACGGTCTTGCCGACGGCGAACGGCCAGCCGAGCGCGCCCGCGGTGATGAGGAAGGCGGCGGGGTCGATCAGCGGCGAGGACAGCCAGAACGCCATCACTGCCGAAACCGGCGTGCCGAGCGCCAGCAGGGCGGCGATGAAGGGGATCACCTCGCAGGAGCAGAAGGGCGCCAGGCCCCCGACCAGCGCCGCCAGCACGATCATCCGGCTCTCCCGCCCCACGAAGGCCCGCGCCACCAGCGCATCCGCCCCGGTCGCTTTCAGCACGGCCACCGCCAGCACG
>JAJECF010000222.1 GCA_022822125.1 Alphaproteobacteria bacterium
TTCCGCGCCCGGCGCGACGCCGACGACTTCGCCATACTGCGCACCGTCATCGCCACTGCCCAAAAGCAGGGATGGAATGTCCTCAAAACCCTGAGCGGATCGTCCGAAAGCTTCATCAACGACATCCAATACGCCGGAACGGAACCCGGACATCCCTACCGCCACCGGAACCCTCCTGGGCAGTTGCGACAAAACATGACATGGTCCGGGGTCTGCCCCTCCCGAACGGGGCCATGCCGGCGCGGCGCGGAGGAGGGAGCCTTTGACCGAACGCAAGCTCTGGATCCGGAATGCGGATGTCGTCGTCACCATGGACGGGGACCGCAGCGAGCCCGCCCATGCGCATGTCCTCGTCGAGGATGGGGGCATCCTCAGCGTGGGCGCGGACAGCCCGGACGATCCCTCCGGCTGGGAGATTATCGACGCGGCGGGCTGCGTGGTGACGCCGGCGCTCGTCAACACCCATCACCACCTCTACCAGACGCTGACCCGCGCCGTTCCGGCCGGCCAGGACGCGCTGCTGTTCGGCTGGCTGAAGGCGCTCTACCCGGTCTGGGCGCGGATGCGGCCGGAGGACATGGCCGTCTCGGCGCAATTGGGGCTGGCGGAGCTGGCGCTCTCCGGTTGCGGGATGAGCTCTGACCATCTCTATATCTTCCCCGACGGCGTGCGGCTGGAAGACACGATCGAAGCCGCCGCCGGCATCGGGCTGCGCTTCCATGCAACGCGCGGCGCGATGAGCGTCGGCGAAAGCGCCGGCGGCCTGCCGCCCGACAGCCTCGTCGAGCGCGAGGCCGACATTCTGGAGGACTGCATCCGGGTCATCGACGCCTTCCACGACCCGGCCGAGACCGCGATGGTCCGTATCGCCATTGCGCCCTGCTCGCCCTTCTCGGTCTCGCGCGAACTCATGCGCGACGCCGCCCTGCTCGCCGCCGACAAGGGCGTGCGCCTGCACACGCACCTCGCCGAGAACGCCGAGGATGTCGCCTTCTCGCTCGAGGCGTTCGGATGCCGGCCCGGCGCCTATGCCGAAGAACTCGGCTGGGTCGGCGAGCATGTGTGGCATGCGCATTGCACCACGCTCGATTCGAAGGAAATCGCCCTGTTCGCGCGGACGGGAACGGGCGTGGCGCATTGCCCGTCCTCCAATTGCCGGCTCGGTTCGGGCATCGCGCCGGTCCGCGCCATGCGCGATGCGGGCGTGCCTCTGGGCCTCGGCGTGGACGGCTCGGCCAGCAATGATTCGGGGAGCCTGCTGCCCGAAGCCAGGCAGGCCATGCTGCTTCAAAGGGTGCGGAACGGCGCGGACGCGATGAGCGCGCGGGAAGCGCTCGAAATGGCGACGCTCGGCGGGGCGGCGGTTCTCGGGCGCGCGGGCGAACTCGGCTCTCTCGAAGCGGGCAAACGGGCCGACATCGCCATCTGGGACATGGCCGGCCTTGCCGCCGCCGGGGCCTGGGACCCTGTGGCCGCGCTCGTCCTGTGCGGCCCGTTCGCCGTGCGCGACCTGCTGGTCGAGGGCCGCCCGGTGGTGCGGGACGGCGGGCTGACGAGGGTGGACGGCGCCGAAATCGCCGAAGCCGCCCGCCGCCGTACCGCCCGCCTCCTCGCCTGAACGCAACGCCGGCCGTGACCTTCGGTAGCAGAGCGGGCTAGGATGGGCGGTGCCGGTACATTCGGCGGGAGGCGGGCCGTTTGCCTATCACGCTGCGCCAGTTGCGCTATTTCCAGGCTCTGGTCGAGCACGGCTCCTTCAGCCGCGCCGCCGAGAGCGTATTCGTGTCGCAGCCTGCGCTTTCGCTCCAGATTCGCGAGCTGGAGGCGACGCTTGGCGGACGGCTGGTGGAGCGGGAGAGCCGGGGCGTCCACCTCACCCGGCTCGGACGGGAGGCGCATGAACAGGCTCTCCGGGTGCTGGATGAGACCAATTTCCTGGAGCTCCTGGGGAACCAGTTCGACGACGGGCGCGCCCAGGTCGTCATCGGCATCGTTTCTACGCTGGCGCCCTATCTGCTTTCGGGCCTCCTGGAGCGTCTGCAGGGAACGACGCCCCGCATCGAGCCCGGCGTTGTCGAGGCGACCGGCAGCGAGCTGATATCGGACCTCCAGTCGGGCCGTCTCGACGCGGCCATCATGTGCCTGCCGCTCGGCATGATCGAGCTTCCCGAACGGGAGTTGTTCGAAGACCGGTTTCTGGTTGCGGGCCGCGCCGGGCGGCTGGACGCCGTGCGGTCGCATGCCGAAGTCCCACGCCCCGAGGACCTGGCGCGGGCCGATGTCGGCCCGCTGCTGACCCTGGCGGCCGGGCATTGCCTCGCCGACCAGGTGCTGGGCGCCTGCTCGATGTGGCGCCAGCAGGACGTCCATCGCGGCGCCGGGTCGCTGGCGACCCTGTCGCGGCTAGTCGCCGGCGGGGAAGGCATTACCCTGCTTCCCGAATCCGCCGTGTCCTGCGAGAGCGGCTTGTCTCCTGATCTCCGCTTCATGCGCTTCGCCCCGCCGGAGCCCTTGCGGCGCATCGGCCTGATCCACCGCCTGGCCGCTCACGGCCAGCGCTGGATCGACCCGCTGGCCGAAGCGGTGGCGGACACCGGCCGGGAGCTAACGGCGCGCGCCCGCCAGCTTGTCGCCGAACGGCCTCCCGCTTCCTGAGTCGTCCGGCGGCGCTTCGGAAGATCAGCGCCTTCCCGCCTGTGCGGCGGCCGCGACCGTATCGCGCCAGGGCCGCGCGAGCAGGGCGGGGGACAGCGCAAGCAGGCCGTCTGCCACGGCCACCATGCCGGGACAGGGCGCCGCCAGGATGCCGGCGATCTTGTCGCGGAGTTCGGCGTCCGAGAAAGGCCGGTCCGGCCCGCCGCGCGCGCTGAGGCATGTCCGTTCGATCCGCGCGCCGTCGGCGAGCTCCCAGGCGACGCGGGCGGGCCGGTCGTTGGGCCAGTCCGGCTCCGGCTCAAAGGCGCGGATCGAGACGCGCTCGCGCAAGGCCGCGATCGCGGGATCGGACAGCGTGGAGGCATGGAATGCTTCCGCGCCGGCATGGCCGTGGACGGCGACGGTCGCCAGCACATGCTGCATCGAGAACTTCGCCGCGAGCGTTGTCGCCGGATGGACATTGTCCAGCTTCCGGCCGCGCCAGTGCGTATCGAGGCGGACCGCCCGGATGTCCGCCGGATCGACCGGCCGGTCGAGCGCCGCGGCGATCTCCAGCGACGCTTCCACGGCGGCGTGGCCATATTGGCAGCAGGCATGCAGCTTGTGGTAGCCGTCCGCCGCCGCCCAGGTTTCCCCGAGGCCCTCCGTCAGCGCCTCCGGCCGCGCAGCGCCGCCGAACACGCTCGCGAAGACATCGTGCAGGCCGCCTTCGGAGCCGGCGATGCCGAGCTCCGCCCAATCGACGGCGCGCAGCCCTGCAGACGCGCCGAGGCCGGGCCAGACATTGCGGATGAGCGCCCCCTCGACCGCATGGCCGAACGGCCCGGGCGAGACCATGGTCGCGGCTGACGAGATGGCCGCGACCCTCAACCCGGCGGGGCGCCGGCGAAGCGCGGCCACCGTCGCGGCTGCGCCTATGGCGGCGAGGCTGCCATGCGGATGCAGCGCCAGTTCGCTGTATTCGAACGCCCGGGCGATGCGGGAGACGGTTTCGTAGCCGACCGCGAGCGCCAGCAGCATGTCCTCCAGCGCCGCGCCCGAGGCTTCGCCCTCGGCCAGCAACGCCGGCAGGCAATAGATGCCGGCATGGCACACCGCCCGGCGATAGCCGCTGTCGAGCTCGCACCAGTCGGCGGCGCTGCCGTTGGCAAGGGATGCGGAATAGCGGTCCAGCCGGCGGCCGGAGCCGTCGAACAGGCTGGCCTCGCCGGGACCGGAGGACCGGACGAGGCCATCGACCAGCGCCGCAAGTTCCGGCTCGTCCCGCGCCGCGACGATGGCGGCGAGGTCGTCGGCGAAGATCGCGGCGATGCGCCGGCGCACGGCGTCGGGCACATCGCGCCCGTCCAGCCCGGCGGACCATTCCGCCAGCGCCGCCAGCCCCCCGGCGATCCCGCGCGCGCCGCCCGTCATGAGGCCGCATCCGCGCGGTCTTCGTCGGCGTCGTAGAAGCGCCCGCGGTGGAACATGGCGGCAGGCCGCGGCATGGCGGCGCGGCGGGCGAGGGTGGCGTCGAGGTCCACCGCATCGCCAGCCAGGACGACGCCGTAATCGCGCGCTGCCGCTTCTTCGGACACAAAACCGTCCAACACGTCCGCCAGCACGTCTTCCGCCGGCCGGTCGGCGGGGTTGCCCCAGCCTCCGCCGCCGGGAGTGACGATTCGCACCAGGTCTCCCTTCGCCAGGCGAATGCCGTCGCCCATGGTCGGAATATCCCTCGGCTGCGGGCCGTCGGGATTGACGGTGACCCGTCCCGACGCGCCCGCCAGGCCGCCATGGACCCCGAAGGCGGGCTGGCGGCAATTGTCAAGCCGGATGCCGAAGCGGGCCTCGTCGGACAACACGCGGACATCCCGGACAATGCCGCAACCGCCGCGCCGGCGTCCGGCGCCGCCGCTGTCCCGGTGGATGCCGAAGGCCTCGATCTCGACACCGAATTCCAGCTCGGCGAATTCAATAGGGTAGTTTTCCTGGGCGACGTAATAGACCGCGTCGATGCCGTCGGCGAAGGTGCGGGCGCCGAAGCCGACCGAAAGGCCCTCAATGCAGAGCGGCTCCGTCCCGTCGGCGTTCCTGCCGCGCAGATAGTAGAGCACATAGACCGAGGGCGCCGCCGAGGCCTGCCCGCCGGTCGCCCGGGCAAGCGCGCCGAACATCGCGCTGGTGACGCGGATCATGGTGTGCGAACGCAGGCCCAGCGGGGCGGGGAACCGGGGCGCGACCAGCGTACCGGGCCTGGTGACGACATTCTCGACCGCGCGCTCGAATCCGCCGTTCATGCCGATGCCGGGCCGGTCCATGCACATCCACAGGCCCAGCATGAATTTGGGCACGGAGTCGTCCATGAGGAAATTGATCGGCCCGTCGGCCTGGCGGTCCGAGGCCGAGAAATCCATCTCGAGCGCGCCGTCCCGCTTCCGCAGCGCCAGATCCACGAAATAGGGCCGGTCGGTCACGGCATCCGAATCAATGCGGTCGCGGAAGGCGAATTCGCCGTCCGGGATACGGGCGGCGATCTCCGCGCGGAGCGCCCCCTCGGTCTCCGCCAGCATCGCCTCGAATGCGGCTTCGACCGCCCCGATGCCGTGGCGTTCGACCGTTTCGGTGAGGCGGCTTACGCCGAGGCGGCAGGCGGCCATGATGGCCCGGAGATCGCCCCGCAGCATGTCCGGGAAGCGCGAATTGCGCATGAAGATGCGCATAATTTCCTTGTTCTCGACGCCGTCGCGCACAACCCGCACCGGAGGGATCATAACGCCCTCCTGGAAGACGGATACCGCATGCGGGCTGATCGAGCCGGGCACGGAGCCGCCTATGTCCCAGAGATGGCCCCAGGCCTCCGCAAAGGCGAACAGCCGGCCTTCGTGGAAGACGGGCATGACGAACACCATGTCGGGCAGATGGCTGACGGCGCCGCCTGTCCCGTAAGCGTCGTTGTACCAGTAAAGGTCGCCGGGCCTCATGGTTTCGGCCGGGTATTCCTCCAGGATCGCATCGACGAGATTGCCGGCAAGGGTGAGCGAGGTGGAGACCACAAGCTCGCCGTCGCGGTTCAGGAAAGCGGTGAAAAAATCCTTCTTTTCCCGGATGAAGGGCGACATGGCGGCGCGCGCGATCAGCGCCTCCATCTCCGAGCGGGCCGCGTTAAGCGCGCCCTTGATGAGTTCGAGCGTAAAGCGATTGGGCGCAGGACGGGTTTCGGATGTCACGGGCTGCCCTCCGAGACGAGCAGATTGCCGTAGCGGTCTGCCAGCGCATTCTGGCCGGGGAGGAGAACGGTCGTCGAATCGAGTTGATCGATGATGGCCGGGCCCTCGATCCTGTGGCCTGCGAGCAGCGCCTCGCGGCGATAGGTCGGCGTGGGCCGGAGCGTGTCTCCGTCGAGGCAGGCGAGGCGTTCGCCGGCAGGTTCCGGCCGCTCCGAGGCGGCAGCGGGCAGTTCCGGCAGGGCGAATTTATCCGTCAGGCCGGTGGCCTCGACCCGCTGGTTGACAATCTCGACCGGCGCTCCGGGTTCCGAGAAGGTGTACAACCGCTCATGAAGCGCGTGGAAGTCGGCGATGAGCGCGGCGAGGGCGCCTTCCCCGATCGGGCCGCTACAGGGGACGGTCAGTTCAACGCCCTGCTTCTCGTAGCGCATGTCGGCGGACCGGCGGAAACGGCGGCGCTCCGGCGGGACGCCATTGGCTTCAAGGCAGCGGTCGGCCTCATGCGTGAGGTCTGCGAAGACCGCTTCCGTGGCGGCGGCGTCGAAGGCGCCGGCGCGTTGCAGGCGGGTCACGGCGAAGTCGTAACGCAGGTCCGTCGTCAACAGCCCGATGGCGCAGAGAATGCCCGGGAAGCGCGGCACGAGCAGGCGCGCCGCTTGGAGCTCGCGCATGAGCTCCGCGCCGTGGACCGGGCCCGCGCCGCCGAAGGCCGCGAGCGCGAAATCGCGCGGGTCCAGGCCGCGTTCGACCGACATCACCTTCAGCGCCCCGGTCATATTGGCGTTGACCAGATCGACAATGCCCCGCGCCGCCGATATGAGGTCCATGCCGAGCGGTTCTGCGACATGCCTGCGGATTGCGGCCTCCGCGGCTTCCGGGACAAGCGCGACTTCGCCGTCCAGCAGCGCCGGCGGGATGCGGCCGAGCACGAGATTGGCGTCGGAGACGGTCGGACGTTCGCCCCCCTTGCCGTAGCAGGCCGGGCCGGGGTCGGCGCCGGCGCTTTCGGGGCCTACCCGGATCGCGCCCTGCTCGGTCACCGTGGCGATGGAACCGCCGCCCGCGCCGATGGTGTGAATGTCGATCATCGGGAAGGCGAGCGGATGGCCGCCGATCCGGCCCGCTGTCGAAAGGGCGGGCCGGCCGTTCCGGATCAGCCCCACATCGGCGCTGGTGCCGCCCATGTCGATGGTGAGCAGGTCGTCAATGCCGGCTGCGCGGCCGAGCCAGGCGGCGCCCTGCGCCCCGGCGGCGGGGCCCGATAGCGCGAGATGAACGGCGCCGCGCGCGGCCTCCCCGGGCGGGCAGGCGCCGCCATTGGATTTCATCAGCAGGAGCGGCGCCTCGACGGCCCTGCGCGCGAGGCCCTCGGAAAGCCGGCCGATATAGCGCCTCACCACCGGCTGCACCGAGGCGTTCAATGCCGTCGCCACGGTGCGCTCATATTCCCGGAAGACGGGAAGCACATCCACGGAAAGCGAGACTTCGACGCCGGGCAGGCGCGTGCGGAGAATCTCGCCCGTGCGGCGTTCATGCGCCTGGTTGGCGTAGGAATGCAGCAGCACCACGGCGACCGCATCGAGCCCGGCGGCGCCGATGGCTTCCGCCGCCGCCTCGACCGCATCCTCGTCGAGCGGCGTCAGTTCCGTCCCGTCGATGCGTATGCGACCGGGCGCCTCGAAGATGTAGCGGGCCGGCACAGGGCGTTTCGGCTTCACCCAGGAGAAGAGGTTGGCCGCGCGCGGGATTTCGGCCCGGCCGATTTCCAGCACATGGCGGAAGCCCTTCGTGGTGACGAGGCCGGTGCGCGCGCCCTTCGCTTCCAGGATGGCATTGGTGACGATGGTGGAGCCGTGCAGGACGGACGCGATCTCCGAAGGCGCGGCGCCGGACAGGTCCATCATCTTGTCCACGCCGCCGAAGAAGCCGTCCGCGGGGGCGCTCGGCACGGAGGGCGACTTGGCGACATGCAGCGCGCCGCCCGACCGGTCCGCCAGGATCGTATCGGTGAAGGTGCCGCCGACATCGAGGCCCAGCGCGTAGCGCGCGCTCATGGGCCGCCCATAACCGGCAGTGTCTGGCCGGTGATCCAGCCCGCCCGGTCGGACGCCAGGAACAGCACCGCATGGGCGATGTCCTCCGGCCTCCCGAGCCGGCGCATGGCGATGCCCTCGACGATCGCCGCCTGCTCGTCAGGACTGCGCGCCTCCCATTGCCGGACATAGTCAGGCGAGGTTTGCGGCATCAGGCCGGGCGCGACTGCGTTGACCGTTATCCCGAAAGGGCCGAGCTCGGAGGCGAGCTGGCGCGCAAGCCCGATCTGCGCCGTCTTCGCTGCACCGTAGGAGTGGATGCCGGTGCGCGACACGCGCAGGCCCGCTCCGGACGAGATGAGCACGATCCGGCCCTCGCCCTTGGCCTTCATGGCCGGCGTTACCGCGCGGGCCACATGGAAGGCGCCGTCGACATTCACCGCCTGTATGGCGCGCCAGTCGTCGTCGGTCACCTCCTCCAGCGGGCCGGCCGTCCGGCCGCGCACGCCGCCGGCGGCATGGACGGCGATATCGACCGGGCCGATCCGGGCGATGAGCGCATCGACGGCGGCGGAGTCGGTGACATCGAGGCAGTGGGCCGCGACCGGGCGCCCGGCCGTTGCCGCGGTCTCCCGGGCCAATTCGTCTTCGATATCCGCAGCATGGACCTCGGCCCTGTCTGCGGCGAAGGCGTGAACGATCGCGCGCCCGATGCCGCGCGCCGCGCCGGTCACGAGGACCCGCTTGCCGGGGAACGCAATCTCCATACGGTCAGCTCCGCGCTGCTTCGAGCTGCGGGAACTCGGCCCTGAGCGCGTCGAAGGCCGCGCGGACGTCCGAGCCGTCGCCCCGCCGCGCCTGCGGGTCGAGCATATCGACGGCGTCGAAGATCCGGTGCTTGGCGTAGAAACGCCAATTGACGGGCAGCGCCGCCAGGCATTCGGTGAGCGCGTCGTAATTGGCGTCCGTCCAGACCGCCTCGAACGCCGCGCGCTCGGGGCCGACATCGTAGAAGCCATTGGCCGCTCCGGTGTCCCGCGCTGCGCGAAGCGCCTCCGTCGCGGGCCGATCCACGGCGGCGCCCGCGATGACAACGCCATAGGCGTCGCGGGCGTGCTCCGTCGACACCCAGCCGCGCCGCCAGTCCAGCAGCACCGCTTCGGGGTCGCGCCGGAACGGGTCGCCCCAGCCGCCTGCACCGCCGCAGGTGACATGGATGACATCGCCGGGGCCGATGGAAAGGATATCGGTGTTCCTCAGGTCCACCTTGCGGTTGGTCCCCGGATTCAGGATGAACTTCGATGCCGCGCCCGGGCGGCCGCCCTCGATTCCCCAGCCCGTGAAGATCGTCCGGTCCCGGTTGCGCGCCGTGACGCGGGTATTGGGCGAAAATGCCTGGAACACCAGCTCCGTGCCGAGACCGCCCCGGTGCTGGCCGGGTCCGGCCGAGTCGCGCGCGAGCCCGAACCGAAGCACCTTGATGCCGGCTTCCGCCTCGTTCACCTCGGTCGGGGTGTTTTTCATGAAGCCCTGATTGGCGCCCGAACCGTCCGGGCCGTCCTCCATCGCACGGCCGCCGCCGCCGCCGCTCATCGGGCTGATCGCCGCCATGATCCGCCGGCCTGTGCGATTGTCGATGGTGTTGACATTCATGATCGGTCCGCCCGAACCGGGCGCGCCCGCCATCCGGTCCGGCGCCGCCTGGGCAAAGGCGCCGAAGGTAAGCCCGTGCAGGCGGTAGCAGCTGAGCGTGCGCATGCCGACCGCCGCCGGAAACTCCGGGTTGACCATGGTGCCGGACGGCAGGATGCAGCGGCAGACGCGGGCGATGCCGGAGTTCAGATAGAGCGACGGGTCCAGCGAGTAGAGCACATAGGTCATGCCGACCAGCAACAGCACATGGCGCTCGTCGCCGCCGGTCGGCATGTTGAGCGAGGATTCGAGCTGCGGGTCGGACCCGGTGAAGTCGAATATCAGCTCCTCGTCGCGGATAATCACCGTGAGCTTCATGCGGCAGGGCCGCCCGTCCACCGAGTCCTCGTCCATATAGTCCGCGAAGGGATATGTGCCGTTCGGCAGGGCGCGGACAATGGCGCGGGCCTGGGCTTCGGCATAGTCCAGCAGGTCCGCCACACCCTCGCGGAACGTCTCAACGCCGAAGCGGGCGATCATCTCGCGGACCTTGCGTTCGCCGGTGTTGCAGGCGGCGATCTGGGCCTTCAGGTCGCCCCAGTTCTGGTCGGGCGCGCGGACATTGGCGAGGAAGATGTCGAGCACCTGCCGGTTGAGCTCGCCCTCCTCCACGATCTTGACGGGCGGGATGCGCACGCCCTCCTGGTGGATTTCCGAAAGCGTGCGGGAGAGCGAGGCCGGCACCGCGCCGCCGACATCGGTGTTGTGGATATGGCCGACGGAGAAGGCCACGATCTCGCCCTCGTGGAAGACGGGTTTCCAGATATGCATGTCGGGCGAGTGCGTGCTGACGAAGCCCGAATAGGGGTCATTGGTCATGGCGATGTCGCCCGGCCGGTAGTCGTCGATCATGGCGATGGCGCGGCCGTAATTGAGGCCGACGAACCAGGTGGCGCCGAGTTCGGTGGGCGTGGCGAAGGTTTCCCCCTCCGGCGTGGTGAGGCCGGTGGTGAAGTCCTCGGTCTCCTTGACGAAAGTCGAATGCGCCGTGCGGTAAAGCGTGTAGGCCATGCTTTCCGCCGCCGCGCGCGTGTGGTTCTTCAGGATTTCCAGCGTGACCTTGTCGATGGGCATTCAGTTCTCCCTCGTCAGGACCAGATTGCTCCGCAGATCGACCTCCACCGAAAAGCCCGGGGGCACCACGGTGGTGCAATCGTCCTGCGAGACGACTGCGGGGCCGGAGAAATGCCGGCCGGGCGTGAGGTCGGCCCGGTTGTAAAGCGCCGCCTCGCGCGCCGCGCCGTCGAGGAAGACCGTCGCATGGCCTTTCGGCACGGCCGGCCCCGGCGCCGCAGCGGCTTCCGCCAGAACCGGCTTCGGCGCGGAGCCGCTGACCGTCAGCCTGAGATTGACCGCCTGCACCGGCGCTTCCGCGTCGGCATGGTCATAAACACGGGCATGTTCGGCGTGGAAAGCGTCGGCGAGCGCCTCGACCCGGCCGGCGGCCAGGTCGGCCCGGTCCAGCGGGGTTTCGATTTCGTAGGACTGGCCGAGATAGCGCATGTCGGCGGACCAGATGAGCCGCGCCTCGCCCCGGAAGCCCTGCTCCTCGCGAAGCCAGCCGAGCGCCTGCGCCTCCAGATCGCCCGCATGGCTCTCCAGCACGGCCAGACCCTCCGTGTCCAGATCGACGAAGGCCGTGCGGATGAAATCGTTGCGGATATCGGCGATCAGGCCGCCATAGGCGGAGAGGACGCCGGGCGTCGGCGGCATGATCGCCTGCGCCATGCCGAGCTCCCGCGCGAACAGGCCGCCGAGCATCGGCCCGGCGCCGCCGAAGGCCAGCAGCGAGAAGGCGCGCGGGTCCGCGCCCCGGCGCGACATCAGCTTCGCGACCTCCAGATACATGCCGGAGACCGCAACATTGACGATGCTCTCGGCCGCCTCCGGAAGCCCGAGGGAGAGGCGCTCGGCAATCCCACCGACCGCGCGCTCCGCCGCCGTCCGGTCCAGCCTGACGGCGCCGTAGCCGAGCTCGTCCGCGCCGAGCAGCCCCATCACGACGAAGGCGTCTGTGACCGTCGGGCGTTCGCCGCCCCGGCCGTAGCAGGCGGGGCCGGGCTCGGAGCCCGCGCTTTCCGGGCCGACCTTGAGCACGCCGAAATCGTCCACCCAGGCGATGGAGCCGCCGCCCGCGCCGATGGAGGTGACGGAGACGGTCGGCACATAAATCGGGAACTCGCCCACCAGCTCGCCCGCGCCGAAGGCCGGCTTGCCGCCCTGGATGACCGCGACATCGGCCGAGGTGCCGCCGACATCGAAGCTCAACACCTCCGCCGCGCCGATGCGCGCCGCCGCGTCGGCCGCGCCGATGGCCCCGGACGCCGTGCCCGACAGCAGCATGGCGACAGGATCGGTCTTGCCGAGCTCCGCCGCCATGATGCCGCCGTTCGACTTGGTAATCATCGGCTCGGCCGGCACGCCAGCATCGCGGAGCGCCACCTGCAGCGAGCCGATATAGGCGGCCACGCGCCGCTGCACATAGCCGGCGACGGTGGCGGTCACCGTGCGCTCATATTCGCGGATGACGGGCCAGACATCCGAGGAGAGCGTGACGGCCATATCGGGCGCGGCGTCCAGGATGGCGCTCCGGACCGCGCGCTCATTCGCCGGGTTGGCATAGGCATGGAGAAGGGCCACGACAATCGTGTCGGCGCCCGCGGCTTTCGCCTTCGCCACCGCGTCCAGGACATCGGCGGGATCGACCGGCGTTTCCACCGAGCCGTCCTTCAGCACCCGCTCGGCGATGCCGTAAACCCGTTCGCGCGGGGCGAGCGGCGGGGGGCGGCGCGAGAAGATGTCATAGGGGTCGGGCGTCTTCAGCCGCGCGACCTCCAGCACATCCTCGAATTCCCGCGTCGTGAACAGCGCCAGCTCCGCCCCCCGGCGCTGGATCACGGTGTTGACGCCCACCGTGGTGCCGTGGGTGAAGAAGCCGATGCCCGCGGCCGGCTGCCCGTAGCGCCGGTCCAGTTCGGCGACGCCCTGCATGACCTCCGCGCCCGGCGTGTCCGGCGTCGAGAGGATCTTCAGCGTGCGCAGTTCGCCGCTCGCCTCGTCAAAGACGCAGAAATCGGTGAAGGTGCCGCCGATATCCACGGCGACCCGGCATTTTTTCGCTATTTCCGACACGACGCCTCGTTCCGTTCAGGGTCGGGCGCTCCCATGCGAGGCGTCATGAAATGTCATGATTTGTCATGTTTCGCCTGCGCCGGCCTCCGCCGGAAGCGCCCCTCCCGGAATCAGTTTACCACGCCATTTCCCCTGTCAGGCGCAAATCGCGCGCCGGGCGCGGAAACGATTGCCCCGGTGAGAGAGGCAGATTGACCCGCCCGCCGGGAGGCGTCAGTCTCCCTTCGGAGGGAGACCGATGGCGGAACTCGACAGGAGGGTGGCGATCGTGACCGGCGGCGCCCGCGGCATCGGGCGCGGCTGCGCCCACGCGCTGGCGGAGCGCGGCCTCGCCGTTGCGCTGGTGGACGTGCTCACCGCCGAGATGGCCAACACCAGGGCCGAGATCGAAGCCATCGGCGCGCCCTGCCTCGTCTTCGAGGCCGATGTCGCCGACCACGGCCGCGCGAAGGAGGTCGCCGGCGGCGTCCTCGACGAATGGGGCCGGATCGACGTGCTCGTCAACAATGCCGGGCGGCCGATGCCGACGGGCATACTGGACCTCTCGGAAGAGCAGTGGGACGCGACCATCGATGTCAATCTGAAGAGCTGCTTCAACTACATCCAGGCCGCGGCGCCGGCCATGCTGGCGCGCGAATACGGGCGCGTCGTCTCGATGTCCTCGCTCAACGCCCATTCCGGCGGCGTGACGGCCGCCGTCTCGAAGGTGGCCTATGCCGCCGCCAAGGCCGGCATCATCGGCCTGACCCGGGCGCTCGCCAAGGAGCTCGGGCCGCATATCGCCGTCAATTGCGTGTGCCCCGGCCTCATCAAGACCGAACTGACGCAGAAGAACCCGGTCATCGCCACCCGCGAGCCGGAACTGATCCGGGGCATCGCGCTCAACCGCACCGGCGGCCCGCGCGACGTGGCCGAGCTCGTGGCCTTCCTCGCCACAGTGGAGCCCTGCTTCGTGACCGGCCAGGACATCACCATAGACGGCTTCCAATGGAACCGGTGAAGGCGGCGGGACAGCCCGCGGACCGCTCCGGGACAGGGAGGAGGCGGGCGCGCTCCGCCGCATAGACAGGAACCGCAACAGGGAGACAGACGAACGATGCTCATTCGCCATGCATTCCGTCTTTGCCGCATCGCCGCCGTGGCGGCTGCGGCATTCGGCGCCGCCACGACGACGGCGGCGGCCGGCGGCAAGTTCGTATTCGCCAACTCGTCCGCCTACGACACGCTGGACCCGCACGCCGTGTTCGACGTGGGCCGCGTCGCCTCGCGCATCAACCTCTATGACGGGCTGATGCGCTGGTTCGACAATCCTCCGCATCTGGAGCCCTGGCTGGCCGAGAAGGTCGATATCTCCGACGACGGCCTGACCTACTCCTTCACCCTCCGGGACGCGCAGTTCCATGACGGCTCGCCGGTGGAAGCCTCCGATGTGGTCTATTCCATCGACCGCATCCTGGAGATGAAGAAGGGCGCCTATTCGCTGTTCGAAGGCACGGTCGCGCCGGGCTCGACTCGGGCGCCCGACGCGAAGACGGTCGTCTTCAACCTCTCCAAGCCCTCGGCGATCTTCCTCGCCACCGTGCCGGAAATCCATGTCGTCAACGCCGAGCTTGTGAAGGCCAATGAGGCGGACGGCGATCTCGGCACCGCTTGGCTGTCGAAGAACGACGCCGGCTCCGGGTCCTTCCAGCTCAAGCGCTATGACCCGGCCATCGGCTGGCAGGCGACGCGCTTCGAGGATCATTTCTTCGGCTGGGACATGGTGGAGAACCCGCTGGATGAGATCGAGTTCCGCACGGTCGTCGAGATCAACTCCCGCGTGCTCGGCCTGATGAACGGCGACTTCCACGGCACAGACGGCTACCTGCCGCAGGATCAGGTCAAGCGCCTGCGCAGCAGCGACAATGTCGTCGTGCAGGAAGAAGAGTCCATGCGCATCTTCTATTCCATCATCCATAACGGCCGCGCGCCGATGAACGACATCAACTTCCGCAAGGCGCTGAGCTACGCCTTCGACTACGATGGCTTCATCGACAACATCCTGTCGGGGTCGGTCGCACGCAACCCGGTGCCGCTGCCGAACAATATGTGGGGCTCGCCCAAGGATGCCGGCGGCTACACGCTAGACCTCGAAAAGGCGAAGGAGCACCTCGCCATGGTCGAGGGCGATATCCGGGAGATCACGCTGGGCGCGCTCGCCGGCTACGGCCAGACGGAACAGGCCGCGGCGCTGTTGCAGAACGGCCTGAACAAGATCGGCGTCAAGACCAAGATCGTCGCCGAGACCTGGCCCGTCGCCTCCGGCAAGATGCGCGACGAGCAGCAGATGTACGACCTGCTGTTCCTGTGGAAGTCCACCTATTATGCGGACCCGAACAACTGGCTGGGCGAGATGTATGCCTGCGAGCAGATCGGCGCCCGCAACAATTCCTGGTACTGCAACGAGGAGGTGGACAAGCTGCTTTCGGAAGCGCGCGTCTCCACCGACCAGGAGCAGCGCAAGGCCAATTACGAAAAGGCCAACCGCCTGCTGATGGAGGATGCCGCCGGCATCTTCGTTTACAACACCAAGTGGTTCGGGCCGTTCAACAAGAACGCAAAGGGCGTGCGCTTCTCGCCCATCGGCAACGGCCAGGAGATGCGCTGGGTCTCGATGGAGTAGCCCGCCCGGCGGTTCTCTTTTGCGGGCCGTTCCGGCTTCGGCGCGGAACGGCCCGCGCGGGCGCTCCTATTCTGGTTTGTGCGGCAAGGGGCGGGGGCCAGCGGCAGCCGGCGCCTGACAGGATGATCCGATGCGCGAACTCGTCCTCACCCTAAACCGCCTGCTCTGGCTGGCGCCCACGCTTCTCGGGCTGCTGGCCATCACCTTCACGATCAGCCATGTCATTCCGGCCGATCCCGTCGCCTTCATCGCGGGCGACAATGCCAGCGCCGAGCAGATCGCGGCCCTGAAAGCGAAATTCGGGGTGGACAAGCCCATCCCGGTGCAGCTCTGGAACTATGTCATCGGTGTCGTCCAGGGCGATTTCGGCGTCAGCCTCTACACGCAGCGGCCGATTGCGGACGACCTCGTTTCCCGCCTGCCGGCCACGCTCGAGCTTGCCTTCGTCAGTATCCTGCTCTCGGCCGTCATCGGCATCCCGCTCGGCGTGCTGGCGGCGGTGGACCGTAATTCCTGGCTCGACCATGCGCTGCGCGTCTTTACCGTCTCCGGCCTCGCCATCGCCGCCTTCTGGCTCGCCATCCTGTTCCAGCTCCTGTTCGCGATGGAGTGGGGCGTGACGCCCCTCCAGGGCCGGATCGACGGATGGGGGCCCGATCCCGTCACCGGCTTCTTCCTGATCGACTCGGCCTGGGCGGGCGACTGGGAGGCCTTCCGCTCCACGGCGCACCACATGGTGCTGCCGGCGGTCACGCTGGCCTTTCCCGCCATGGCGACGGTGATGCGCTTCACGCGCGCCGGCGTGCTCGACGCCATCAACTCCAACTATGTCGATTACCAGAACGCCATGGGAGTGCCCCGCCGGGTGGTCATATGGCGCTATGTCCTGAGGAACGCGCTCATCGGCACGGTGACCCAACTGGGCCTCATTTTCGGCAACCTGATCGCCAACGCGGTGGTCGTGGAGGCCGTGTTCGACTGGCCGGGCCTCGGGCTCTACGCCGTCAATTCGATCCTGCAATCGGACTACAATGCCATCATGGGCTTCACCCTCATCATGGGCGCGGTGTTCATCATTGCGAATCTCACAGTGGACATCGTCCACGGCCTGATCGACCCGCGCGAAGCCGGCTGATGGAAACTGCCCGCTTCCTCCTGCGCAAGCTCGCCGCCGACAGGACGGCGGCGCTCGGCGCGCTCATCATCGTGCTGCTGGTCGTCGTCGCCATCGCTGCGCCGGTGCTCTCTACGCACCCGCAGGACATCTCCGAGTTCAACCCGCCGGGCCGCCTCCAGCCGCCGTCGGCCGAACATTTCTTCGGCACCGACCGCATGGGCTCCGATGTTTATTCGCGCATCCTGTTCGGCGCGCGGATCACCATCGCCATCGCCGTCATCGCCATCGGCGTCAGCGTGCTGATCGGCGTGCCTGTCGGTCTGGTCGCCGGCTACTACCGCAACTGGATTTCGGATGCGCTCATGCGCATATCGGACATTTTCCTGGCCGTGCCGCAAATTGTGCTCGCCATCGCTATCGCCCAGACGCTCGGCCCCTCCATCGAGAACGTAATCCTCGCGCTATCCGCCACCTACTGGCCCTTCTGGGCGCGGCTCGTCTATGCGGAAACCCGCTCGGCGCTGAACGAAACCTATGTGGAGGCCTCCATCGCGCTCGGCGCTTCGCCCGGGCGGGTGATGATCTTGCACGTCCTGCCCAACATTTCCTCCTCGCTCATCGTCCGCACCACGATCGGCATGGGCGGCACCATACTGACCGCCGCCACGCTCGGCTTCCTCGGCCTCGGCCCTCCGGCGCCCTCTCCGGAATGGGGGCGGACCATCGCCGAATCCCGCGAATTCCTCCCCGAAGCCTGGTGGTACGCCACGGCGCCGGGCCTCGCCATCTTCATGGTCGTCATGGGCTTCAACCTGTTCGGCGACGGGCTGCGCGACATTCTCGATCCCCGCACCCGGCGGTCCGCCGATGGATGACCTGCTGACCGTCGCCGACCTCGAAGTCGGCTTCCGGACCGACCGCGGCCTCGCCCAGGTGCTCGACCGCGTGAATTTCCATGTCGGGCGCGGCGAGATCGTGGGCCTTGTCGGGGAATCCGGCTGCGGGAAGACAACGCTGGCGCGCGCGATCCTGGGCGTGCTGCCGGCCAATTCGGCGCGCATCTCCTCCGGCGTCATCGACTTCGACGGGCGCAACCTTCTGGCCGAGGACCCGCAGGACCTGGCCACGGAAGTCCGGGGCCGGCAGATCACCTTCGTGCCGCAGGACCCGTTCTCCTCCTTCAATCCGGTCTTCACCATCGGCGCCCAGATCGAGGAGCTGATGAAGTGGAAATCGCCGGATTCCGAACCCGCCGCCTCCTCCCGCTTCTACCCGCGCGCGCGCCGCCGGTCGGACCGCGCCCGCGTTCTCGAACTGCTGCGCACGGTCCAGCTTCCCGATCCCGAAGGCATATTGAAGAAATATCCGCATGAGGTGTCCGGCGGCCAGCGCCAGCGCCTGATGATCGCCATGGCGCTGCTGCCCGAGCCGCAGCTCATCATCGCCGATGAGCCGACGACCGCGCTCGATGTCACGATCCAGGCCCAGATCCTCAAGCTGCTGAAGCGCCTTGCGGCCGAGCGCCGCGTCTCTGTGCTCTTCACGACGCACGACCTCGGCACGGCCTATGAGATTTGCGACCGCGTCACTGTCATGTATGCGGGCCAGGAGGTCGAAAGCGCGCCCTCGGATGACTTCTTCGCCGCCCCGCGCCACCCCTACACGAAGCGCCTGCTGGAATCGCTGCCGTCGCGCGAGCACGGCATCAGCGGCATACCCGGCCGGATTCCGGCGCTGATCGACCCGCCGACGGGCTGCCGCTTCCACCCGCGCTGCGACCGGGCGAGCGCGCGCTGCGCTGTGCTGCGCCCCGAGGTGTCGCCGGCGGGGCCCGCCCATCTCATCCGCTGCCACCATCCGGTGGAGCCTGTGCAGGAAGCTGCGTCATGACGGCGTCCGGCGCGGACCTGCTGCGCCTGGAGGGCCTGCGGAAATATTTCCCCATCCGCGATGTCTGGAAGCGCCGCATCGGCTGGCTGAAGGCGGTGGACGATGTTTCGCTCACGGTCGAGAAGGGCGAAATCCTGGGCATTGTCGGCGAGTCGGGCTGCGGCAAGTCCACCCTCGGCAAGACGGTGATGGGCATCCACAGCCCGACCGGCGGCCGCATCGTCTTCGAGGGCAACGACATTACCGACCTCAAGCCGCATCAGTCGCGCGAACTCCGCCGCGAACTTCAATACACATACCAGGATCCCGGCGCCTCGCTCGACCCGCGCTGGAAGATCGGCAAGGCGCTGGACGAGCCGCTGGTCATCCACACCGGCCTCGGCAGCGCCGAGCGCCGCGAGCGGGTGCAGGAAATCCTCTCCGCCGTCGGCCTTCCGGAAGGCCATCTCGACCTCTATCCGCATGAAATCTCCGGCGGCCAGCAGCGCCGCGTCGGCCTCGCCCGCATCCTCACCCTGCAGCCGAGCCTCGTGGTGCTGGACGAGCCGACTTCCGGGCTCGATGTGTCCGTGCAGGCGACCGTGCTCAACCTCTTCCTCGAATTGCAGAAGCGGTTCGACCTTACCTATGTCTTCATCTCGCACGACCTCTCCGTCGTGCGGATGATCTGCGACCGGGTCGCCGTCATGTATCTCGGCAAGGTGGTGGAGTTGGGCGCAACGGAGCGGTTGTTCAGCACGCCGCGCCATCCCTATACCCGCTCGCTGCTCTCCGCGATCCCCGAGATCGGCAAGCAACGGATCACCGACACCTTCTGGCTGGAGGGCGAGCCGCCCGACCCCGGCAACCTGCCCTCCGGCTGCCGGTTCCGCACGCGCTGCCCGCTGGCCGCGCCCGAATGCGCGGCGGAGGTCCCGCCTCTGGTCGAGCATCTGCCCGGCCATGCCGACGCCTGCCTGTTCTCGGACCGCGCCGTTCCCGAAGCCTGAAACGCCGGCGCGGGTTATACCAGCGGTGGTTGATCGGAACCGATGGCGCGGCACCTCCCTACCGCAGCCCGGGTCCTTCGTCCTCATCCTGAGTAGCGACCGCGCCAGCAGCCTGTCCTGAGCCTGTCGAAGGGGGCGCGTATCGAAGGATGCTCAACACCCGCCGCTGTCCCTCGATACGCGGCTGGCGCCGCTACTCGGGATGAGGATGGGCGGGCCGCAGACGCCGCCGCCTCTGAACCCCTCATCGGATGCGCCCAACCGGCTGAACCGGACAGCAATGGACTTGTTCCAGGCATGACAGGAAGAAGACATGAGGCCCAAATCGAAGCCGCTGGTATTACGCCCCGGGCTGCGCTCCGCGCCGCATCCGCCGCGCCAGGGCCGCCGCCAGCAGCAGGCTGCATGCCGAGAGCGCCGCCATGAACCAGAAGGCATCGCCGCCGAAACGGTCATAGAGCGGACCGGACAGCACAAGCATGAGCCCCGTGGCGCCGCCCATCGCAATGGATGAATAGAGGCCCTGCGCCGTCGCCGAGATTTCCGGCGCGACATGGCGCTGGAGCCAGGTCATGCCGCCCAGATGCGTGGCGGCGAAGGTGAAGCCGTGCAGCATCTGGACGGGCGCAAGCAGCCAGAGGTCGGTGGTGAGCGCAGTTCCGGCCCAGCGGAGCATAGCGGCCGAGGCGCCGAGCGCGATCAGGCCGGCGATGCCCAGCCGGTCGGCGATCCGGTTGCCGAGCGCGAACAGCGCCACTTCCGAGATGACGCCGACCGCCCAGAGCGGCCCGATGACATCCTTGCCGTGCCCGGCGGCCTCCCAGTGGATCGTGCCGAACCCCATCAGCACCGCATGGCTCGCCATGTTCAGGGCGATGGCGGCGGCGCAGAGCAGGAAGCCGGTGTCGCGAAGCAGGCGGCCGACCGCCCGGCGCGAGGCGCGCCGCGCTTCCGGGCGGGCGTCGGGCAGGGCTGCGGCCGCCGCGGCCACCAGCAGCAGCCCGCCGACCATGGCCAGAACGATGGCCTCGTCCCCGCGCCCGGCGAGCGCCCATCCGCCCGTCGTCGAGGCGAGGATGAAGGCGACCGAGCCCCAGACGCGCATCCTGCCGTAATCGAACCCGCGGGCCCGCGCCGTCAACAGCGCGATGTTGTCGGAAAGCGGCAGGGTCGGCCCGTGGGCGAGCGCGAACAGCAGCACAAGGCCGAGGACCGGCCAGAAGCCGTCCGCCAGCGGGAAGCAGGCCGCCACGGCGACGGAGGCGATGGCGAAGCCGACCGCATAGCGCTTCCGGTCCCCCCGCCAGTCGGCAAAGCGCATCACCGCCGGGTTGACGGCCACGCGCAGCCACATGCTCGCGGCCATGACCCAGGCGATATCGGGCGCATCCAGGCCCCGCGATTCCAGCCAGAGCGGGAAAAAGGGCTGATAGACGCCGACCATGGCGAAATAGGCGGTATAGAAGAGCGAAATGCGGAGCGCCGGGCGCGCGGTCTCCGTCAGCCGGACCCGGGAGGTGCTCATGCCTCGGGCCTCCGGTATATGAAAGCGCCGACAGGGGGAGCCGGAACGGACATGGATGACTGGCGGGACAGGATTTTCGAGGCCATCAAGGCGGCGGGCGTGACACAGGTCGCCTATGTG
Source organism: Alphaproteobacteria bacterium (assembly GCA_022822125.1). The sequence goes on from JAJECF010000222.1 coordinate 21,025, forward strand.
CCGGATGCCGGGCACAGCCGGCTGATCGAGCGGTCGATAGAGGACAACGACCTGCGCGCGGTGTCGCTCACCACCGAGGAAGAGGGCGTGGCGTTGCTCGCCGGCGCCTGGCTCGGCGGCGCCAGGGGCGTGCTGCTGCTGCAGTCCTCGGGCGTCGGCAATTGCGTCAACATGCTCTCCCTTGCCAGAACCTGCGCCTTCCCGCTGGTGATGCTGGTGACCATGCGCGGCGAATGGGGCGAGTTCAATAGCTGGCAGAAGCCGATGGGCATGACGACCCAGGCGCATCTGGAGCTTTGCGGGGCCGCGTGCTACCGCTGCGACCGGCCGGAGGATGTGCGCGAGACGGTCGAGACGGCCTTCCGCTTCGCCTATTACACCAATTCCATCACCGCCGTGCTGCTGGGGCAGCGTCTGATCGGCGCCAAGGTCTTCGAGGAGCCGGAAGCATGCTGAACCGGAGGGAGGCGGTGCGCCGGCTGCTGGCGGACCGGGGCGACATGCTGGTGGTCGCGGGCCTGGGCCAGCCCTGCTACGACTGCTTCGCGGCGGGCGACGACCCGCGCAGCTTTTATCTCTGGGGCGCAATGGGCGGGGCCGTGCCGACGGGCCTCGGGCTCGCTCTGGCGCAGCCCGAACGCCGGGTGCTGGTGGTGACGGGCGACGGCGATGCGCTGATGAGCGTGGGCGCGTTCGCGACCGTCGGAGCCGAGGCGCCGGAGAATCTGGCGATCTGCATTCTGGACAATGAACGCTATGGAGAGACCGGCGGGCAGGTGACGCATACCGCGCGCGGCGCCGACCTGGCGGCAATGGCGGCTGCGGGCGGTGTGCGGCAGGCGCGGACGGTGCGCACGGAAGCGGAGCTGACGGACGCCATCGGCGCGCTCCGGTCCGGCGCCGGCCCGCTGGTCGCGGTTCTCAAGGTCGCGCCGGAGAGCCAGCCCGGCGCGCTGCCGCCGCAGGACGGCCCGCATCTCAAGCGCCGCTTCCGCAGCGCCGCGCTCGGCGTCGAGGACAGGTAGGAGGCCGGCTTTCCTCACCGCGCGCCTCCTTCCCGCGGCGTATGTTTCGACATCGCTGCGCGACAGGCTGGCGGGCGTCTTACCAACGGCCTCGATTTGGGCCTCACTGGCGAATGCCGCCCGGTTTCTCCTTTTTGCGTCGGTCCGCCCGGCGCCTCTCCTCATCCTGAGTAGCGGCTGCGTCAGCAGGCGCGTATGTCCTGAGCCTGTCGAAGGGGACGTCCCGCCCGCGTCCGGCCCCCTCGATACGCGGCTGGCGCCGCTACTCGGGGTGAGGACAAAGGACCGGGGCTACGGCAGGGAGGCGCTGCGCCATCGGTTCCGATCAACAACCGCTGGTATCAGTCTTCAGCAATGTCCTCTGCCCAGAGTTCGGGCTGTTCCTCGATGAAGCGGGTCATGAGCGCGATGCAGTCCGGGTCGTCGGCCACGACGACCTCGACGCCTCGTTCGCGCAGGAAATCCTCATTGCCCCCGAAGTTCGTGTTCTCCGCGATGACGACGCGGGGTATGCCGAACTGGACGATCGTGCCCGAGCACATCATGCAGGGCGAGAGCGAGGTGTAGAGGGTCGTGTCGCGGTAGGTCCGCTGGCGGCCCGCCTTGCGCAGCGCGTTCATCTCTCCATGCGCGATGGGGTCGCCGTCTTGCACGCGCCGGTTCCGGCCCTGCGCGACCACGGCGTCCCCGCGCGCAAGCACGGCGCCGATGGGGCAGCCGCCTTCCTCGAACCCGGCCCTGGCTTCGTCATATGCGATGCGCAGCATCCGGCGGTCCGTGTCGGTCAGGCTCATCTCTGTGGTCCTCCATAATAGGGAAGCCGTTCGGTGCGGATGTCATGGCCCTGTGCGGAAAGGGCATCCAGGTGGCCGGCGATGTCCTCCAGCCGGGCGACCCAGACCTTGCGGGTCGCCATGACCTCCTCCAGCCAGCGCTCGACCAGCCGCCAGCGGGCCAACCGGCCGGTCAGGAAAGGGTGCAGGATCAGCATGAAGAAACCGCCGGCTTCGTATTGCGCCTCGAATTCCTCCCAGAAACCGGCCAGCCCAGCGGAGGGTCCGCGTACCGGCATCATGTAGCCGATTTCGGCATAGTGCGCGAAGGGCGGCCAGTCATCCGCAGCCCAGTGGACCGGCATCTCCCAGAGCGAACCGTCCGCCGTCGTCATCCGGTAGGGGATGTCGTCCGCCATGAGTGAGCTGTCATAGCGGAACCCGTGCCGGACCGTCAGGTCGATCACCTGCTGCGTGACATTGTAGACGGGCGCGCGGTAGCCGCGCGGGACGGCGCCGCAGATCCGGCGGTGGGCGTCCAAGGCTTTCTCGAATGCTTCCGCCTGGGGCTGTCCCCGCGTCGTCACCGGATCCTCGTGAATCCAGCCGTGATGTCCGATCTCGTGCCCCTCGCCCAGGATCGCCTCGACCGCATCGGGATAGGTCTCCAGGCACCAGCCGGGGATGAAGAAGCTCTGCCTGATCCCGAGACGCCGGTAGGTCGCGAGGATGCGGGGGATCGCGACGGTCGGCCCGTAGCGTCCCATGGAGACCGGGTAGAGCCGGTCGAATCCGTCCTCCGGCCGCGCGATGTGAATCAAGCTGTCGGCATCCATGTCGAAGGTGATTGCGACCGCGCATCTTGCGCCGTCGGGCCAGGGAATCGGGTTCCGGATCATCCGCGCCTCCGGTCAGTTTTCGGCCAGGACGTGGCCGGCATGGGCCGGCCAGCTAAGATGGAATTGGCCGCCGGCATGCGGGTCCAGTTCGCCCAGCGCGCGTTCGGGCAACTGGACCTTGAGTTCGGTCCCGTCCGCCGCTTCGAGGAACAACGTCACTGTCGCGCCGACGAATTCTTCGGAAATCAACGAGCACGGGATCGCGCCTTCGGACGGCGCGCGGTTTATCTCGACCAGGTCAGCGGCGATGACCAGGGCGGCGGGAGCGCCCGGCGCCGGCAGGCCGGTGGCGGGGAAGACGCCGAGCGGCGTTTCGATGGCGTCGCCGCGGCTGGTGCCGGCCAGAATGTTGTTGCGGCCCACGAACTCGGCCACGAAGCGATTCTCGGGCGCCCGGTAAATCTCGCGCGGCCGGCCCGCCTGGACAACGCGGCCTTCGGACATGATGACGATCCGGTCGGCCATGGCGAAGGCCTCGGACTGCGAATGCGTCACGTAAACGAAAGTGATGCCGAGCTCGCGCTGCAGCCGCGTCAGCACGCCCTGCATGCGAATGACCAGATGGGCGTCCAGCGCCGACAGCGGCTCGTCCAGCAGCAGGATTTGCGGCTCCGTCACCAGTGAGCGCGCGAGCGCGACCCGCTGGCGCTGCCCACCCGACAGCGTGTCGACATTGCGCTCGGCGAACTCTCCGATTCCGAGCCGTTCCAGCCATTCGGCCGCACGCCTGCGCCGTTCGGCGGCGGCCACGCCGCGCATTCTGAGGCCGAACTCGACATTCTCCCGCGCATTGAGGAAGGGGAACAGGGCCAGCGACTGCCACACCATGGGCGTGTCGCGCTCATGGACCGGAACATCGTTCATCAGCCGTCCGCCGATGCGCACCTCGCCCTCCGTCGGCGCCTCCAGCCCGGCGATCATCCGAAGCGTCGTCGTCTTGCCGCAACCGGACGGGCCCATGATCGCGATGAACTCACCTGCCGCTATGTCGAGGTCCAGGCGGTGAACCGCCGTGAAGTCGCCGAACCGTTTGACCACGCCGGAAAGGATGACGAGAGGATCGGTCATGCGCGGCCGACCCGAAAGATGAAGAAGGCCTGAGCCAGGACCACCAGCGTGATCGATGTCAGGAACACCAGCGAGCCGATGGCGTTCACCTGCGGATCGATATTGCCCTGGACGATCTCGAGAACGATCACCGGCACGGTCTTGTTGAGGCCGCTTACGAACCATGCCACCGCGAACTCGTCGAAGGAAATGGCGGCGGTCAGACAGGCGGCGGAGACGATGGCGGGCCGGCAGAAGGGCAGGATGACCGACCTGAGCGCCCTCCACTCGGAGGAGCCCAGGTTCCAGGCCGCGGCCTCAAGATTCGGGTCGATCTGGTTCAAACGCAGGCGGATGATCGCCATGGCGAAGGGCGCCGTCAGCACGGAATGCGCAATGATAACCGACCAGAGCTGGCCCGACGCCCCGATCCAAGACAACCAGGCCAGCATGGCGAGCGCCATGATAATCAGCGGGATCGTGGGCGGCAGCAGGATCAGCGCCAGATACGGCCCCTTGAAACGGAAGCGGTAGCGATAGTCGGTATAGGCGGTCGCGAAGCCCAGCGCCGTCGCGATCAGGGATGTCGAGAGCGAGACGAGGATCGAATTGCGGGCCGCCTCGCCGATCTCCGCGTCTGCAAAGATCGTGTCGTACCAATGGGTTGTGAACGATCCCAGCGGGATCGTGGGGAACCGGTCCGAGTTGAACGAGAAGACGATCGAGGCGACGATCGGCGCGAAGATGAAAATGAAGACCAGCAGCAGCCAGCCGAGCAGAAGGGTGGTCGAGATCCGCGCGCTCATGCCGATACCCGCTTGCGGTATGCGAGCCAGATCGAGGTGGCGGCGATGGTGAAGAGCGTGAGCATCATCATTACGGCGACGACGGCCGCGCGCGGCCATTGCTGGCCGGATTTCGTGGTGTCGATAATCAATATCGGCAGCGTCGGGGGCTTGGATCCGCCCAGGTAATAGGGCGCGACGAAGTCCCCGAACGACAGGATGAAGCAGAACAGCGCCGCGATGATGAGCCCCGTCCTTGCCAGGGGCACGATCGCGGCGAACAGCGCGCGCCGGGGCGGACAGCCCAGATTGCGCGCGGCCTGGATGAGGTTCCGGTCGATATTCGCGAGCGCGACGGTCTGCAGGATGACCACCAGCGGCAATGTCAGGGTCAGATAGCCGACGATTGTGCCGAAAGGTGTGTTCAGCATGGTGTAGGGGCCGAGTCCGGCGCCTCCGAGTCCGGCGTTGATGACGCCCGATTCGGCCAGGATCACATACCAGGAGAAGGTGCGCACCAGATAGGAGGTGAAAAACGGGATGATGAGCAGAAAGACCGCCCAGCGCCGCGCTGTCTCCGACATCCGGAAAGCCAGGGCGTAGGCTGCGGGAAAGGCGACCAGCATTGCCGCCGCCGTGGCCAGGCCCGCCATGCCCAGCGTGTACCAGTAGCTGTCCCAGACATAGCCCCTGGTCAGCATTCGCGCCCAGTTCTTGAACTCGAATGCTTCCTCCATCCGGTAGTTCTTCACCAGGAAGAAGCTCATCGCCACCATGAAGAACAGGGGGCCGAGGAAGAACAGCCCCTGCCAGACGACGATCGGCAGCCGGAAGGCGAGCGCAAAACGGTTCATGGCGCGCGTCCGGACCTGGGGAAAGGGCGTTGCGGGCTCCGCGCCGCTGCGATTGCCGGCGTCCGGAACCTGCCAGGAGGTCCCGGACGCGCCCGGCCCGGCATCACGCGTTCTTGTACTCGGACCAGAATCAGCATGTACTGGATGAAGCTCTTGACGATATCCGCCTTGGACGAGCCTTTGCCGATGCAGTAGCTCTCGGTCCACTGTATTCCGCCTTCCTTCGGAATGACCGAGGCCACCGGCGCGCCGTCCTTTTCCAGCACCCCCGTGATCCAGTCGCCGATCCCGCACATGGCCAGCATCTCGCCGTTCTTCAGGCTGTTGAAGGTGCCGCCATAGTCGAAGAAACCGCCGACCTGCGGGCGCAGGTTCATGGTCGTCTTCCGCACCGCCTCCCATTCGGCGTCGTCGAGGTCCCAGAGGCCCGCGCCATTGCCGTTATAGAGGCTCATCATGCCGAGCGACGGCAGATGCCAGTCGAAATGTCCGACCTTGCCCTGCACCTCAGGCTTCCAGAAACACTTGTAGCTCATGGCCTCTTCGGCCGAGATCGCCGTCTTGTTGTAGCTGACGCCCAGATGCCCGAACCGCACCATCATCGAAAACAGGGTGTCGCCGTCCCAGTGGCCCGGGAACTTCATGAAGTCGTCATGCAGCATGTCGTCAAACGGGTAGTCGTTCGCGTCCAGGGGCTCGATATAGCCGGCCGCGTTAAGCTGCTGCACGAACTCGGCGTCCGAGAGGATGACGTCATAGGTGCCCGGAGGCGACTGTGCGATCAGCGCCAGCATATTGTCGCCGCCGGCATAGTATTTCGGCTTGAACTTCACATTGTTGGCTTCCTCGAACGCGCCAACGATGTCCGGCTCGCCATGGCCGTACCAGGCAAGCATGTTTATCTCGGTCGTCGACGCCCATGCGCGGCCCACAAACGGGGCGCTGAGCGCCGTCGCGCCGGCGGCCAGAAGCAGCTTCCGGCGTGTCGGATTCACCTGTTCGTTCACAATATCACCTCCGGTCAGTTACCGGGCTTATGCAACCCGGAAATGCGCCTCGCGGCAAGGAGCATCTTTGACTGTCCGGTCGATCGGCGGCAGGATTCCCGGCATGACGCTTCGCGAATTCCACAAGCTGTTCAAGACGCCGGGCCCGGTTGTCCTGCCCGTGATCCATGCGCTTGATGCCGGACAGGTAAACGAGAACATCCGCGTTCTGGTCGGCGAAGGCGCCCCCGGCTGTTTCCTGATCAACCACGACTTTGGCGTCGACAGGTTTCTGCCGGTCATTCGCGAGGTCCGCCATGCGTGGCCATCGCTCTGGATGGGGGCCAACTTCCTTGCCGTCACCGGCCGCGACGCATTCCCGGTCCTGGGCGGCCTGGCGAATGAGGGTTGCCCCGTAGATGCTTATTGGGCCGACGACGCCAGAATCGACGAGACCGGACGGGACCCCTGTGAAGCCCGGCAGATTGCCGCCGCGCGGGCGGAGAACGGATGGCGGGGGCTCTATTTCGGCGGCACGGCGTTCAAGAAGCAGCGCCCCGTCGATCCGGCGCTCTGGCGGGACGCCGCGCGCGAGGCGGTCCCCTTCATGGACGTGGTCACGACTTCGGGCGTTGCGACCGGGGAAGAGGCGGACCGGCGCAAAGTCCGCGACTTCAGGGCCGGCACGGGCGGTGCGCCGCTGGCGCTGGCCTCGGGCGTCACGCCGGAGAACGCGCGAGACTATGCCGATGTCGACGCCTTCCTGGTCGCCACGGGGATCAACCGGGCGGGCGATTTCTACAATATCGACCCCGCCCGGCTGGCGCGACTGCTGCAGGTCGCCCGGGAGATCGGCAGCCATGGATAAGGGCCCCCGCGACGACCGTCGGTATCTGCGGCTGATGGCGCCGAACACAAAGGGCGGCAAGTTCGCCTGGCTGGACCCGACATCCATCTACATCAACGGGGCGGCGTTTCACGATCTGCTGGACGACCTGCACGCCGACCTGGAGGGAATCGAGGTCGATGTCGTTGCGGGGCTGGACGCGATGGGCTTCGTTCTGGGCGCGGCCCTGGCGGCGAGGCTGGGCGTCGGGTTCCTGCCGATCCGCAAGGCCGGCAAGCTCTGCGTCGATACGGACAGCGTGTCTTTCACGAATTATTCAGGCCGGACCCAGCGGATGGAGATGCGCCTTCCGGCCTTCGCCCCAGGGACGCGGGTGCTGCTGGTGGACCAGTGGATCGAGACCGGCGGAACGATGGAGGGCGCCATCGCCCTCGTCGAACGCCAGAAGGGCCGCGTGGCCGGTCTGGTCGCCGTCGCCATCGAAAGCGGGGCGCGCACCGCGGCATTCCGCGAGACCTATCGCTGCGTCTCCGCCGTTCTGCCCGGTTCGCACTGGCAGAAGGAATGCGACGCCCAGTTCCTGTCGAGTTTTGCCGGCTACCGGCCGGAAGATGCATTTCCCGCGCCGGCGGTCGGTCGCCCGCCTCCTCAACCCGGCTCATAGGCGAGGTTGGGGGCGAGCCAGCGTTCGGCTTCGGCCGCCTCCATGCCCTTGCGCCGGGCATAGTCCTCCACCTGGTCGCGGTCGATGCGGCCGACGCCGAAATAGCGGGCCTCCGGATGAGCGAAATAGAGGCCGGAGACGGAGGCCGCGGGGGTCATGGCGCAGCTTTCGGTCAGGTCCATGCCGGCATTGCGCTCCGCGTCCAGAAGGCGGAAGAGTGTGCGCTTCTCCGTGTGGTCCGGGCAGGCGGGATAGCCGGGCGCCGGGCGGATGCCGCGATAGGATTCGGCGATCAGTTCCTCGTTGGAGAGGCGTTCGTCCGCTGCATAGCCCCAGAGCTCGCGGCGCACGCGCTCATGCAGGCATTCGGCGAACGCCTCCGCCAGCCGGTCGCCGAGCGCCTTCGCCATGATGGCGCTGTAGTCGTCGCGATCCGCCTCGAAGGTGCGGGCGCGAGCCTCGATACCGTCGCCGGCCGTCACCGCGAACGCGCCCACATAGTCCGGCGTGCCCGGCGGTGCGATGAAATCCGCCAGCGCGAGATTGGGACGCCCGGACCGGCCACGCTGCATCTGCTGGCGCAGCGTATGGAAAGTCGCGAGTCGCTGCGAGCGGCCCTCGTCGGCGAACACCGCAATGTCGTCGCCGCCGTCGCGGTTCGCCGGCCAGAAGCCGACAACCGCGCGCGGCCGGGTCCAGCCCTCGCGGACCAGCCGGTCCAGCATTGCCTGCGCATCGGCATGGAGGCTCCGCGCCGCCTCACCGACCTCTGAATCGTCGAGAATGTCCGGGAAGCGCCCCGCCAGCTCCCACGCGGCAAAGAAGGGCTGCCAGTCGATATAGCGCGCGAGCGCCGCCAGATCCCAGTCGTCGAAGACGTTAAGGCCCATCGCGGCGGGAACCGGCGGCGCAGAGATGCTCCAGTCGCTCTCCATGCAATTGGCGCGGGCCTCCTCCAGCGTGGCGCGCGGGCGCCGTTTGCCGGATTTCCCGTGCGACTCGCGCAGCCGGTCGTAGTCGGCGCGGACTTCGCCGGCATAGGCGGCGCGGCGGTCGGGCGACATCAGCGCGCCGACCACGCCGACGGCGCGCGAGGCGTCCGTCACATGCACCAGCGGACCTTCATAATTCGGCGCGATGCGCACGGCCGTGTGCGCCTTGCTGGTCGTCGCTCCGCCGATCAGCAGCGGCAGTTCGAAGCCTTCCCGCGCCATCTCGGCGGCGACGAAGCACATCTCGTCGAGGCTCGGCGTTATCAGGCCGGAGAGGCCGATAATGTCCACGCCCTCCCGCCTGGCCGTTTCCAGGATGCGGGCCGAGGGCGTCATCACGCCGAGATCGACGATCTCGTAATTGTTGCACTGGAGCACGACGCCCACGATGTTCTTGCCGATATCGTGGACATCGCCCTTGACCGTGGCGAGCAGCACCTTTCCTGCGGAGGAGGACTCCATGTCGGCCTTCTCCGCCTCAAGGAAGGGCGTGAGCCAGGCAACGGCGCGCTTCATGACGCGCGCGCTCTTGACGACCTGCGGCAGGAACATCTTGCCCTCGGCGAACAGGTCGCCGACATGGTTCATGCCGGCCATCAGCGGCCCCTCGATGACGGACAGCGGCCGGCCCAGCGCCAGCCGGGCCTCCTCGACATCCTCCTCGATCCACTCGGCGACGCCCTGCGTCAGCGCATGCATCAGGCGCTCGTCCACCGGCAGGCTGCGCCAGGACAGGTCGGCGGCGATTTCCTTCGACCGGCCGCGATAGCTGTCGGCCAGCTCGACAAGGCGCTCGGTCGCATCCGCGCGGCGGTTGAGCAGCACGTCCTCCACCGCCTCGCGCAATTGCTCCGGAATGTCCTCATAGACCGGCAGCCGCCCGGCATTGACGATAGCCATGTCGAGCCCGGCCGGAATGGCGTGATAGAGGAAGGCCGCGTGCATGGCCTCGCGCACGGTGTCGTTGCCGCGAAATGCGAAGGAGACGTTGGAAAGCCCGCCCGAGACCTTCGCGTGGGGCAGCTTCGCCTTGATCCGCCGGGCCGCCTCGATGAAGGCGACGGCGTAGTCGTCATGCTCCTCTATGCCGGTCGCCACGGCGAAGATGTTGGGGTCGAAGACGATGTCCTCGGGCGGGAAGCCGGCCTTGTCCACCAGCAGGCGGTAGCTGCGCTCGCAGATCTCGAATTTGCGCTCCGCCGTCTCCGCCTGGCCCTCCTCGTCGAAGGCCATGACGACCGTGGCCGCGCCGTAGCGGCGGATGCGCCGCGCCTGGTCGAGGAACGGCCCCTCGCCCTCCTTCAGGCTGATCGAGTTCACGATGGCCTTGCCCTGCACGCATTTCAGCCCCGCCTCGATCACCGACCATTTGGAGGAGTCGATCATGATCGGCACGCGGGCGATGTCCGGCTCGCCGGCGATCATGTTGAGGAAGACGGTCATGGCGCGCTCGCTGTCGAGCATGCCCTCGTCCATG
>JAJECF010000158.1 GCA_022822125.1 Alphaproteobacteria bacterium
TGACGAACGAAGTGTCGATCTCTTCACCGTCACCATCCCCGTCTTCCGGGCAGCGGTGGACGGTTTCCCACTGGGAGCCGATCCGGTACTCCGCCGCGAGATGGCGGGAATGGGCCTCGCCCGCCAGCACGACGCTCTCGAACTGGGCGTCGGACAACAAGCCTTCCGAGACGACCCGTTCGGGCAGCAGGGGCCGGTACGCCGGCGCCGGGTGCGGCACGGCGGCCATGGCGGCGGACTGCACCAGCGGCGTCGGATGTTCGACCGCGCCCGGCATCCGCACGACGCCCGGCCGCCAAGGCGCGTAGGGGCCGGCGTCGGTAGAAGCATCGGTATGCGTATCGGCAGGCTCGACCGGGCCGGTCTCGACGACCAGCTCGGAGATCGGCCCCCAGTCATGAGCTTGCCGGGTCTCGGGGGTCGATGCGGGCCTGGGACCGCGCCGCTTCTCGGGCTTCGGCGCGACCGGCTTGCCGAACAGGTCGCGCGGCGGGCCGGCCGGGGCGGGCGCGATCGGCTGGCGCCGCGGCATCTGTGCGATCACGGCGTCGAGCAGCTCGCGGGCGTTGGCGGCGCGTGCCGTTCCGTCCAGCTCCACGCCGGGTCCGGCGCCGCGCTCCAGCACGGTCAAGCGGGTGTCGAACCCGGTGCCCCGCCTTGCGTAGGCGCGGCCGTCGATGGCCATGGTGAAGATGCAGCGGGCCGGCGGGTCCAGACGGCCGACAGTGTCGCCGGGCGCGCAATGAGCCGAGGTGATCGTGACCAGCCGGCCGCCGGGCGGCAGCATCGAAGCGGCCGAGCGGACATGGCGCAGATCGGCGTCGCGGTTGGTGCGCGCCACCCCCGGCGTCGCCGAAAACGGCGGGTTCATCAGCACCACCGTCGGGCGGACGTCGCGCAGCCGGTCGGCGATGCTCTCGGCGTTGAAGGCGGTCACCACGGCCTCGGGGAAGAGGCGCGTCAACAGCCGCGCGCGCGTCTGCGCATATTCGTTGAGATGGAGAGTGCTGACGGCGGAGTCACCGAGCGCGCACTGCGCCATGACGGCCAGCATGCCGGTGCCGGCCGAGGGCTCCAGCACGATGTCGCCCGGCCGGATGGCGGCGGCCTGAAGCGCGGCATAGGCGAGCGGCAGCGGTGTCGAGAACTGCTGCAACCGCACCTGTTCCTCCGAGCGCCTGGTATGCGAGGGCTCCAGTGCGGCGAGGGCCTCCAGCATCGCCAGCATGCGGCTCGTGCCGTCCGCACCGGCGCCCGCATTGCGGCGCATGGCCCGGCCGTAGCGCTGCATGAAGATCACGACGGCTGCTTCGGCAGCCTCATAGGCGTCCTTCCAGACCCAGCCGCCCTCGGAGTCCGACGCGCCGAAGGCATCCGTCATGGCGTCGCGCAGCGTCGCGGCATCGAGCGGTCGTCCGGCCTCCAGCACCGGCAGCAGGGTCCGGGCCGCAGCGAAGAGGGCATCGCCATGGACCGGACCGGCAGGCGATGCGGGCGGGTCGGTGGCGAGCGCGGGAAGGGGCGGACGCGCGAGGGCGTCCGGCGCCGTGGGGGCGTCGAGCATGGCAGGCTCCGTCAGGGAAGGGACCGGGCAGGCCGGCGGCGCGGCGCGGAACTCCCGCCCCGCCCCGCCGGCCCGCCCCCGACCGGCTCGACCGCCTCCTGACGGCGACGGCGCCGCTATCGAACGGAGGCGCCGCTCAGCGCTACAGGCGCGTATGGCGGAGCCGAGCCATTCGTCGGAGGGCGAATATCCGTGTGCAGGCCTTGCGCAGGCGCATCCCCGACAGCGAAGAGCGGGTGCTGGTCGCGACGGGCGGCTATATCGGCGAGGGGTTCGACGATGCGCGCCTCGACACGCTGTTCCTCGCCGTGCCGGTCTCCTGGCGGGGCACGCTTGCGCAATATGTCGGACGCCTGCACCGGCTGCATCCGGCCAAGCGCGACGTGCTGGTTAACGACTATGTGGACGAGGCCGTGCCCACGCTCCGGCGCATGGCGCAGAAGCGCATCCAGGGCTACCGCAATCTCGGCTATGCGGTGGAAGAACCCGGCGGCGAGAGCGCGGCGCAAGGGCAAGCGGCAGCCGACGGCGCCCCGACTGTCGCAAATGTCAGCCGAATTGTCGGCCATCGGCGGTAAAGGTCCAGGCATTGGCCTCAATAATCTCGTCGACGGCCTCGTCGGAGGTCAGGTGCTCGTATTCGGCGAGGAGCTGGCGGTAGAGCCAGCGCGCGAGATCGCGCATGGCCTCGGTCACCGTGTCCTCGGCATCGTCGGTCGGCGGCTGCCATGTCGGGCTGTCGCGCTCGACCTCGACGGTCATCGTGTATTCGTGACAATAGCGCCCGCGCTGCCGGATCGTTGCGTGCAGCTGGTGGAAGTTCCGCCGTTGTGTGTCCTGCAGGACGTCGGCGATGCGGTGCAGTTCGTCGTTCTGGGGCGCATGGGCGCGAATCGCCCTGGCCGCTCCCCTGGCATGGCTCCATGCGCCCTCGAAAGACGCGCCGTCGCCCTGGCTCGAAAATCCGGCCCAGTACAGATGCGGCTTCTCCCTTGTGCCGCCGCCGTAAAGGGGCACCGGGCTGGTCTGCAGCGTCACGCCGAGAATCCCGCAGATGGTCTGGAAATCCTCGTAGACGAAATCGTACCACTCGTCGTGAAGGCCATGCTGGCGATACCAGCAGCGGGCGGCCTGTTTCGCTCTCTGCGACAGTTCGTCGATGGTGTAGACGACGGTCTCCACTGTGCGGGGCATTGGCTCACTCCGTCTCCGGCTCAGGGGCGTCCTCGCGGATGTCGTAGCGGCTGCCCGGGAAATGCTTCATGGCGCGCTCGATATAGGCGTCCGCTTCCTCGCGGCTGCCGAAACGGCTGTCCATGGCGGCGCCGATGCCGAGCGTGAACAGCCGGGACCTGACGAGATATGTCCCGGCCACCGGGGCTTGCTTGCCGTGAGGGACGGGCGAAGGCGGGCGGGACGGGCCGGCACGATCCGGGGCCTGCCCGCTTCCCGATGCCGGGTCGCGGTGGGCGTCACCGGGGGAGGCGCGCACGAACCGGACCGCCTCCCGGATGCGCCGGCGCGCGACCCGGTCATGGTCCGGATTGGCGCGGAACCAGAGGGCAGGCTTGCGCGAGAACCAGGCAGAGTCCGCAACATATCCGTCGGCATAGGCCACCAGATGATTGCTCGCCGAAATCGCCCATGTGCCGGAGGGCGTAACGTCGAGCATCCTGCCGAGCGTCATCGCGTGCAGATTGAAGGGGACCTCGGCGAAGAGGCGCTCCCATACGGCCTCGGACTGGGCGTGGCGGCGCTCGCGGTATTTCGGATGGCGGATGGCGTAGTCCGGTGTCCATCCGAACTCCGCCAGCGCGGCGGCGAGCTCGTCCATGAAGACGCCGTTGACTGAGGGGCGGTCGAACAGGCGGCGGATGGTGGCGGCGGCCTCATGGGTGGGCACGCCGGCGATGGCGGAAATCGCGGAGGGGCCGCATCTGGTGGCGCGGCCGGTGATCCTGTGAAGCATGGCGGCTCCTTCGGATGGCGGAAGATCGGAACGGGCGGTCGACGCGGACCGGCGGCGCTTCAGGGGTGCGAAGACCCGGCGCCGGGCGGCGGATCGAGCGGGCTTTCGAGGATGCGCCGGACCTCGCGCCAGGCGCCGGGCGAGCCATCGGTCGCGAGCAGCCAGGCGATGCGCCGGCGCTTTTCGATCCGGTATTTCCGGGTCCTCTCGGCCTCGGCGAAGGCGAACATCTCGCAATAGCGCCTGACGCCGGCGAGCGTGGCGGCTGCGTGGCAGCGCCCGGCCTCGCCGAAGCCGTGGATGCGCCAATACCGGCCGTCGCGCTGGAGGATGGCTGCCTCGTCGCCCTCGACCAGGAAGGCATGCACGCCCGGGCGCCGGCGCTTCGTTGCTGTGCGGGGCCGGAGGCCGGGATATTCCGGGAGGAAGGCGCGGGCGGAGTGAAGAACCGCCACTGCGATCTCCTGAGAGTCGCAGACCTCATCGAACAGGACGAGCTCCGGCGGACCGGCCGGCAACGCCTTGCGCAGCATGACGTGGAGATGGCCGGCCAGGGCGTTGAGCGCGTCGCCGGCGGTGCCTTCGGGGTCCAGCCAGTCGCGGAAATGCCGGCCGCCGAGATCGTAGGCCGCACGGCGCATCGCGGCATCGAGGGAGAAGCGCCGGGCGCGGGGCGAGAGCGCGTTGCAGGACCGGCCTTCGGTGTCGGCGGCGCCCTGTCCTGTCCAGCCGGCCTCCAGCAGCCCGCGGGCGTAGTCGCAGAGATCCCCGGGCGTCACGATGGGCGGCCGGTCGGCGAGCCCCGGCGGCTTGTCGGGCCCGGCGCGGCGGGATGTCGGATCGGCGGGCGATGTCATGCGCAGTTGCTCCCGACTGGACGAAGCGGGAAACGGCGGTGGGCCTCGGCGGCCATGCGCGCGTCGAGACTCCCGCGCCGGCCCGGCGGCCTGCCCGGGCCCGGCTCACCGGACTCCGGACGTCGCATGGCGGGATGTCGTTGAAGCGGGCGCCGGCGCCGGACATGCGGGCCGGCGGGGGTCAGATCAGGCCCTTTTGCTTGAAGCTCAGCGCGCCGTTCGGGGTGACGATGAGATGGTCGAGCAGGGAGATGTCGATGGTCTTGAGCGCGGCCTGGATGCGCCTTGTGGTCTCGATATCCGCCCGGGACGGCTCCGTGGAGCCTGTGGGATGGTTGTGCAAGGCGATGACGGCGCTTGCCTGGCGCTCCAGCGCGCGGATGCAGACCTCGCGCGGAAAGGCCGGCGCATGGGCGACCGTGCCGCGCTGCTGCATCTCGTCGGCTATGAGGCGGCTGCGCTTGTCGAGGTAAAGGATATGGAATTGCTCGACCTCGCCATGGCCTGCGAGGGTGCGGCAATAGCCGATGACCTTGTCGTAACCGGTGAGGTCGGGGCGGACCGTATCGGGCGCCCGCTCCCTTGCCATGCTTATGGCGAGCGCCTCGGCGGCCTTGAGGGCGGCGACGGCGCCTTCGGTCATGCCGGGAGTGTGGCGCAGCCGGTCGGGTCTGGCGGCGAGTGCGCGGGGCGCGGTTCCGAAACGGTCGATGAGGTCGGCGGCGAGCGCGGCCGCATCGCCCGCATGGCAGGCGGTGAGCAGCAGTTCGAGCAGTTCGCACTCGTCCACGGCCTCGCGCCCGGCGCGAAGGAAGCGGGCCCGCAGCCGGCGGCGGCAGGCGGCATGGCGAACCGGAGCCGGCCTTCGATCCGGGACGGGCGGCGCGGGCAAGTCGACTATCGTCATGTCTTCGAGACCGGATACGGTGTCGGGCATGGGACTGTCCTCGATGGGCTCGCAGGGAAGGCGCCCCGCCTCGGAACAGGGGACCGGGCGGGGCGGCGGGATGCGGGGGCTCAGTCGTCTTCCGGGAACATGATGGTGATGACGGGCTCTCCTTCGTCGCCGGCGCCGAGGGCGACGGTCGGGCAATGCTTGCGGGGCGCGCGGTTGCTGTCGCGCAGGTCCTTGCGGATATCGCGGACCAGCACGCTCATGGTGACGCGGTCGCGGTCGGCGGCGCGAAGCGTGTAATGGCGGGCCATCCACAGGACGTCCCGGAGGCGCCCCTTCTGGTCCTGGGCGCCGCAATAGCCCTCGGGCAGCGCGACGAGGCGCTCCCATGCGGTGCGGGAGAGCGCGACGGGAATGCGGAACCCGGCCTCGCAGGCAGTCGCGGTGACGTCGACGAGAAGGCCGTCCGCGATCGCCTCGCGGCGCGTATAGGCGGCGATGACGGGGCCGAACGGATGGGCCGCGCGGGGATCCGGCATGTCTGGCTCCCTGGATGGTGTCGAGTTGCATGGCTGCAACCGATTGCGAGCGGTCCCGCTGCACGGCGGCGGCGGGACGGCTTCGGGGTGGATGGGGTGACGGCGGCCGGTCAGGCGCCGCCCGCCGCGCTGTTGCTGTCGGCGAGGGTTACGGAGATTTCGGACCCGGCAATGCGGATCTCGACCATGCGGTCCTTCGGGCAGCGCCAGGAGAGTTCGCGCCGGACGGCTTCGGCGATCGAGACCCGGCAGGCCTCGTCGTCCGAGAGCAGCAGCCGCGTGGCGAGATGCAGCGCGTCCTCGTCGAAGCGCTCGCGCTGGGTCTCCCGGCTGTCGGCGTCGATATCGTCCGAGGGCGAGAAGAAGGCGGCGCGCAGCAGGGCGGCGAGGTCGTGCGGCTGGAGCGCGCTGTCGGCGGCGACCAGCGGCAGGGCGTCGTCGATATGCGACCAGGCCTCGCCGGCGAAGGCCAGATCGGCCGGCAGGGTGAGCGTGCCGACGGGGCCGCTCGCCGGGCGGACGGAGAGATCGACGCGCAGCGCGGAGGGCCGCCCGGGCAGAAGCGCAGCTCCTGGGCGCGGGCGCTCCGGCAGGGGGTAGTCCTCGGGCGCCATCCATTCGCCGTCTTCGACGACCCAAAGGGATGCGGCGGTCACGCGGTCGAGGCCGTCATACCAGCCATAGCCTTCGAGCCTGCTGTCGGCCTCGAACAGGCGTGGGGCGAGGCCGGCGCGTTCGGCGGCGCGCCAGAGCGCCTGCGCCTCGGGCGGCTCCGGGTCGGCGGCCATGACGAGGGCGCCGTCGCCGGCGGGAGCGGGTCCGCCCGTGCCGATCCAGTCATTGTCGTCCGCCACCGAAGGCCGCCAGGGAAGCAGTATGGCG
>JAJECF010000160.1 GCA_022822125.1 Alphaproteobacteria bacterium
CGCTCGCCTCAAAACCGACCGCAGACACGACCCGCGACCCAATCAGGCCAGCCGCAGCGCCCCAAACGCAACGCAAACCTAAAACCGCATCCAAAATCTCAGCCGCTATTCCTCAGAACCTCAATTCTGCAAGTGCCTCGATATTTTAGTACATATGTACTATCGATAGGTTTCATGGCTTCTGATGAAAGCGCCGCGAGCCCGAAACGGCCCGTCTTGGGCGGCAGCGCTGCCTTCGGAAGGACGGGCAGCGACAGCCTCGACCGGTGCTCGAACGTCGGAACCGTGCTTATGGCATAATTGTGTTTCTTGGGGTGATCTTGTGGCATCAAGGCAGGCAAGTCGCCTTGTGTCATTCTTGCGGTGTTTGTGCTTTTCTTATGGTGCGCGGATGCCGACGGACGATCCGGTCCCGCCACGATGACCGCCTTGGGGAAGCAGGCGGCACCATAAGCACGCCACAAGGTTGATGGCGGCTTTCGGCACCGTTGCCGGAGGGGAGCAGGCTTGGGGGGAGATGAAGTGCCATGATGCTGAAGCGTCCGTGGACCGTCTGGTGCAGTCCTGAAGAGCGGGCAACGATCCGGGCGCGGGCCAGGGCGGCGGGAGTACCGGTCTCCCGCCTGGTTCTCGACCTCGCCTTCGCCGAAACCGGCAGCCATGACGGGGCGGCGCTGACGGCGGAGGAGATGGCGGAACTGCTCGGCGGGTTCCGCGTGCTCGTGGCGTTCGTGCGCATGGTGAAGGGCGAGGCCGTGGACGCCGGCGGTTCCGGAGCCGGTCCCGGGGACGGCACAGCTATCTCCGAAGACATGGAGGAAGGCGGCCGGTTGCCGGCGGAGCGGGTGCGCCTTTCGGTATCGGCGACGGAAGAGGAATGGGCAGCCGTTCGGGAGCGGGCTCTGCGGCATGGGCTGTCGGTCTCCCGATACCTTGTCGGCCTCGTGTTGCCGGACGGCGGCGCTACGGGTCTGCATGGCAATCCGCTGCCGGCGCTCGGCGGCATGGAGCAGCGCGAGCTTCTGGAGGCGGCGCGGCATATGCGTTTGCTGCTCTCCAATGCGGAGGATGGCGGGGCCGCGTTGTCCGGAATGCGGGAATGGGCTGCGGCGCCGCGCGATACCGGGGTGCCGGCTCCGGCAGGCCCGGACGATGAAGGGGAAAGCCGTCCTGCACCCCCGTCCGGCGAGGAGCCTGCGGAGCCGGGCTCCACCGCGTCGGCCTTGCATTCGCCCGGCGCTGCGGGGAGACCGGAACGGGCGGGCTGTGCCGGGGCGGGATCGCCCCCCGAACCCGAGCCGCGGAAGCAGGGCGCGCTGTTCTGAGCTCGACTTTGTGCAAAATTTCGTCAGGTCCACGTCCAGAAGGTCTCGTTTTTGGCGATTTCGTCGAGGGCCTGGTCGAGAGGGAGTACGAGGCCTCCCATGTCACCGACGTCCTGCCAGCACTGCCGGTAGGACCAGTACCGCACCCTCATCCTGTCACCTGACCCTTTCGGTTGGAGCCTGGCGATCGGCGCCTGCGTGGCCGCGAGATACAGATTGTAGCCGCCGCGCACCCTGGTGACCGTTACGCCCCCGCCCTTCGAGTTGTTGAACGCTTCGATGCGCGCGAGACAGGGGTCGGATGCCATGACGCGGTGATATCCGATCTGGCGCCTGCTGTCGCTGCAACGAGGATGATTCACCCGGTCGCATGCCGCCGCCATTGCATGCCGGAAGCTCATCGATTCGAAGGTCGTCATGACACATTTCGACGACTCATCGAGCGACATCGGCGATCCGGTTCCGCCATTCCTCATCGACTGGCTGGAGCCCTTTCGAGGCGCCTTCTCATCCCCGACCTGGCGGCTTGTGCTGGTTCTGGTCATGGGGGCCTTGCTGGCGCCGGGCAAAAGGACCGTGTCGGCCTGCCTGCGCGTGACTGTTAGCGACGGTTACAGAGCGCGCCTATTCGCTGACATTTTTCGGCCGGTTGCGGTTATTCAGTTGATCTGTCGGTCATCGGTTTCGAGTGGTTCGCCGGCTCGGTGGCGGATGAGCATGTCGTTCCAGTCCTGGTTGTCGAGTGCGGGTCGCAGCCGGACGATCCGTGTGTCCTTGCGGGCGAGGCGGCTTGCGGCGTGATCGCCGTTTGGGGTGGCGTCCCAGGCACAGAAGATGCGGCGCGGGTTCCAGGCCTCGATCCATTTGGGGACTTTGGCGGAGACGGCGCCGGTGGAGACGACGGCGCATTCGGTGCGTTTTGCCGGGCCGAGGTGGAGGGAGAGGATCGAGAGGGCGTCGAGTGCGTTGCCGGTCAGGATGACGGCGTGCGGCCATTCGGTCTCCCAGGACATCCAGAAGCCGCCTCCTGCGGCCGATTCCCGGGCTGCGGCGGAGACGGTTTCGATGCCGGTGGCCTCGCCGGCGGCGTTCCGGCGGAGGAACACGGGGTTGGCGTAACGGTCGGCATGGACCAGGCCGAGGTCCCGGCACAGGGTGACGAGCGCATCCCCGAGGCCGCGCCGCTCGACGAGGTATCGCCGCAGCGCGGGCCAGCCGGGGTCCCGGGCCGGCGCCTGACGGCGGTCGCCCGGGAGCGGAGAGTGGCGCGCCAGATCGGCGAGGAAGTCGAGGGCGGCCCACATTGGGCATCCGAGCGCATGGACCGCCAGCTCGATGGCGCCGGCTCCTCCTTCTGTGCGCAGATGGTCGTAGAACATGAAGCGGTTGATGGAGAGGACCGATCCTGGCCGCCTCCAGCGCGCGGCATCGGTGGGATCGTTGCGGTAGCCGAGGGCCCGGGCGACGGGTTCGAGGGGATAGCCCCGCAGGCTCTCGGCCCGCACCCGCCGCTCGCGGGGGCGGGAAGGATGCATGGCCTATGGCGTTCCGGGATCGGCCGCGTCGGTCTTTGCGGTACGGCGCCCGGCTTTCGGTTCGCGCCGGCGGCGGCGTTCGGCGCTGCGCTGCTTCTGGCTTTCCTCGGCCTCCCTGCGGCGGTAGGAGTCGCCGTCGATGGCGAGGATCTCGGCGTTGTGGACGAGCCGCATCCTGATCCGGGACTACTTCCTGTCGAGTGCTTTCCCGGCGTGGCGGCATGTTCGCCGACGGGCAGGACGCCCCGTGACCGCGCCGCTGCGCAGCCTGCCGCGTCTGGCCGCCTCGCGTCCCGGCTTGCGGCGGCACGGATCGGTTTCGCGTGACCCGGCACGGCAGGTTCTTCTACCGCCAGCCCGACGCTCACCAGCGCAGACTGGCCTCGAGTCCGATCCGGTGCTCCGCCTCGCGCGCCCCGGAACCCGGGTCGTTGGCGATTTCGCGGCGGGCCGCCTCGACACCAAGCGAAAGGGACTGCAACCGTTCCGATGTGAGCCGCCAGCCGAGGCGGTAATCCCGGTCCTCCCCG
>JAJECF010000026.1 GCA_022822125.1 Alphaproteobacteria bacterium
TCACCTGCCTCATCCGCATCGAAGGCCGCCCGATGGGCGTCATCGCCAACAATCCGCACCATCTGGCGGGCGCGGTGGACTCCGACGGCGCGGACAAGGGCGCGCGCTTCCTGCAGCTTTGCGACGCCTTCGACATTCCGGTGCTGAGCCTGATGGACTGCCCCGGCATCATGGTCGGCCCCGAGCATGAGCGCACGGCGCTGGTCCGCCATTGCACGCGGCTGTTCAACACCGGCGCGAACCTGTCCGTGCCGATGTTCGGCGTCATCGTCCGCAAGGCCTACGGGCTCGGCGTGCAGGCCATGTGCGGGGCGAGCGCGCTGGTGAGCTTCTGCATGGTGGCGTGGCCGACGGCGGAGTTCGCCGGCATGAATATCGAGGGCGCGGTGAAGCTCGGCTTCCGCCCCGTGCTCGCCGCCATCGAGGACCCGGAGGCGCGCAAGGCGGAGTTCGACCGCCGGGTGGCGGACGCCTATGAGCGCGCCCGCGCCGTCAATGCCGCGGCGGGCGGCGGGCTGGACGATGTGATCGACCCGGCCGAGACCCGGCGCTGGATCGCCAACAGCCTGAAGCGCCTGCCGCCCGCGCCGGCGCGCGAGGGCAAGAAATACGCCTTCATCGACACCTGGTGAGCGGCCGGGCCGGCGGGCTTGCCCCTGAGCGCGGCTATGAGTGAAAATCGAACCGGCGGTTGCGGGAAAGCCCGCCGCCATTCCCGCCTTCCGGAGAGGACCGAGCGATGAACACCGTCCAGCATTTCGTTTCCGGGGCCGTTTGGGCCGGCGCCTCGATGCGGACCGGGGATGTCTTCAACCCGGCGACCGGCGCCGTGGCCGCGAAGGTGCGCATGGCGAGCGCGGCCGATGTGGACCATGCGGTCGCCGCCGCCCGCAAGGCGCAGCCCGCATGGGGCGCCACGCCCCCCGCGAAGCGCGCCGCGGTGATGTTCGAGTTCCGCAACCTGCTCAACCGCTGCACGGACGAGCTGGCGGCCATGCTCTCGGCCGAGCACGGCAAGACGATCCCGGACGCAAAGGGCGAGCTCGCGCGCGGCATCGAGGTGGTGGAGTTCGCCTGCGGCATCCCGCAATTGCTGAAGGGCGAATATTCCGAGGGCGTGGCGGCCGGGATCGACAGCTTCGCGCTTCGCCAGCCGGTGGGCGTCGTGGCCGGCATCACGCCGTTCAACTTCCCCGCCATGGTGCCGCTGTGGATGTATCCAGTGTCCATCGCCTGCGGCAACGCCTTTGTGCTGAAGCCCTCCGAGCGCGACCCGTCCGTGGCGGTGCGCATCGCCGAACTGCTCAGCGAGGCCGGATTGCCGGACGGCGTGATGAATGTGGTGAACGGCGACAAGGAGGCCGTGGACGCGCTGCTCGACCATCCGGAGGTCGATGCGGTCAGCTTCGTCGGCTCCACCGCGATCGGCGAATATATCTATGCGCGCGGCGCGGCGTCCGGAAAGCGCGTGCAGGCGCTTTGCGGGGCGAAGAACCATCTCGTCGTCATGCCCGACGCGGACATGGACCAGGTGGCGGACGCGCTGGTCGGCTCGGCCTACGGGTCCGCCGGCGAGCGCTGCATGGCGGTGTCCGTCGCGGTGCCGGTGGGCGAGGAGACCGCCGACCGGCTGCTGACGACGCTCAGGCCGCGCGTCGAGGGCCTCAGGGTCGCGCCCTATACCGACCCTTCATCGGAAATGGGCCCGGTGATTACGCGCCAGAGCCTGGAGCGCATAAGGGGCCTGATCGCCGAGGGCATCGAGGCCGGCGCGGAACTGGTGGTGGACGGGCGCGGCCTCAAGCTGCAGGGCTATGAGGACGGCTTCTTCATCGGCGGCTGCCTGTTCGATCGGGTAACGACGGATATGTCGATCTACCGGCAGGAGATTTTCGGCCCGGTGCTCTCGGTCGTGCGCTCGCCGAGCTACGAGAACGCCATCCGGATGGTGAACGAGCATGAATACGGCAATGGCGCGGCGATCTTCACCCGCGACGGCGATGCGGCCCGCGATTTCTCGAGCCGCGTGAAGATCGGCATGGTCGGCGTGAATGTGCCGATCCCGGTGCCGGTCGCCTACCATTCCTTCGGCGGCTGGAAGCGCTCGCTGTTCGGCGACCATTATGTCCACGGCATGGAGGGCGTGCGCTTCAACACCCGCCTGAAGACGGTGACCGCGCGCTGGCCGGAAAGCATCCGCGAAGGCGCCGTGTTCAGCTTCCACGCCGGCAGCGAAACGCGGAACTGACCCGTTCAGCGCGCCTTGAGGGGTGCGCCGCCCAGATGCATGCCGGCGTCCGAAATCAGGATTTCGCCGGTGATGTTGACATCGCCGCATAGCAGCCAGACGGCCGCGGCGGCCATGTCCTCGGGCGTGCCGGCGCGCTTGAGCGGCGTCGCCGCCTCGGTATTGGCGACCATCTTGTCGTAGCCCTCGCCCATCTTCTCGCGCCACCAGCGGCCGGTGATGAAGCCGGGCGCCACGGTGTTGACCCGGATTTCCGGCGCGAGCGTGCGGGCGAGCGACAGCGTCAGCGTGTTGAGCGCGCCCTTGGAGGCGGCATAGGCGATGGAGCTGCCCACGCCCATCACGCCCGCAATGGACGAGATGTTGACGACGCTGCCGCCGCCCTGGGCCTTCATCTGCGCCGCCGCCGCCCGCGTCATCAGGAAGGCGCCGACGACATTGACGCTGTAGATGCGCTGGAAGTCTTCCTGGGAGAGCGTCTCGAAATCGTTGCCCGGGCGGAACACCGTCGTCCCGGCGCTGTTGATGAGCCCGTCGATCCGGCCCCAGCGCGACACAGCCTCCTGCGCCAGGCGCCTGCAATCCTCGTCGCTCGCCACATCGCCCTGCAGGGCCGCGGCATCGCCGCCCGCCTCCCGGCAGGCGGCCGCCACGGCCTCCGCCTCGTCGCGGCTGCGGGAATAGTTGACGAGCACATTCGCGCCGCCCCCGGCGAGGCGCAGCGCGGCGGCCGCGCCCACGCCGGTGCCCGCTCCCGTCACGATGACGGTCCGGCCTTTGAATTCCATAGAGCGTCCCCCAAGTCGCGGCGCTGCCGCCGCCTTCCCGTTCGGTCGCGGCCATTCTGCCCCGTTTCGCCCGCCGGCGACACCCGGCGACGCACCTATCGGTGCTAAGATATTGATAAAGCGCCTGTTTTTCCTCGTGCAACAGCGGGTCGGGGGTGCAACTGCAACCGCAAACTCCCCCGCCTGCAACAGAATGCAGGAGGAATATCCATGCCCAATACCCGCCTCAACGAGAGCCGGATCGAAACCCTCGAACCCCGCAAGGCGCCCTACGATATCCGCGACGGGGACCTGAAGGGCTTCGGCGTTCGCGTCATGCCCTCGGGCAAGAAGCGCTTCTTCATTCACAGCCAGCATGAGGGCCGACGCCTCTGGAAGACCGTGGGTGACGTCGGCAGCATCGGCCTCGACGAGGCCCGAAGGCGCGCAACGGGGTTTCTTGCTGCCATCCGGCGCGACGAGGCGCCTGCCCTGCCGGAAGAGAAGCTCTTCGAGGTCGTGGCGGAGGAAGTGTTCTCGCGTTACGGGCGGAACTGGAAGCCCGGCACCATGAAGGTCAACCGGAACTATCTGCGTAGCAAGATCCTGCCCCGGTTCGGTGGCATGAATATCGCCGACATCACAAGCAAGGACGTGCAGTGCTGGTTCGTTTCCCTTCATGTCACTCCCGTTGCAGCGGACCGGTCCATGCCGATCCTTTCCGTCATCATGCGCCAGGCGGAGATTTACGGCTACCGCCCGGAGGGCAGCAATCCCTGCGTCGGCATCCGCCGCTACCGGCGTAGGGGCAGGGAGCGCTTCCTCTCGGAGCCGGAGCTTCACCGCCTCGCGCGCGTGCTCCAAAGCCACGAGGACAGGCATCCGCGCGAGGCGGCCTTCATCCGCCTGTTGCTGCTGACCGGTTGCCGCAGGGACGAGATCAGGGCGCTGCAATGGACCGATTATCGGGAGGGGCACCTGTTCCTGCGGGACAGCAAGACCGGACCCCGCACGGTATGGCTCTCCTCGCCCGCTCGCGCCGTGCTGGACGGCCTTCCCCGACAGGGACCTTGGGTCTTTCCCTCGCCACGGATAGCCGGCCCTGTGTCTTCGACAGTCCTTGAGGATTTCTGGTACCGTGTCCGGAAGGAGGCGGGCCTGGCGGATGTTCGCCTTCACGACTGCCGTCATACATATGCCAGCATCGCCATCATGCAGGGCGAGACCGTCACCACGACGGCGCGGCTGCTCGGGCACAACGATGCACAGACAACGCTGAAATACGCCCATCTCTCCGACCGCTCGATCCGGGAGGCCACCGACGCCCTTGCCTGCATTCTCGGGGAGGGCTGAGCCATGCCGAAACGCAAGAGGCTGACCGACGCCGGCATTGCGAGGCTGAGGCCCGAGGCGCGCGAATACACAGTCTGGGATACCGGCATTGCCGGTCTCGGCGTGCGGGTTCGTCCGTCCGGCGGCCGGACCTTCATCTACCACCGCAAGACCGATGGCGGCGTGAAGAAAATGTCCTTCGGCCCCGCGGCGCTGCGCAAGGTCGAGGAGGTGCGCCGCGCCTGCATGGAGATCGCAACCGGAGTTGCCGGCATGGACGCGGATTCTCCCGAAAGGGCGCCGTTGTTCCGGGATTTCATCGCGGGTCGCTGGAAGGCGGAATGTTTCGAGCGCTGCAAGCCTTCCACCCGGAAGGGGTTTCGCAGTTCGCTGAACCGCCATCTGCTGCCGGCCTTCGGCTCCCGGCGTCTCGACCGCATCACCCGAAACATGGCGCTCGACTGGTTCGAGACCTGCAGCCGGACCGCCCCGGGATCGGCCAATCACGCCCTTGCCCTGCTGCGCCAGATACTCAACCATGCCATCCGCTGCGGCCATATCACGACCAACCCGGTGCGCGGCATAAAGCGCAATCCCGACCGGAAAATGACGCGCTTCCTCTCCCGCGAGGAGATTACCCGCCTTCACCGCGTCCTCGACCGGTATGTCGAAGGTTCCGCGTCCGAAGCGCAGCAGGCCGACATCATCCGCCTGCTGCTGCTTACCGGCTGCCGCAGGAGCGAGATCGTGTATCTCCGCCGGGAGGAGGTCCGGGATGACCGGCTCGAACTCCTCGACAGCAAGACGGGCCCGAGGACGGTCCTGCTGAATGCCGGGGCGCGGGAGATCGTCGAGCGCCGCATGGCGGAGGGCAATGGCCTCTGGGTGTTTCCGTCCGTCAGGGATCAGTTCCGTCCCCGGTCGCGTGACCCCGGGCTCTGGTGTCGCATCCGCCGCGAGGCGGGCATCGAGGATGTACGCCTGCACGACCTTCGTCACACGGTAGCCAGCCAGGCGGTGTTGAACGGCGTGCCGCTGACCGTCACCGCCCGCCTCCTCGGACACAGCCATGTCGCCATGACCATGCGCTACGCCCATGTCGGGGATCACGAGATCGAAGCCGCGGCCGAACGGGTCGGGCAAGCCCTCGGCATCATAATGGGCGCCAGGCCCGGAGCCGTCGGGCAAGAAGACGCGAAGCCTGCGAACCCGACCGATTGCAGGCTCTGAAACGGAATGCGCTGACGTGCAAGACTCCTTGTCGTGCTTCGAGACCGTGTGCCGCCGCCGATTTTACGCAGCGGCGGCCGCCCCCTTATCGCGGACGACAAAGCCGGCGCGCCGCCGGCGAGCGAGAGCCCTTCGCCGAGAGGCTCGCAGGCCTCCTCGACGACCCTACAACGCCGGGCCTTCAACGGACCAGATCGATCCGCCCTTGAAATCAGCGGCCACTTTCTTGCGACTGAAGGCTGGAAGATCTAACGGGGAAAGAGTATCTTTGATCGTGGCGGGCGCGGCGCTCCCGTTGCTTCGACGGAAATCCGCTAGGAAACGAACTCCTGCCCGATGACAACAATTATGCCGCGTTCGCCAGTACATCCTCGTACCGTACTGAATGGAACTGATTGGCCATATTACCATGACTAAACGGACCATATTCTCACTCATGAAGATCGTGCCCTCTGAAAAGCGCGCCGAGCAGGTTCTCGATGGAAAACTCTACTGTAATACCCTTTCCTTTCTCCGTGAACAGTTTGATGAGTATGAAGGAGTCATTCCTATTTCCGGAAAAATGAGAATCGGAGATTACGAGGTCCCGGAAGAAGATTTGGTCGAACCGCCATTACTGATACCTGACTTTATATCTGACCTTAACGTGTTCTGCATGTTCTGCTGGGCATCTCCTATAACAGGTTACGACAAGATTCTCTTTGACCCCGAATCCCAGCTCGGGAGCATCCGAAAATTGGAACAAACTTTCGGCACGCATATCGTCGTAGTAAAGAATGTCACTGAATTTTTCCGAAGAGCAGACACGGCGTTGGGGTATTCATGCAACGGGGTGCACGGATCAGTTCGTGGCATTGTCGATTATGTTGAACCAAATACAGATGAAATATTGCCAACTTCATTGTCGGGTTTGCTGAAATTTGCCCTTCGAAAGCAGAAGAGTTTTGCCAATGAGAAGGAGTATAGGTTCGTCTATTTTACAGACCAAAAACCTGCTGGACCATTTATTTTGAACATCGGAGATATCCGTGACATCGCATTCGGGATGAGAACACAAGATGTGTACGATAAGGTAGAGATGAACGGTCAACCGCTTTCCTGCCTTTAGCGGGCCGCCGAAGAGCGAAGTCGCGTCAGCGGGGAAGGGCTGAATGACAGGGGACAGATTTTGGAAGAACAATCCGGATCTCATGATGATCCGGGCGAACGAACTAGGGCGGCTCGTGGAACATCTCAAAGCTGAACAGATGGACGGTTCATGGCGTGAAGGAACGACCATAGCTGTCCCGGTTCTATTGTCCCTCGCCGTGGAGATCGGTTTGAAGGCGTGGCGCCGCAGAGAAGGCAACCCGGCGCCTATCAAGACTCACGATCTTCTGGAGCTGTTCAACGGCTTAAGCGGGAACACGCGAAAACGCCTTGAAGACAAGATGCCAGAAATTCCAAGCCCCATTCCAGACTGGCCGTACTATCCGGTCATAAGGGACGCACTGCGCCAAAACAAGGATGTTTTCAGGGAGTGGAGATACGCACATGAACACGATGCCCTGTATGCCGAAACGAGTGTCCTCAAGACGGCGCTCAAGGCAATTGTTGACGCATATTTCGTCGAGATGCCTTCGGCGGACTGCCTTGAGGGATAGAGGTCGTTACGGCGATGGCCTGCGCGCCCACGAAATTCTGTTCGGACGCTTCGATTGCGGGCGAATAGGGACATCCCGGGCCGGTGATGACAGTACTTCCCGAACCCGGCTAGGTCGCGTTCGTTCGCCAGCGGCGCTACCTCGTCGGGAATGTCGCGCATGCGGACCGAGACGGCGATGTCTCCCTCGTGTCCCTGTCCTGCCCTTGCAGCACCGTGCGATTGGATGCTTTCAGCAGACGCCCAGAGGAATGAGTCCCACGCAATGACGACGACCACCCCCGAACACGAGATCGAGGAGGCCTTGGTCAGGAAGCTGCAGGACCTCAAATACGTATATCGCCGCGATATCCGCAGCCGGGCGGCGCTTGAAGCGAACTTCAGGGAGAAGTTCGACGCGCTGAACCGCGTCACACTCACTGACGACGAGTTCAGGCGCCTCCTCAAGGAGATCGTCACACCCGACGTTTACGAGGCTGCAAGTCTACTCCGGAACCGGGAATCGTTCATCCGCGACGACGGCACGCCGCTCCACTACACCCTCGTCAACATCAAGGACTGGTGCAAGAACAGCTTCGAAGTCGTCAACCAGTTGCGCATCAATACCGACGACGGCCATCACCGATACGACGTCATGCTCCTGATCAACGGCGTCCCCGTCGTCCAGATCGAGTTGAAGGCGCTCGGGGTCAGCCCGCGGCGGGCGATGGAGCAGATTGTCGAGTACAAGAACGATCCCGGCAACGGATACACCAATACACTGCTCTGCTTCGTCCAGCTGTTCATCGTCAGCAACCGCACGGACACCTGGTATTTCGCCAACAACGACAAGCAGCATTTCGCTTTCGACGCCGAAGAGCGGTTCCTTCCGATCTGCCGGTTTGCCGACGAGGACAACAAGAAGATCACCCACCTCGACGATTTCGCCGACCGGTTCCTCGCCAAATGCACGCTCGGCCAGACGATCGGCAGGTACATGGTCCTCATCGCGAGCGAGCGGAAGCTCGTGATGATGCGCCCGTACCAAGTCTATGCGGTCAAGGCTATCGTTGACTGCATCGACCGGAACACCGGCAATGGCTATGTCTGGCACACAACCGGCTCAGGCAAGACGCTCACATCCTTCAAGGCCTCGACGCTCCTCAAGTCCAACGACAGCATCCACAAATGCCTTTTCGTCGTCGACCGCAAGGACCTCGACCGTCATACCCGTGAGGAGTTCAACCGGTTTCAGGAGAACTGCGTCGAGGAAAACACCAACACCGCGGCGCTCGTCCACCGCCTTCTCTCCGAGGATTACGCGGACAAGGTCATCGTCACGACCATCCAGAAGCTGGGGCTCGCTCTCCGTGAGAACGGCCGCCACAACCGGAAGCTCAAGCCGCTCCGGGACCGGCGGATGGTCTTCATCTTCGATGAGTGCCACCGCTCGCAATTCGGAGAGACCCACGAGGCGATCAGGGAGTTTTTCCCGAACTCGCAGCTGTTCGGCTTTACCGGCACCCCGATCTTCGAGGAAAACTCAACCGTCAAGCAGATCGAGGGAGGCGTCGCCACACTCCTGACCACGAGCGACCTCTTCCAGAGCGAACTCCACACCTACACTATCACCCACGCGATCGAGGATGAGAACGTCCTGCGTTTCCATGTCGATTACTACAAGCCCAAGGAGAACACGGCCTTCAAGCCTGGCGATTCCTTGGCCAAGCAGGCGGTCGTCCGGGCCATCCTCGACAAGCACGATGCCGCGACTGCAAACCGACGCTTCAATGCGTTTCTGGCCACTGACTCGATCAACGACGCCATCGAATTCTACCAGGTTTTCAGGACGCTCCAGGCCGAGCGGCAGTCCGACGACCCGGAGTTCGTTCCTCTCAAGATCGCCGCTGTCTTCTCGCCGCCTGCGGAGGGCAGCAAGGATGTCCAGCAAATCCAGGAGGACCTTCCCCAAGAGAAAGAGGACAACCGCCACGACCCCGAGGGCAAGAAGGCCGCGCTGAAGGCCATCATCGCCGATTACAACCAGCGGTATGGCGGGAACCACGACATCGCCGATTTCGACCTCTACTACAAGGATGTCCAGAAGAGGATCAAGGATCAGGAGTTCCCCAACCGCCACCTGCCGCGCAAGGGCGCCGAAAAGATCGACATCACCATCGTCGTCGATATGCTTCTCACCGGCTTCGATGCGAAGTTCCTCAATACGCTTTATGTGGACAAGAAGCTCAGGCACCACGGCCTGATCCAGGCATTCTCCCGCACCAACCGCATTCTCAACGTGACCAAGCCCTACGGCCACATCATCGACTTCCGCCAGCAGCAGGACAGCGTTGACGCCGCCATCGCCCTCTTCTCCGGCGAGAACACCGACCGGGCCCGCAAGATCTGGTTGGTCGACAAGGCCCACGTCGTGATCGAAAGGTTCGAGGAGGCCGTTGCCGCCCTTGGCGCGTTCATGCAGTCGCAGGACCTCGAAACCAGGGCCGACAAGGTCAACGACCTGAAGGGCGACGACGCCCGCGTCCAGTTCGTCAAGCGTTTCAAGGAGGTCCAGCGTCTCCGGACCGAACTTGACCAGTACACCGACCTCAACGACGAGCAACGCGAGCAGATCGAGCAGGTTCTTCCCAAGGACGACCTCCGCGCCTTTCGGAGTGCCTATCTGGATACCGCCCGGCGCCTCAAGGAGCGGCAGGGCCCGGCCGGCGGAGGCGACGGCGAGACGGCCGGTCCCGAGGCTGGCCAGCTTGATTTCGAGTTCGTTCTCTTCTCCTCGGCCGACATCGACTACGACTACATCATGGCGCTGATCGCCAGATACTCGAGCCGGGACCCGAAGAAGCTGAAGATCAGCCGCAAGCAGCTCATCGGACTGATCGACTCCGATGCCAAGTTCTTCGACGAGCGGGAGGATATCACCGAGTATGTCCACTCACTCACGGAGGGTGAGGGCCTCGACGAGAAAGCGGTCCGCAACGGCTACGAGGAGTTCAAGGCCGGGAAGCGGGCCAGGGAAATCGACGACATCGCCCGGGAGCATGATCTGACAACCGAGTCCCTCTCGACTTTCGTTGAGACGATCCTCCAGCGCATGATCTTCGACGGGGACCTGCTCACCGACCTGATGGAGCCGCTCGGCCTGGGCTGGCGAGACCGGCGCGAAAAGGAACTGCAACTGATGGCCAAACTGATCCCGCTCCTGAACAAACGGGCCGACGGCCGGGAAATTTCGGGCCTCACGGGTTATGAGCGGGCGGGCGCGCGATGACTGCCGGCAAGCTTTCGCCGTTGGTGCCTGAGCTGCGGTTTCCGGAGTTTAGAGACGCTAACGATTGGGCAATTCAGAAGCTAGGATCTGTTTGTAACCTCTACCAACCCCGGACTTTGTCAGCGTCAGAATGGAAGCAAGACGGCCTCTATCTTGTCTATGGTGCAAACGGTGTCATTGGTAAGCATGACCAGTACAATCACGCGGCTAGCAAAGTAATCGTAGCCTGCCGAGGTGTGTGTGGAGAAGTAACCCGAACGCAACCTAGGTCCTGGATAACCGGCAATGCCATGGTGGTTGAATCCAAAGGCAACTGCATTGACGAAGATTTCCTTTTTCACTCCCTACAGCGCACAAACCTAAAGTCTGTAGTCAGCGGATCCGCTCAACCCCAAATTACACGCGTAGCTTTTTCTTCATTTTTATTTGTCTTTCCTGCGTGTAAGGATGAGCAGAAAAAGATCGCCGACTTCCTTGACTCTCTGGACGCGCTTATTGCGGCGGAGTGCCGGAAGCTCCAAGCCCTGCGCCGGCACAAGCAAGGGCTGATGCAGCAGCTATTCCCCCAGCCCGGCAAGACCGTGCCCCGTCTTCGTTTCCCGGAGTTCCGAAATGCCTCTGATTGGAAGACAGGGCGCTGCCGCGACATCGCCACAGTGCTACCAGGCTACGGTTTTCCGGATAGGTTTCAGGGGAACAAGAAAGGGCAATTCCCTTTCTATAAGGTCAGCGACATATCTCGTACTATTGAAGAGGGGAAGAAATCAATCTCGGAAGCGCGAAACTATATCGAATTTGACGCGCTGGAGGAAATTCGAGGTAAGCCGGTCCCGACAGGAACAATTATCTTTGCAAAGATCGGCGAAGCCATCAGATCAAACCGGCGCGTCATCACGACTAAGCCAGCTGTGGTCGACAATAATACGGCTGGCGTAAAGGCGATAGAGACGAAGAGCTCCGATGAGTTTCTCTTCTACCTCTGGTCCAATGTTTCACTAGTCGACTACGCTGGTGGTGTGGTGCCGGCGGTTAGCAAGTCAGCACTTGAGAATATCCCGTTGTGCTATCCGAGCGACCCGCAGGAACAACGGCGCATAGCCGACTGCCTCGGCTTGGTAGACGAGCTGATCGCAGCTGGGGGCCGGAAGCTCGATGCCCTGCGGCAGCACAAACAAGGGCTGATGCAACAGCTCTTCCCTCGCCGGACGGGCAGTGAGTCATGAGAGACGTAACGGCGTTCGTAAACCTCAACTCCCTGGCCGTACACCTGCGACAAGAGCTGGAGAGCAAGAAGTTCATCCTGCTCTATGCCTATAACGGCACGGGTAAGACCCGTCTGTCCGGCACCTTCAAAGACCTCGGCAAAGTCGCGAACACCGACGACGGGACCGAGCAGCGCGACACGCTCTACTTCAACGCCTTCACCGAGGACCTGTTCTCGTGGGACAACGATCTTGAGAATGACAGTGAGCGGAAGCTGACGCTCAACACGGGCTCGAGCTTCTTCGCCGGCCTCGAATCGATGGAGATGGACAATCGAATCCGTTCCCTGCTGAACCGCTACGCCGATTTCGACTTCCGGATTGACACCAACACCTGGGAGGTGGTTTTCGCTCGGGAGTTCAGGGTGAAGAAGGGCGGTGCCGCAGGCGACGACGCCCACAGTGCGAACATGGGAAGCGGTGAGAGGAGGGGAGACGAGTATGAAACCCGCCGCGATGAGGCCATCAAGGTCTCCCGCGGCGAGGAGAACATTTTCATCTGGTGCTTCTTCCTCGCAATCGTCCAGCTCGCGCTCGACGACGACGGAAGCGGCCCCTACAACTGGGTCAAGTACATTTACATCGACGACCCGATCTCATCGCTCGATGAGCACAACGCCATCTCGGTGGCAAATCATCTGGCTCAACTGCTCAAGGGGATGGAGAGTCGGCACAAGACTGTGATCTCGACGCACCACGCACTGTTTTTCAATGTGCTTTGCAACGAGCTGACCAGGGCGGACAAGTACTTTCTCGGGCGCGACGGGTCGCCGGAGGGGCTTCACCTGCGCAAGACCGGGAACACACCATTTTTCCACCATGTGTCCGCGCTGATCGATCTCTACGAGGCGGACCGCGCCGGCAAGTTGTACACGCATCACTTCAACATGCTCCGCGCAATCCTAGAGAAGACCGCCAGCTTTCATGGCTATGGGCACTTCTCCGAGTGCATCAAACGCGGCTCCGACGATGAAGACGGCATCTTCCACACACGGTTGATCAACATCCTCAGCCACGGCAACTATTCCCTGTTCCAGCCGCGGGAGATGCTGGAGGAGAACAAACGGCACTTCCGGAACGTCCTCTACCAGTTCATCCGCCGGTATCCCTTCAACCCCGCCTTGTTTCAAAGCGAGGCAGCGGCGTCAAGGAATGACGAGATATGACAGAACAGGACCAGAAACAGCTTGGCAGGACGCTCTGGAGCATCGCCGACCAACTCCGCGGAGCGATGGACGCGGACGACTTCCGGGATTACATGCTGGCGTTCCTGTTCCTTCGCTACCTCTCGGACAATTACGAGCAGGCTGCGAAGAAGGAGCTCGGGGCCGACTATCCGGACCCGGACGCCGTCGGCAATGGCGGCCGGTCCGCCCTGTTGGTCTGGTATGAGCAGAATCCCGGCGACGTGTCGGCGTTCGAAATGCAGATGCGCCTCAAGGCGCATTATGTCATCCATCCCGATCACCTCTGGGCCAGCATTGCCCATATGGCCCGGACGCAGGACGGGGATCTGCTCAAAACGCTCCAGGACGGTTTCGACTACATCGAGAACGAGTCGTTCGAGAGCACTTTCTCGGGGCTGTTTTCGGAGATCAATCTCGGGTCCGACAAGCTCGGCAAGAGCTACCCGGACCGAAACGCGAAACTCTGCACGATCGTCACCGAGATCGCAGAGGGTCTCGCGGAATTCTCGACGGACAGCGACACGCTGGGCGACGCCTATGAATATCTGATCGGCCAGTTTGCCGCAGGCTCGGGGAAGAAGGCCGGCGAGTTCTATACGCCGCAACGGGTCTCGGACATCCTCTCCGGGATTGTCGCGCTCGACAGCCAGGAGCCGAAGATGGACGCGCGGACGAGCCTCGACACCGTGATGGACTTCGCCTGCGGCTCGGGCTCGCTGCTGCTCAATGTGCGCAAGCGCATGGGACCGCACGGCATCGGCAGGATATTCGGGCAGGAGAAGAACATCACGACTTACAACCTCGCGCGGATGAACATGCTGCTACACGGCGTGAAGGATTCGGAATTCGAGATCCATCACGGCGACACGCTGACCAATGACTGGGACATGCTCCGCGAGCCGAACCCGGCGAAGAAGCGCTGTTTCGACGCCGTGGTCGCCAACCCGCCGTTCAGCTACCGCTGGAACCCGAACGAGGCCCTGGGCGAGGACATGCGCTTCAAGAGCTACGGGCTGGCGCCGAAGTCGGCGGCCGACTTCGCGTTCCTGCTGCACGGCTTCCACTACCTCAAGGACGAGGGTGCGATGGCGATCGTCCTGCCGCATGGAGTGCTGTTCCGTGGCGGTGCGGAGGCGAAGATCCGCGAAAAGCTGTTGAGGGACGGGCACATCGACACCGTGATCGGCCTACCGGCAAAACTGTTCTACTCGACCGGCATCCCGGTCTGCATCCTCGTCCTGAAGAAGTGCAAGAAGCCCGACGATGTCCTGTTCATCAACGCGGCCGAGCATTTCGAGAAGGGCAAGCGGCAGAATCATCTGTCCGACGAGCACATCGAGCGGATCGTCAACACCTACCGGGAGCGTCCGGAGAGTATCGAGCGTTACGCCCGGCGCGTCGCGATGGCGGAGATCGAGGCCAACGACTTCAACCTCAATATCTCCCGATATGTCAGCACAGCCGAACCGGAAGTCGAAATCGATCTGGCCGCCACTCATGGGGAGCTGCTCGAGATCGAGAAGCAGATTCGGGAGTCCGCGGAGAAGCACAACGCATTTTTGAAGGAACTTCGACTACCGCCATTACCAACAGCTAGCAAGTAATCGAAGCGACTCCTCTTATAGTCCGCTTACCTACCTCGGCTATGCTACCCTTCCAGTTCTTTCGGTAGAAGATACCAAGAACCCTTCCGAATTGGTATCGAGCGCGGGACCGCCATCGCCTTCAACTCCTCGCTGGCGGGTAATGGAATAGAGCCAGGCAAGACCTCTCCATCAATGAAAGCCTTGAGCCGATCAAGGGAAAAGTCCGAGGAATTCTTATCTGTATTATCTGGTGTATGGTTAACGCTCGCGTATATCGCTTCTGGCATCCAACGGTTCCAAAGTGTGGTTGTCAAAAAATCTCTATCCGAAGGAGGACGAGTTGCAAGCTTCATAACGCCTTTCTTCCGCTCCTCTTCAGGAAAAGATGAATAGAAATCATTTATTCTCTTCAAGTCATTCTTGAGATCAGGTCCCCAAACAAATAGCTGATCTTCTCTCAAAAATGGCTTCACCATTCGACGATGAAATTTATCACTAGAGACGAACATCATGCAGAACGGCAGATAGAAGAGATATGCCATGTCAGTGCGATTTGACGGCCGGTCTGAGGACTCTAGTCCGGCAGCAAGAGCTATATGAAAGAATATTTCAACGGTAAGAGCATATGCTGCATATGGAGCGAATGTGGAAAGGGATGGTTGGCCAGCACTTTTCCATACTTGCATTAGTGGACCGTGTTGGTGGTGCGGCAAGTTCAACAAATTTACTGCCATGGACAGCGGCAAAGAAGGAAACCGTGTTGTATTCGTCACACTCTGCGCAAGGACTTTGGCCTTATCAAGGGACTTGCAACTTTTCCCATTTACTCCAAGACTTTGAAGAGCTCGCGGCACAGTAGTCAAGTCCGCGTCGCTCAGCAAGGTTCTCCAGAGGGAGGCAAAGAGGCGTTCAACCTCATGGAATTTTCCTTCCTGCCAACGGGAAAACGCCTTCATCTCCGCGCTTTCGTCAAAAACGACACCAGTGGTTCCGCCGCCTGAGGTATATTTGAAACTATTGGATAAAGGTACACGACCATCCATAGGAATGGTGTGACCCAATAGGTTTTCCATAGCCAATGTGGTATGAAAGGAAACGGGATAGCTATGTAGGGACGGCGTCTTGTCAGCAATGATGCGGACTTCGGTGTCAGGCGTTCTTTTTGTTGTGGACTTGGCCAGATCGGCTAATGTCTCGACATAAAAAACGGGACATGTCACAGAGCTAAAGAAACCGTCAAACCAAACGGCTTCATCCAAGCTGAGTGACTGGAGAAAAGACTTGTCGAAAAGAGTTAGAGGCCCCATCAACAATAGATCCTATGGTCAAGTCGATCAAGATCGGGAATTTCGCACAGGAAACAGGTACAACAGATAAACGGTTTTTGCAAGCATCTTGGGAGATCACGACAATGGCGGTGCTGTTTGGATCAAAGTCGCGTAGGCGATTTGCAGCTATGGCATGCACGATTGTTTTCAGCAGGGCCGTGTGCGCCTTTGACTCATGATGCCGCTGGCATTACCGAGGGACGTAAGGAGATCGACCTGCTGGGCGCCTGTGGGGCGGATGGAGGCACGCCGAATCGCCAACTAGAAGATCGTCCCGCTCGGGGCAAGCCACTGCATGCCCGTTTCGCTGCCCAGAGTATTGTCGCACAACGCGGCCAGACGTGCGGTACTATGGATTGCTCCGCCACCCCGCATGCGCCATGTAGTAATCTCCGCGCATGGTAGCGACGGTAGTGAGCCTGACGTCTGCGTCTGTGACGGTGCATTATTTCCGCCGCGAGGGGTATGGACGCGGGGCGGCGCCGGCCAATGATGACGAGGCAGGCGACTACTACGCCCGCAAGGATGACGAGCACCGTTTGGCAAGCCGCTGGCGGGGGCGCGGTGCGGCGGCGCTGGGCCTGAGGGGCCATGTGGAGCCCGGAGAGTTCCGGCGCGTGTTGCAGGGGTTTGTGCCGGGCACGGACATCCGGCTCGGGCGTCTGCGCGACGGGGCGCATGAGCACCGTCCGGGGATCGACATCACGCTGTCGGCGCCGAAATCGGTATCGCTGGAGGCGCTGCTGGGCGGTCCGGGGTCTGCAAGGGCGATGCGCGCGCATGAGGCGGCGGTCAGGGCGACACTGGAGTTCATCGAGGGGCGATTGCTCAGGACGCGGCGCTGGAGCCGTGAGGAGCGGCGCTCGGTGCAGGTGAACGCACCCTGCCTGGTGGCGGCGACCTTCCGCCATGTGACGAGCCGCAACAACGACCCGCAGCTTCACACGCATTGCGTGGTGGCGAACATGACGCGCGACGGCGAGCAATGGCGGAGCGCGGAGATCGGGCTGCTGCGCCGCTCGGAGAAGCTGATCGGGGCGTATTACCGCAACGAACTGGCGCACGGGCTGCGCAAGGCGGGGTTTGCGCTCCGGCCGTCGATGATCGGTCGTGTGCCGGGGTTCGAGATATCGGGCTGGCCGCGTGCGGCGCTGGAGGCGTTTTCGAGCCGGCGTCGGCAGATCCTGGACTACATTCGCGAGAAGGGCTGGCGCTACGACGCGCGGACGGCGCAGGCGGCGACGCTGGCCACAAGGGCGCGCAAGCGCGAGCCGCGCCGGGCGGCGCTTGAGGCGCTCTGGCGGGAGTTCGCCGAGGAGCATGGTCTCGCCAAGCGGACGCTCCGCAAGATCGGGGTGCGCCGCCCCAAGCCGCCGACGGCGCTTGAGATCGCCTGGCGGGCGCTTGAGCAGCTTGAGGAGCGGGCCTCCGTGTTCCCGGCAAGGGAGGCGCTGGCGCTGGCTCTGGCGCACACGCCCGGCCTCTACCGGCTTGAGGAGATCGAGGGGGCGTTTGCCGATCTTCAGCGCGACAGGCACCTGCTTCCCGCCATTCGCCGCGGCGTGGGGGAGGCATGGACGACGGCGCGGGCGGTCGGGGCCGAGCGCGAGGTGCTGATGCGCATGAGGGCGGGCCGGAACGTCGTGAAGCCTCTCCTTCGGGGCTCCGTCTCCGCAGACGCGCTGGCGGGATTGACGGAGGGCCAGGGCGAGGCTGTGCGTCTGATCCTGGAGAGCTGGGACCGGGTCGTGGGCGTGCAGGGTTATGCGGGCAGCGGCAAGACGGCCATGCTGGCCCGTGCGGCCTCGCTGGCGAAGGGACGGCGGGTTCTGGGCCTGGCGCCATCCGCTTCCGCCGCCCGGACGCTCGGGCGCGAGACGGGCCTCGCCTGCCGGACGCTGCAATGGTTCCTCGCGCGCTGCGGGGAGGTGGCGGACGGGGTGGCCGACAGAAAGACGCTGGCGGCCCTGAAGAAGCGCTGGTCCGGCGCTGTGGTGGTGGTGGACGAGATGTCGCTTGCGGGCACGGCGCAGGCGCGCTCGCTGCTCAGGATAGCGGAGCGCCTGGATGTGGCGCGGCTCGTGCTTGTAGGCGACAGGCGCCAGTTGCGGGGCGTGGAGGCGGGCCAGCCCTTCCGGCAGCTTCAGCAGGCGGGCATGGCCACGGCGGAGATGGACGAGTTGCGCCGGCAGCGCAACCCGGACCTGAGGGCGGCGGTCGGGGAGATGATCGGGGACGATCCGGGCGCGGCGCTGGAGCGGCTCGGCGGCAATCTCCGGGAAATCCCGGCCGGGGAGATCGCGGGTGCGGCGGCCGGCCTCTGGCTGAGATTGTCGGCCGACGCGCGGGCGGCAACGGCGCTGCTGGTGCCGACGCGCGCGCTCAGGGCCGGGGTCGAGGAGGCGGTGCGCGAGGGGCTGGAGGCGGAAGGCGCGCTCGGCGGCCATGCCATGCAGATCGGGACGCTTGTGCCGCTCAACCTCACCCGCGCCGAGACGGGCGATCCCCGCAACTGGCGCGAGGGGGATATCGCGCTCTTCAACCGCGACATGAAGCATTACCGCATCGCCAGGGACGACGCCTGCACGGTGATGGCGGTGGAGGAGGACCGTGTGCGGCTTCTCCATGGCGACGGCCGGCCGCGCCATCTGGAGCCGGGCAGCGAGCTGCGCTACCGGCTGGACCTGTTCGAGGCGAAGACGCTCACCGTCCGCGAGGGCGAGCGGCTGCGCTGGACGCGGAACGACAAGGCGCGCGGGCTCGTCAACGGCGACCGGCTGGAGGTGCTGGAGACAGGGGCCGGGTCGCTCCGCGCGAGGCTTGCCGACGGGCGGGAGATGACCTTCGCGCGGGATGACCCGCAGCTGCGGCACCTGGCATATGCCTATGCGTCCACCGTGCATGCGGCGCAGGGTCAGACGCATGAGCGTGTGATTGCGGTTCTGGACTCAGGAGCCGGGCCTCTGGTGAACCGTCAGACGCTTTATGTGCAGTTGAGCCGGGCGCGGGAGCAGGCGGTGGTGCTGACCGACAATCGCGAGCAGCTTGTGGAGACGCTGGAGGCGAATACGGGCGAGCGGCTGACGGCGCTGGAGGCGATCGGCGAGGAAGCGGTGGAAACGGCAGCGAAGGTCCCGGTCAAATCCGCCATCCATGCCGAGACGGCCGCGGCATTCCTGGACGGCCTCGGCAATGAGCGGCGGCGGCGGGGTGAGGGCCGGCTGCGGCTTCAGGACGCGCAGGCGGCGCTTGAGGAGGCGCGGGCCCGGGCGGAGGAGGCCGGGCGCGCATTTGCGGCTCTGCCGGCGGGCGGGCTGAAGGACAGGCAGGCGCTGCGGGAGCGGGTTGCGGCGGTCGAGCGGGCGGCGGAGGCGGAGTCCGGGGTCGCCGCCGCTGCCGAGGCGTTCGCCGCCGGTGCGGTTATGGAGGCTCCGCCGGGCGGCGCCATTTCGCCGGAGGATCCTGCATTGGCGCGGACGGAGGAAGCCCGGAAGCGGTCGGCGGTCTGGCGGTCTCTGGGGACGGCGCTGTCGACATGCCTCACGGCCTCGGAGCGTCTGGCGCCTGCCGGGGCCTTGTCGGACAGGGAGATCGACACGGCCTCGATAGAGCGTCATGGCAAGCACGCCCGGGAGGCGGCGTCCGCCTTCAGCGCCCTTGCAGACCGGGCGGCGGTGGCGGGCCGGGCGGCTCTGTCGCGCGACGCCCGGGCGCGGCAGCGGGCGCTCGATCTGGACGCGCAATGCTGGATCTACAGGCTGACCGGGCGGCGGATCGTTGCTGCGCTGCAGGCGGAAAAACGGATGGAACCGCCGCTCACCGTGGCGGATGTGCAGGCATGGCGGGGATTGCGGCAGCGCCGGGCGTCGGCGCATGGCGGGGCGTCCGCCATCGCCGAAACGGTCGCGGATGCCCTGGAGGCCGGGTCTCCCGAGGTGGCGGTCAAGTGGCGCAATGCCGAGGCGCAACACCGGGAGCGGGCCATAACGACAGGAGACACGCTGCCGGCGCTGGACGAACTGGAGGCGCGTATCCGGATTGCGGCGGCGGCGCCCGGGGATGCGGCGGCATGGCAGGCGGCGGCGGACGCGGCGGAGAGGCTCATGCAGGGCGCCGGCCAGGCGCTCGGGGAGGAGGCGAAGGCGGCCGCCGAACGGGCGGAGGCGCGCCGGGCAGAGGCCGAGGCCGCGCGGGACTGCCGGCGCATCCGGGACGCCTTCGCCGAGGCCCGTGCCACTGCGAATGGCGGCGCCGTCATCTACCGGCCCGGCATCGAGCCGCTCGGGGCCGAAGCCGCGCGGCTGCTGGCGACGCCCCGGCTCTCCGACGGGGACCGCCGCACCCTTGAGAATGTCCAGGCCCGGATCGACGGCGAAATCCGCGACCGCGACACGATCCGGAACACGATCGACCGCGCCCGGGCCCATCTGGAGAAATATCCCGCCATTCTCGAGCGCGCGCTTGCCCCGAAACCGCCGCCGCCCGCCCCGGAGGAACCGTCCTCCCCATCGGGGCTCATGGGCCGCGCCCGCCGGCTGTTCCGGGCCGAAGACGACATCCCGGCGCGCCCGGCGCCCGAACCCGCGCCCCGGGCGCTCTACGCCGTCGATCCGGATTACCGCAAGTGGGACGCCCGCGCCCGGCTGTTCGCCGATACCTTCCGCAACTGGCGCGCCACCGACAACCCCGTCCACAGCGACCATCTCGACCGCCGCTGGATCGACATGGCCGACCTCGCGGCCGAGTTCGAGGCGATCCGCAGCGCCGCGCGCGATCCGAAGGCGCAGCCACACCGGATCGAACTCGCCGACGCCGGCGCGTTCGCCGCCATCGACCAGCGCCACGACCCGGGCCGCCTCGACATCCTGCTGCGCGGCGCCATAAGGCCCGAAGAGGAGCGCGACCCCGACGCGGTTCTCGAACTCGCCCGCAGGAACCGCGCCTGGCCCGAAGAAACCCATGCCGTTTTCCGCCAACACGTCCGGGCGGTCGTGGACGGCGGCGATACGCATTCCCTGTCCAGGCTGCATCGGGGCCTGCCCGCCAGTCTCGCGGCCAGCTTCCGCAACCTCTCCGAGGAAATCTGGCAACGCAGGGGCGAGGTCCTCATGCGGCGACAGGAGCTCACAAGGGGGCACGGCCTCTCAATGTGATCGAGGCGCAAGCGCCGGCGACGGACTTCAGCAGCCGCATGCGGCGTTCGACCGCTGCCTGCACGCGGCGGCGGACTGTCGGTCGCCATTCGTTCCGCCGCCGGATTACGGTCAGCGCGGGACCATCGAGGCGATTGTCGCCATATTGCCGCGCTCAACCCTCCCTTTCGTCCTCCGCCACCGAGGCTTCCGCTTCCTCCGCCAGACGCCGCCAGACGCCTTCCCGGCCCTCCTGCGCCAGACGCAGGCGCTCCGCCAGCGAAAGAAGGCGCAGATCGACCGCAAGGCGCCGCTGCGCCGCCGCCGGCAGCCCGCCGCCCCCGGCCGCCGCCTCCGCAGGCGCAAGCCCGCGCGACAGCAGGAACTCCGAGGCCGACATCCCCGCCTTCTCCGCCCGGCCGCGCACCAGGCGCCACTCGCTGTCGGTCGCCATCACCGAGCGCGGCCTCTTCCTGCCGTCATCCCCAGCCAAATCACCTCTCCTTCCGTGGACCGCGGGGAACACAGCATGCGGTTCCCCGCGAACTCCGGAGCGCCGCATCCATGCCGTACCCATGTCGGCAAGGCGCCGCCTCGGGGACATCTCCTTTTCCGGCCCTTCCCGGAATGGGACTCCCCGGCGAACTCTCCGGGAGCACCATAAAATCCACAATCTTCGATTTCAAAGCGGAATCCCCGCAAACCAGGCAGCGACGCAGGCCGCGCGCCAGCGCCACCAATCCTCCGTAACAAGGAAACCCCGTAGCACGGCGGCGCTTCACCCTGCCGCGTAACGCATGGCCGGCAGCCCGGTTTCGTCCGGCACAGGCGCCGGCGCCCACGCACGAACACGCCGCCGCATGAGCGCACCGGCGGCGCGCGCCGTGCGTTTTCCAGCGAACCCCGCGCGCGCTGCATCAATGCTTTATCAATGTAAACGCCGCGCGCGCGCCGCGCGCCGGGAATCCGCCGTTCCCGCTCCCCGGGAGCACCGCAACATGCCCAATCCGCGAACCCGAGGCGGAATCCCCGCAAGCGTCCGCAAACGACGCTGCGACACAGGCCGCGCGCCACTGCCGCCAGCCCCCTGTATTCCTCAAGAATCGACAGTCCGCCATCGTCCCGGCGAGCACGGACGACCATGCGTGTTCCCGCCCGGTTTCGGAGCACCCCATCCATGCCGTATCCAGACATCCGCGGAGCGGCCGGGGAGCGCTCCGCGGATCCACGGCCGCTCCTCGACGAACCCCGAAAATCCCCAATTTGCCGACGCAAACCGGCATTCCCGGCAAACAAAGTGATGCACCCGGTCTTGCATCGTCTCCGGAAATCCCATATGATGCAGCCACTTGCGAGGAAAGCAGCGCTCTTGCCCCCAGTGCCACTTACGGTCCTAAATTCGACCCGAAGTGGCACACCAGGCAATGCGTAACCTTCTTCCCACGCTGGCACGGCCTAGACTTCGACC
>JAJECF010000015.1 GCA_022822125.1 Alphaproteobacteria bacterium
TGTCCGGGGCGTACGCTTCTTCCACCGAATCCGTGAAACAGCATGAGCCGGACCGGAAGCGGCTAGTCGCGGACAACGAGGATAGCCGAGAGAGAGCCAAGCGGATCCGCATTTTCGAGCCGGTTGGCCAGCAGGTAGAGAGCCCGGGCGTGCATCCCGAGTCTCCGGTGCCGCCACACCAGGCACTGCACGCCGTTCAGCGTTCCGTGGCCATCCGTCGGGCTTTGTTCCCCTGCCCCATAGAAGAGAAGTGTGTTTCCCCCGTACATCCAGTCCGCACGGAGGGCCGGAGGATGCTCGGACAGCAGCTTCTCGAAGGAAGCCAGATCCTCGCCCTCGGCGCTTATTCCGGCCGGCTGGGGCACGCTCACGACGCACAGGCCGAGGGAAGACGGCACCACGCCCCAGTCGCCGTGATTGTCGTTGCCGGGTTCCCGAGCGCCGTGCTGCACGTTGCCGCCGCGTCGACGGAGCCGCTCGTGTCCGGAGAAATACCGATAGGCCTCGATCTGCGCGGACACGATCTCCGGAAGAAACGTCGGGTACGGCGTGTTGCCCTTGACCAGGTTGGCTCCGTGAACGCTGTCGCCACGCCTGAACCGCGTCGTCGGCTCCGCATAGTAACGAGAGTCTGTGTAGACCCCGCTGCTCGAACCGTAGGTGCTGTCATACCTCCCCAGAATGGCTTCCACGGTTGGGGGCTCGATACCGAGGGCCGTCAGGTTGGTGTTCAGGTATGACTTGGAAAACACGGCGTCGATCCGGTCGCGATGAGCGGGATGGAGCGCCTTGTACAGTCGTAGGAGGGAATGCCCGGACGCGTCCTTGTCGTCCCTCGTCAGGCAGGCCTTGAACCCCAGTTCGGCGGCCGTGACGAGGAGGTGCAGCGCAGGCATGATCTCGACCAGACTGGCCGGCAGTCGTCCGGCCGGCACAGCAGCGTTGTAGAGCCTGAAATACTGCGCCGCGAACTCGAGCATGAGCTCAGGGTCGCCGTGGCGGTCGATGACCGTGCCGTCCTGCACGTTGCCCTCGAATGTGGGCCACAGCGCGTTCCGGCCGGCCCGATAGGCGGCGGGGAACTGGACGGACACGAAGTCTCGCCTGTCCGCGGGCAGGTTGTGGAGCATCACCTGCCGGCGGCGCACATCGCCGGTTCGGGTGTCGCCGTCCGCGGCGCGTTCCACCGGCGTTTCGCGCGCCAGGGGATCGTCCGTAGTCCGCCGACCGCATGCGGGGCAGAGATACTCTGTCTCCTTCTTGACCAGATTCCCGAGGAGCCGAAGTCCGAACCGGAACGCCTTGGGCGTGGCGATCAGCTCGGTATCGGTGCATGCGTCGCAAACACGGTT
This sequence comes from Alphaproteobacteria bacterium, assembly GCA_022822125.1. The sequence continues at coordinate 1,353 of JAJECF010000015.1, forward strand.
CATCAAGGTTCTCCGCAGAGGAATAGCTCAGGCCGCTCCGATTTCGGGAGGGCACGTTACCCCTTTCGGACTCACCCCGCGCGGGACGAAGACGGCTCGCCGGTACTGCCCGGAGAGCCGCACCCCTCGGCCTGCGGGCAGGCTGTCCGGCAGTGCGGCCGCCGGGCGAATGCGACATTGTAGATACGACAGTTGCCCATGCAGGGCGTGCCCCGAGTGTTGGCGGACAATTCCGAGCCGACGAGGCTCCGGGAGACAATGAAGATGGGATCGGAGTAGGCGAGCGGGCCAAGTCTTTTTACGTTAGTTGATACACGGTGCGAAGAAGATCGGCTGCCTCATCCCGGGTGAAGGGAACGTCAAATGCCCTGGGATCGAGAGTCTGGTCGGCGTGAGCCAGATCGACGAAAGCGCCGAGGTCTTGGCGGACGGATTCGGGCAGTGCGACCCGTGTGTCCTCGGGCAGGAGTTGCGCGAGCCGGAAGACATCGTTGCGATGCTTCCTGATGTCCCTTCGGTCGACGTTCGCGCCTTCCTTGGACCGAGCGGTGAGGTCGAGAACTGCGCGGGCCTTGAATGGTATGAGCAGCGTCTCGTCGACGATCGTGACACCCTCGACTTGGCGCTTTGCCTCCTGGAGCGCCTCGAAATAGGCATCGTCCAGCAGGATTGCCGAAAGGCTAGCGATGTCCTGGTCTACCGGTACCCGCGTATAGATCGCGCCTTCGGGCAGAGCGAGGTTCACGGGTCGCCGCGCAAAGAGCTCGATCATGAAGGGGAAGCTCCGGTCGGTCGGTCGGTGAAATCGGTAGAATTCCCTTCGCCCGTCGCTCCGTTCGCGGGCTTGATATCCGCCTGCATCAAGGAACGTTTGGAAGGCCTTTCCGAATTCGGCGTCGACCACCTCGACGCAAAGCACCATGTCGATGTCCCTGGTCGCCCTGAAATCGAGACCAGCTGCGTCGAACAGCAGGTCGCAAGCGGTGCCGCCGATGATGGCGTATTGCCCCTCGTGGGCTGCGAAGTGTTCGCGAAACTTGTCGATTCCGGTTACCACGGCATTCCGTCCAACAATCGTTCCGCCGCCATGGAAACGCGCTCGTCGCGGTGATTGTGGAATTGCGCGTAGAGCGACAGAGGATCCACGTTGCGCGCGGTAGACAAGGCAGCTGGGTCATATGACCAGGTTTCCACGATATGGGAAGCTCGATCCCGGTCGGTTTCAACGAGCTCATGGGTCTGGGCGACAATCTTCCAATCGCTGGCCGCGACCGCGAAAGCCGGCAGCGGCGGCGGGGACAGGTCTGTGAGTTCGGCGAGCGCGCTCTCGCCTGCGTGTTTCAGCGGCAGAGGGACGTGAGCGTCCCGAATGAGCTTCTCGGTGCGCACCGGGCTGCGGAGCAGGTCGTGCGCGGCATCGAACAGTTGCCTGCCCTCGGCCTGGAACCGGATACGCCGCTCCTTGCCGTGTCTTTCGGTATGGGCCAGCCCGGCACCGACCAGATCGTCGAACGCGCGGCCGATCGACATGGCCGAGTAGTGCAGTTGCGCCGCTACGAGGGAAGGGGTTGTTGCGGTCTCGTCGAGCCGCAGGAGGCGATGGAACAATACCGCCTGGGCGGCCGGCGAGAGGCTGGCTGTGCGGCGCGGCTTCGGCGTGCGGAAGCGTTCACGCAAGTCCATCGCGAGGTCAGGGATGTAGAGTTGCTTGCCGGGCACGACGAACGGAACCCCTTGTCCGATGAGGCGCGAACGGTTGTGCGCGCTCAGCCACGGAGCGACGAAGACGACGATCGCGTCAACGGCGGGGCGGACCAGGGCGACATGCTTGGCGATGTCGGAGGGCGTGGCGGTGTTGTCGGCGGTCGCGAGGAAGATGCATTGCCTTCCAGCTACGTGGCCTTCAAGAAAGCTGTACATCCGGGAAAGAAACGAGGGGAGGCCGGGCGCGCCGTCGAGCGCAGCGACCCTTGCGGGTTCGTGAAGGGTATCCTCAAGATAGCGCTGGAGCGCGGCGGCGATTGGCATTGCCAGCGTCTCACGGTTTGTTACTAACGTTACAATGCATGATAACACTATCAATGTTAGTATGCAATGATGTCGTTACCGACTTGTCGGTTCACCGCGCAATGCCCTCCCGAGCCGCGGCGCGAATAACGTCGCGATGAAGCCGGTGGAAATTGCGCGTGTTCAGACGGCCCGCGGCGGGCAGGCACCTGCGACGGCTACGGCGCCTGGGTCTCGCACATCAGCGCCTCGATCCGGTCGGCGATCTTCTGAGCCGGCTCGCGAAGCTGCGCGATGGTCCAGTCGGCCGCATAGCCCTCGGTGACATCGTTGGATCGGGCGTGGTTGACCAGCCGCTTGGTCAGTGAGGGCGGCAGCATCAGCTCGCGCTCGGCCACGGTGATGAAGCTGTTCCGCAGCCCGTGGAACCAGAACTTGGCGCCGCCGGTCTTGCCGATACGGGCGTAGAGGTGATGCGGGTCTTGGACATGGCCGGTGGCGGCGGTGCGCGAGGGAAACACCCAGTCGCGGGCATCGGCCGGGCAGTCGCCGGCCTCGGCCTGCCGGCGCTCGAGAATGGCCGCGAGCTGTCGGGTGATCGGAAGCTCCAGGGGGACGCCGGTCTTGGTGTCCTCGACCCGGAACGTCAGCCTGTCCATGTCGACGCGCTCCCAGCGCAAGGTCAGCACCTCCTCCCGGCGCATGCCGGTGTAGAGCCCGAACCACAGGGCGTCCCGGATCGCGGGATTGTTGACCTCCGCCTCGATCCCGGCGCGCCAGCACGGCAGCACCTCCGCCGGGGTCGAGATCTTGCGCCGCGTCTTGCGGTGGAACCTGCCGCCGCCGGCAAGCCAGAGATCCACCGGATTACGCAGCCCTTCGTAGTCGACGCAGGGCCGGCGATAGACGGAGCGCAGCAATGAGATCGCCCGGTTGGCCGGCGACCATCCATGGTCCGCGGTGATGCTGTTGAACCGCATCTCGACATCCCGGCGGGCAATGGAGTCGAGAGTGCGCGTGAGCCAGTCGCCCAGGTAACGGTTCGCCTCGTAGCGGTAGAGCTCGTCGGTCCGCTTCGAACGGTTGGGGTTGACCGCCATGTATTCTTCGAAGGCCTCGCCGAGGGTGGGCATCGCGCGCGCCTTGGCGCGTTCGTAGGCGGGGTCGGCGCCGCCGGCGACCTGGCCGAGCAGGTTCTGCGCCAGCTTCCGGGCCTGCTCGACGGTGACCTTGCCGTAGTGACCGATCGCGACCCGCTTGTTGGGCGCTTTCCGCCCACCGTCGCCGGCGCGGTAGTTGACGAGGAAGACCTTGGTCCCCGTAGGCTGGATGCGAACGCCGAAACCGGTCAGCTTGTCGTCCCAGGCGATCCAGGGCTTGTCGCCCGGCCGGAACGCCTCGACGGCCCGCTTGGTAATCGTCGTGCGCACCCTGGCGACGCGTTTTCCGGGTCTTTCTGACATGCCGCCATTATAGGATCAGCGGAAAATCCGTCAACACATGGGTCAACACCAGAAAAGAACACAGTGGCCGCGCTTGGCCGCGTTTGGCCTCTTTGAGCGCTGAGCGGCCCCTTGATAACCTATTGAAATATGGCCGTTATAGCCGCGATACTGTCCGCTCTGGCCGCGTTTGGCCGCAACATCAAGACGAGTCTCATAACCTGAAGGTTGCAGGTTCAAATCCTGCCCCCGCAACCA
>JAJECF010000005.1 GCA_022822125.1 Alphaproteobacteria bacterium
CGTCGAGCCCTACGCCTGGCTCAAGACCACGCTGGAGAAGATCGCCGCCGGCCACCCCAACAGCCGCATCGACGAACTGCTCCCCTGGAGCTTCAAGCCCCCGTCAAGCTGAAAGCAGGGTGCCTCCGCCGCACCGCTTACACTGCTGTTCAGCGGAGACATACCTGCACCGCGCGATGTAATCATCGTCTCGCTCGCGGTGGCCGGCGGCGTATTCCAGCACCTCCTGTCTCCAGATGAGCTGGCCGAGGCCAAGCCTCGAATCGACGTGATCGCCAGGCTGGACCTGATCGGCCAAGCGGTGGCCCGGCGGCCGGAGCCCTCCCCGACCGCCCGTCCCGCCGGGGAGATCCCCGAGTTATCGGGATGGCCGCTTATCGGCAACGCCCTGGACATGGCGGGGGACCTGCGCTTCTTCCTGACCAAAGGCTACCTCGAACTGGGGCCGATCTTCGGAATCCGCGCGCTCAACCGGCGCTACATCGCCCTCGTGGGCCCCGAGGCCAACCGCTTCATTCAGAGACGGGGAAGAATGATCCTGCGGTCATTCGAGCTCTGGCGGGACTTCAACGGCGCGTTCGGAGCCAAGGACTCCCTCGTCGGCATGGACGGAGCCCCGCACGTCCGGATGCGCAAGGTGCATACCGCGGCGTTTTCGTCGAGGTTTATCGAAGACCGGCTGGACCGGGTCGTCGAGATCACCAGAGGCATGGTTGCCGGCTGGCCTCGGAACCGTTCCGTCGTCGCCCAACACGCGATGCAGCAACTTATCGCTGAGCAACTCTCGGTGCTTACCACCGGCGTTTCCATACGGGACCATGCCGACGACGTTATCACGACCCTCAATGGTTTGCTCAGCGTCCATGTGATGCGGCAATATCCGCGCCTCATCCTGCGGCTGCCGCGGCTGGCGCGAGCCCGCGAGCGGATGAAGGAACTTGAGATATCCATCCGGGAGCGTCACGCCCTTAGCGTTGAGGAGGGGGGCGCCCGAGACCTGATCGATGACCTGCTCGACTTGCACAGAAGCGACCCGCAGTTCTTTCCCGAGACGGATTTGCGGATGGCGCTGCTAGGACCGGCCTTCGCCGGGGTCGAGACTGCCGCCAGTACCTCCGCCTTCATGCTCTACGCGCTGCTCAAGCATCCCGAACTGCTCGAAAGAATGACCGCCGAGGCGGACCGTTTCTTTGCCCGGGACACCTTGAACGGCCAAGGATTGCGCGACTGCGACGTTACCCACCGCATCCTTTTGGAAACCCTGAGAATGTATCCGGTCAGTTCGGGGCAACTGCGAACGGTGACCAACACCTTTGAGTTCGCCGGCTACACGGTGCCGGCCGGGACGACCGTCATCATCGGAAACACGGTGCCTCACCATCTGCCGGAGTGTTTCCCGGAACCGGAGCGCTTCGATATCGAACGCTTCAGCCCGGAACGGGCGGAACACAGGCAGCCGGGATTCGCGCCTTTCGGCCTCGGCACGCACCGGTGCTTGGGGAACGGTTTCGCAGAGACTCAAATCGCCCTGACGTTCCTGACCATCGTTCGCGATCTGAAAGTCGAACTGTCCTCGCCCGGCTATAGGCTGAAGACGAAACACACGCCCACGCCGCACCCGCGGCGTTCGTTCAGGTTCCGCGTCACGGACCGCGAGGCGGCCACCGGATAACCGGGTGCCTCCGCATGAAGATTCACATGAAGATTCAAGGGCCTGCTAAAGGTGAACCAGCGCATGGCGGCGTTGACCTGTTCCTAGCCGCTTCAGCCAACCGCGAGCCAATTTCGTGAGCCCGGGATCCCGGCCTGCCGCTGAACCTCAAATCTCCGTTTCGGGTCCGGCGAGGACGCGCCGCGCCTCGGCGGGTTCCGTCGGCTCCAGCCCGTGACGTTCACAAAAGCCGAGCAGGTCCGGTTCGTGCCCGAGGATGAAATCCAGCACCCCGACGAGAAATGCCGGTTCGGTGATGGCATCGCGAATCTGGTCCGGGCTGCTGCCGGTAAGCGATATGAAGCGGTCCCGCAGGGTGTCCTCCGAGACGACGAAGGCCGCCGCCCAAAGACTGATCGTTTCCCTTCTGTCAAGCACCATCATTCCCTTCCATTCAAGCCAGAATCCGCAACGGTCCGAGTTGGGGCAGCGTGACGCCCGCGACCACCAGCCGGATCGACCGTGGCTTGCGATCGGGAGCCACCGCGGCGAAGACGATCATGGCCCCCGGTGGCAGCGCTTCGACCGTCCGGGTCAGAGCGCGGCGTTCGTGGTTGAAGTCGTTCCTGCCAGCGGCGCGCCCAAGGGTGCCGGCGAGCTCAACCTGGCCTTGCAAAGCGCCGAGCGAACACCGCAGGGAGGCCGGACTGAGATAGATCGCAGGAGCCAGGCGACGCGCTCCGTCGCCGGCGACGATGTCATATGCCAGCACCATCCAGTCGATCCAGTCGTCGAGCCCGGGCGTGCCGGCGCAATGCCTGGCCAGCCAGGCTTCCGGGGAACATGGCGGTGCCTCTGCACCGTCGTCGGCCAAGTGGCGTGCGACCGGTCCCTCCTCCACCGAAACAGAAAAGTCCGCCGCGGGCTCGGGTTCGCCGAGCCGCATTTCGAAACCGCATGCGTTCGCGGAAGCGGCAGCCTGCGGATTTCAGTGATTCCGGCCGGTCATTTCACTAAGTCCCGGCCGCAGATTTCACTAAGTCGCGGCCGGCCTTGAGCGAGGCTCCGGGCGCCTGGTTTTTGGTCAGCCGGGATTGTCTTCCGCGGCGGCGTAACCGGCCGGCCGCGGTCAATAGCCCAGGACGCTGTAGTCCCCGTCGACGATCAGGCGAACGGACGCCCAGAGCCCCAGCAGAGCGAACAGCACCCAGGGGGAATTCAGCGCCCAGATGTAGACCAGCGTGTCGCGCGGGCGGATCCGGGCCTGCCGGTTCGCCACGAAGAAACTGACCCAGTAGACCGACGTCGCGTAGGTCAGTTGCCAGAACATCATCGCCCCGACGATTCCGGCGACGACGGCGGGTAGGAAATCGAAGGTAAAGGCGGCGTAAAGGATCAGTGTCGGAACCGGGGTCACGAAGCCGTTGGCGATGTCCACGTTGAAACCGTAAGTGCGGCGGTCCGCGTACGAACCGTCGATCTGGGAATATGCCGCCCAGACCTCGGCCCACACCGTCGACGACAATAGCCGTCGCAGCGGAACCCTTGCGGTGAGGAATTCGACGGCCGCCGGCCGGCCCGTCTCAAGCTGGCGGGCGCGCCAGTATTCGGCGCGCAGTTCGATACGGTCGCGCCTCAGGAACAGGCAGACTTCCCAGTAGCAGATCGCCAGATTGATCGAAAAGAACGAGATCAGGAGGGCGTGAACGACATCGAAATCCCCGCGGGCCCAGTAGCGCGCAAAGACGCCCGCCGCTGCCAGGACCGCGATGACCAGGATCGTGAACAGCCACGCCGGAATTGCCGCTTCGGAATGCGCCTGATCGGCGCGGCGCTGGGGCATTTGTCCTGACCTCGTGGAAAATGATTTGTGGCACCGCAAGGCATATTAGTTCGAACGGGCCGGTGCGGCGCGCGACCTGCATGCGCTGGACTAGGTCGGTGGTCCTGGTGAACAGGACGCGGTATCCGTTCTCGACCAGTGCGAGGCCGACGGCGGAGGCGAGATGGCTTTTGCCGACGCCTGGCGGGCCGAAGATGAGGCAGTTGGCGCCCTGGTCGAGCCATGCGTTGCCGGCGGCCAGCGCGTTGACCTGGGCCTTCGAGATCATCGGCACGTTGGCGAAGTCGAAGGATGCGAGGCTTTTGCCGGGGAGCAGGCGCGCCTCCCTGAGATGGCGTTCGATGCGCCTGCGGTCGCGCTCGGCAAGTTCGTGTTCGGCGAGGGTTGCGAGGAAGCGCGCCGCGGTCCAGCCTTCGGCGTCGGCCCTTTTGGCCAAGTTCTCCCAGAGCTGGTTGATCGTCGGCAGGCGCAGCTCGGTGAGCATCAGCGAGAGCTTGATGGCATCGACCTTGTTGGGGTCGATCGCGCCCTTCTTGTGGTTGTCGGTCATGCCGCGCCTCCTGCGTCGAGCAGGGTGGCGTAGCCGGCAAGGGGCGGCGTGGCGATGCGGATGCTGGGCATGCGCCCCGGGTCCGGCGCAAAGCGCGCCTTGAGCGTGTCGGGGTCGGGGAGCCGGCCGGCGTTGAGCGCCCTGTCGATGGCGTCGGCGAGTTCGGCCTCGCAGTTTTCCTCATGTGCGAGCGCCAGCAGCGCGACGGCGAGGCGGCAGGCCTGGCGCTCGCTGAGCCGCTCGAGGGCGGTCTCGAAGCAGCGCCGGTAGGGCTCGCGCGGGAACAGGGCGTTGCGGTAGACCAGGTTGAGGAGCGCCATCGGCTTCTTCTTCAACGAGTGGATGACGTGGCGGTAGTTGACGACGTGGGTGTTGGGGCTGCCGCTGGCGCGGCCGCGCGGCAGGGTAAGCAGATGGGTGCCTGAGAGGAAGAGTTCGATCCGGTCGTCGTAGACGCGCCCGCCGAGCCGGTGTCCGATGAGGTTCGAGGGCACGGTGTAGAACACGCGGCGCAGCCCGAAGCCGGTCCAGATGCCGGACATCTGTCACCCCAATAGGGACCTGCACAATGGGGAAGGAAGGACGCCGGGACCGCAGCACCGTGCGGAACCGCGCCTTACCGCCGGACTGACGCGGTTCTATCTCGCCGCCGACACTCGACTCTGGCACAATGGACGGATGACCCGGCCCGCCGCCAGACGATCGAGTTCCCGTTCCCTCGCGGACCTCTCCCCGGACGAGGTGAAGTCCACCGTCGACGGATACAACGCGATCTACGACGCGGGCCTGGAGGGCAGAAAGGAGCATTATCGGTCCTTCGTGAATCGCTACTACGACCTCGTGACCGACTTCTACGAGTTCGGCTGGGGCCAGTCCTTTCACTTCGCCCCCCGGCGACGGGGCGAGAGCTTCAAGGCGTCGCTGCTCCGGCACCAGCACTATCTCGCCGAACGGTTGTCCCTGAAGCCCGGGATGCAGGTCCTCGATGTCGGGTGCGGGGTCGGGGGACCGATGAGCAACCTGGCGCGCCATTCCGGGTCCAGCTTCGTCGGAATCAACAACAACGCCTACCAGATCGAGCGGGCGAAACTGCACACCCGGGATGTCGAATCGCTGTGCCGCTTTATCCACGGCGATTACATGCGGATTCCGGAGGGGGACGAGCGATACGATGCCGCTTTCGCTATCGAATCCATGCCCCACGCACCGGACAAGACGGCGGCGTTCCGGGAGATCTTTCGCGTCTTGCGTCCGGGTGCCTGTTTCGCGGGCTACGAGTGGTGTCTCACGGACGATTTCGATCCCGGGAACGCGGAGCACCTGCGCATCAAGAACGACATCATGGTGGGGGACGCGCTGCCCGAAATCGCCTCGACATCGGAGGTGTGCGCTGCGTTGCGCAGGGCCGGGTTCGAGTTCCTGGACGCCCGGGACCGCGCGACGGAGTCCGATCCGCAAACGCCATGGTACCGGGCTTTGCAAGGCCGCGACCTCAGCACATCGAGCATTCCGCGCACGCCTTTCGGTCGGGCCTTGACCAATCTGACGTTGCGGGTCGGCGAGCGATTGCGGTTGTTTCCCGAGGGTTCCCGCGCGGTCAGCACGCTGTTGAATGCGGCGGCCGACGCGCTGGTCGAAGGCGGCAAGTCCGGTATTTTCACGCCCATGTTCTTCTTCCTGGCCCGCAAGCCCCCGCGCCCGGAAGGCTGACCGCGCTCAAGACATCGAACAGGCGGGTGCCGCTTCGGCGTCGGCGGCCGTTAGGTCCAGCCGATTCCGCCGCCGCCGCTCGTAGAGGCCGAGCGCGTGCAGCGGGAAATACTGGCGGTAGAGGACGTAGTCGAGCAGCGCCGTTCGGAAGAACACGCCGGCCATGTCCTGCTTGGGCCATGCGCCTTCGGCATCCTGCGTATCCAGCAGGAATTGCGCGCCCCGGGAAATCGCACCCCAGTCGGGTTCGCCCGCTTCCAGCAGCGCCATCAGCGCCCATGCGGTCTGGATGACCTGGCTTTCCTCGTGCGGCACGTATCGGCCGGTGAGGCAACCGCTGTGGTGCTCGCCCCATCCCCCGTCTTCGCGCTGGCGGTCGAGCAGCCAGCGGCAGGCCGCGCGCAGCGCCGGGTCGGCGGGGCGGGCGCCGGCGGCAAGAAGGCCCCTGATCCCGAACAGCGTGCCGTAGACGAACTGGACGCCCCATACGCCGCGCCACGACCCGTCGTTCGCTTGAGTCCGCCGGAGCCAGGCGTCGCCCCGCGAGATCGCGCTCGTCACCGACCGGTCCGCGACCGTCGGAAAGTTGTCCCTGCAGGCGGCGAGGGCCGCGAGGCAGGACGCGGTGCACTCCACGAAGGAATGCTCGGTCATCGAGTCGCCGAACATCTCGGCCGGATTCAGCCATTCCAGACCGAAAGCCGAGCGCCGCGCCTCGTAGCTGCCGAAACCCCCGTCGCGGTTCTGGCCGCGCAGCATGAACCCGACGGCGTCGCCGAGCGCGGCCGTGTCCGCGGTCTCGCCCCGGGCGGCGACGATCCCCAGCACCGCTTCCGCGGTGCAGTCGCTCACCGGCCAGCCATGCCACCCCCCGGCAAAGCACCAGCCGCCCTTGGGGTCGGCCCGATAGGCCTCCCGAAAACCCTCGAAGCTCTTGTCGATTCGTTCCCCGAGCAGAAAGTCGGCGCCGCGCCGAAGGGCGTCCCCGACGCCGTCGAGCCCGGGCACCGTCGCCAGAGCCTGCAGCGCGAACCCGGTATCCCACGAGGCGCTTCTCGCGCCGACGACGCGGGCTCCCTGCTCCTCGTCTTCCCAGATCCAGCCGTCCAGCTTCTCCAGCGCCCGGAGCATGTCCGCGTCGTTCGGATCGTGCAGCCACAACGCCAGGATGTTGAGGAGGCCGCTCACCGGGGAGATGCTCGTATGGCTGGTGGTCCGCAGCTCCCACTTGATGCCGCGCACGATCGCTTGCGTGGAACGCGCCCGCAAGCGCTTGCCGTGGAACCGCTCGAACAGCCGCGCAATCGCGAAGCCGGCCCTGAGCCAGACGCTCGGCCGCGCGTAGAGATCGGCGTCCCGCAGACGGTTTCGGGCCGCGGAGAAATCGGCGTCGGCAAAACCGTCCGGGAACAGCTCCTCCCGCAGCGCGGCGATCGGGGGGGTGACGGGCGCCTGGAACCGCCGTGGGTAAATCGCCGCCATCGCCATGTAGATCAGCCTCGTATGGCAATACCAGTTCGACGGATGCAGCGGAAACCGGCGCGGCAAGCTCCAGAGCTCCGGTAGAACCGCGTTCACCCCGCGCCAGTCGTAGAGGTTGAGGAGCGCCAACCAGAACTTTCCCCAACTCGGGATGCCGAGAATTCCCTCGGCCCGGATGAAGCGCCCGGCCGGCGCGACCAGGGGATCGTCCCGCTCCACGCCGAGCAGTCTCGCCGCGACGTACACCAGAGCGGTGACGAACAGATGGGGCGGGGAGTGCTCGTGCAGTCCCCACGTGCCGCCCTCGAGACGGGTCCGTTCGAAGGAGCGCAGCACGCGCCGGCGCCGACCCCGGTCGAGCGGCCGCCCGACGATATGGTGCAGAAGCACATATTGGGCGGTGAGCATGGGGCACCAGACCATCTCGCCTTCCCAGGCGCCGTCCTTTCCCTGAAGATCCATCAGGCGGGCGGCCGCGCGCTTCGATGCGGGGCCGGCGTCCGGCGACTCCGTCTCGCCCGGGCGGCCGCACCGTGGATCGCGGACCCCCGACATGGAGCTCAGAAACGCGCGGGCCAGCGCGTCGCGGGCCCGCTCGTCCCGTCCTCGACCCGCGGCTTTCTCCCTGTGCAGTTGCATAACCGCGCGCAGGAGCCACCAGAGACGTACGGCGAGGGCCAGAAGGATGTCGCGGGTCTGGCGCGAAGCGAACGACCGGCGGGATTGCGGAATTCCCGCGGCGATCCCCCGGACCGTCGTCGAGCAGAACGCAAGGCCGAGCTGGACCGCGGACCGGTCCTCGCAGGCGAGTATCCGCGTGGTCCGGTTTCGGTACGAGGCATTCGACCGCCAACCCCGGTAGATCGCCTGTCGGAGCGCCACCGCTTCCGCCCGGTGATCGGCAAAGACCTCGTAGAGTCCCATCGCGAGGAACTCCGGGCTGCTGGTGGCACGGAATCGCCTGGCGACGAAGTCCCGAAATACGCCGCCCTCGGCGAGCGCCAGCGCGTCGCCGAATCCCAGGGTCATACCCACGGCGGTCATGGGGTGGTAGTGCCCCGCCGCGTCCCCGATAAGCACGCGGCGCGAGTTCCCGTAAGAAACGCGCGGCCGCAGCCGATTGGTCGCGGCGTCGAAATTCCCCATCCGCAGCGCCGCGATGAACGCGGGCCCGAGAGGGTCCGGCAACAGGCCGGCACAGGCTTCCGACAAAAAGCCCACCCGATCCCGGGGCGACCAGCGATGCAGCGGCACGTCGACGACGATCCGGACGCAATGGCCAGCCAGGCCGTATACGAGGATCGGACCCGGCCCGCCGAGCACCACATGGCCGAAACCCTCGAACGGCAGGCCGACATCGTTCAACGTAATTCCGAGCATGCGCGAGCACAGCATCGGGTCAGTCGACAGGCCGAGCGATTGACGCACGACCGACGCCCGGCCGTCGGCGCCGATAATCCGCGCGGCGTCCAGGGATCGATCGGCCCCGCTCACGGTATAAGTCAGCCGTTGGTCTTCGACGCCGTTGACCCGCGCGCGGAGAATAAAGTCGACTCGCTTCTCGGTCTCGACGGCTTCGCGCAGCCTTGAGACGAGCACCGCGTGATCGCATGCCAAACCCAGGGACCCGCCCAGATAGGGAAGGACGATCGGCTCCGAGCCGTCTTCCGGAAACACGACGAACCCCTTGCCGGCGCTGCTTCGCGGCAATGCGTCGGCCTCGATCCCGATGTCGCGCAGTATCCGTACGGCGGGCGGATGCAGCCATTCGCCGGCCAGCCGTCCGGACGCCTTGGGATTGGCTTCGAGGAGGGCCACCCGGGCACCCTTCCGCGCGTGGGCCAGGGCGCACAGACTTCCGACCGGACCTGCGCCGACGACGGCGACGTCGTAACGGCCCGAAACGCCGCCGCTCATCGGAAGACGCTCGGCTCGGAGCGGCGGCTGTAACGGATCCGGCACGGCGTCTCGGGACCGGTTACCCAGCTGCCGTAATTCGGACGCGGGAACTCTGCATCGAGAAAGAAGTCGAAGCGGTCGAGCAGCACGGTCCAGATCGCCTTGAGCTGCTGGTAGGCAAAATGCTTGCCCATGCAGGCATGCTTGCCGCCGCCGAAGCCGATCAGGGCGTAGTGGTGCTGCTTGTCCTCGGAAGCCGGCGGGGCGAAGCGGTCCGGAAGGAACCGCTCCGGGTCGGCGAACAGATGGGGCAACCGGTGAGAAACCGCCGGCGAGACCATGGCCATGGTGCCCGCAGGCACCAGACGGCCGCCGTAGCGCAGGGGCTTGAGCACCTTGCGGATCAGCAATATCAGCGGCGGGTGCAGCCGCTCGCATTCGCGCACCGCGCGGTCCAGCAGCGCCTGTCGCTGGAGGCTTTCGAGGTTCATGGCGCCCGCCTCGCGGTAGACCTCCTCCGCCTCGTCCCTTACGCGCGCCAGATAGGAGGGCGCCCCGAGGAGCTCCAGGCCGGTCCAGGTCGCGAGCACCGCGCTGGTGTGCTGGCCGGCGAACAGCACCGTCAGCAGGATGCCGGTGATCTCGTCGTCGCCGAGCGCGCGGCCGTCCTTGTAACGGGCCTGCATGAGCGTCTGCATGAAATCGTCCGGCTCGGCTCCGGACCGCCGGCGCTCCGCCATGATCCCGCCGAAGAGCTCGGCCACCCTCCGCCGCGCCCTGTCGCGCCTTCGATGGGCCGCGGTGGGAAGTCTCGGGAGGAAAAACCCCAGCGTGTTAATGCCGTTCTGCAGCTCGTGGTACGCCTCGGCGAAACCGGTATCCACCCGGTCCCGGACTTCCTGTCCGATCAGGCAGCGGCTGGCGATCTTGACGGTGAGCTCGTTCATCGCGTGCGGCAGATCGATTTCCCCGTCCGCGCCGAGGGCCTCGGCGAACCGTTTCGTCTCGTCGAACATGATCAGGGCGAACTTGCGCATGGCGGCCTCGCGGAGGGCGGGGAACAGGAAGCCCAGCTGCTCCGCCATGATCTCGGGCGAGGCGTCGTAGGCTACGCCGCGGCCGAAGATGGGGACCGTGAACCGGTAGGCCGGCTGGGCGTTCAGCCGGTCCTCCGGAGCCCTGAAATAAAAGTCGTGAGCCTCCGGTCCGGTGAAGAGAACGAAGTCGCGGGGGCCCAGCCGGAAGTGGTAAAGCTCGCCATGCTCCTGCCAGCCGCGGCTCAACATCGCGACCGGATCCCTCTGGAATTCCGGCAGGTTGCCCAGCAGCGGCCATCCGCCCGAGAGCGCGGGGACGGCCGTTTCCGCGCGGCGCGGGAGTTCCGCCGAAGGCAGGGCGGCCGCGCTGTGACTCCGGTTCGCCATCCCCGCCCTCAATGGACAAACGGCAGCATCGAAAAACGCGCCGTCTTCGTGTAGCGGTCCCACAACGCGCCGTACTTGGCCCGGCACCGGCGCTCATCACGGCGCGAACGGTGCCACAAGAGGCCCGCCAGCCACGCCGGCAACAGGAAGGGGAACCAGGACGCGAGCCCCGCCGTCAGGGCGAAAGACAGGTAGATGCAGATCTCGCCGGTATAGTTGAGATGCCGTCCGATGCCCCAGAAACCCGAGACCAGCAGGCGCCCGTCCAGGGTTCGGGCGGGTTGCCCCCAGATCCTGACGTTGGAATCGCGCTTGAAACGGTGCTTTTGCTGGTTGGCGCCGCGGAATAGCCAGAAGCCGAACAGGAACAGCAGGACGATCGCGGCGGCGGCGGCGGGAGACAACGTTTCCGGCGCGTGGACCAGCCACCAGCCGGGGAAGCAGTAAAAGAACGGCACCAGCACATAGTCGCCCCAGACCAGGTTCCATCCGAAGCGCTCGCTGACGATGTCCCAGGTATGGATCATCCCCTGTTCGAACTGGAAATAGTTGAGCACGTACAGGAACGCGAATATCTGGTAGAGCGCCATCCCGAGGGTCAGCCCGCCGTAGGTTTCGTACTGCACGGCGGCAAAGGATGCGTTGAACAGCGCGAGGCCGATAAGCGAGGGGCAGTAGCTGAAGAGTTTCAGGTCCAGCCGGAACCATGTCGGGCCGGCTTCCACGCCCATGAAGAATTTCCGCCACGAGACCTGCGATTCCTCGCGGGCCCGCGCGCCACGGAAAAACAGCCAGCCGGCGAGGGCGAAGGCAAACCCGTTGGCCACGACGAACAGGGCGAGAAAATGCGTGTGCAGCACGGAAAGGGAGACCGTGCCCGACATCTGACCGAGACCCGCCGCCACGGCGACGATCAGGAAGAGGGCGAGGCCGTTCAGCTTGTAGACGCGCCGGTTCCCCTCGGCGTCGGGCCCCGTCATCCGGCGACCGGGCAGACGCGCCGAGCCCACGAACAAAAGCGCGATAAACCCGAGCAGCATCGCCGCCGCCTGTAGCACCGTGCCGCCCGACAACGCGGCAACCAGCGAGTAGGGTTCAGGCGTGGACATCGGCGTCCTCCGCCGCGCCGGCCAGATACTCCCGCCACTTGCGCACGGTCACTTTCTGAAAGGCCTGCACCACCGGGTTGAACTCGACCGGACGCGCGTCCCAATGTCTCTCGTAGCCCGACTGCTCCGCTTCGAGCGCAAACCGGTCCTGGGAGAGCAGGGGGGCGATGAGGAGACGGTTGGAGATTTTCATGACCGCCGTCATCGCGAAACGCGGGATATGCACCGGCAGAAAGGGAATCTTCAGCGACTTGAAGTAGAACAGGAAAAACACACGGGTGGTGCGCTCGTCGACCGGCAGCACGAACAGCCAGTGCTTTATCGCGTCGTCGGTGTTCGACCACTGGTAAGGGTATTGGTAGCAAAGCTCCATCCGATTGGTATCGAGCCGCTTGTGATCGACGAAACGCCCGGAGATTCGCCCGCGCCCGACACGCGTGTCGTAGGAGAGATGCACGTCGTCGCCGACAGTCTCGCAACGGGTGAGGGTGGCACCTTCGAAAGGAAATTATATACCAAAATCCCATTTTGACTTGACGCATGGAACATAATTCGCTACTCTGAGGATAGGGCGAAGAGCGCCATAAGAGGTTGTTCCGATGAGCAAAAAGGCACCCGGCAAAGCGTTCCGTAAGGGCATCAGCCTCAAGAAGCTGACCGCCATGTTCCCGGACGACGACAAGGCGCGGGAATGGTTCGAGGCTCATATGTGGCCGCAGGGACCGTTCTGCCCGCATTGCGGTTCCTACGATGTGCAGCACCCGATCAAGCACAAGACGATGACGCACCGCTGCCGGTCCTGCCCGAAGCGTCCGCAGTTCAGCTTGAAGACCGGTTCGGTCATGGAGGGCTCGAAGCTCGGCTACCGGGATTGGGCTATTGCGCTCTATCTCGCCATGACGAACCTCAAGGGAATTTCGTCCATGAAGCTGCACCGGGAGTTGGAGATCACGCAGAAAAGCGCGTGGCACCTCTCGCACCGCATCCGCAAGGCGCTGGAGGACGGCGAGGTTCCCATGTTTCAAGGCCCAGCCGAGGCGGACGAGACCTACATCGGCGGCAAGCGAAAGAACATGTCCAACCGCAAGCGCAAAGAGCTGGCCGGGACCGGACGCGGCGCGGTCGGCAAAGCAGCCGTTGCAGGCGTGAAGGACCGGGAGACCAACAAAGTTGCCGCGCGGCGCATGGAGAGAACGGACGCGACGGCATTACAGGGTTTCGTGCGGGAGCATGTAGAGCCCGGCGCGACCCTCTACACTGACGAGGCGCCAGCTTATGCCGGGATGCCCGAATATACCCATGAGGCGGTGAAGCACTCCGCCAAAGAGTTCGTCCGGGGCATGGCTTCGACCAACGGCATGGAGTCGTTCTGGGCCGGCTTGAAGCGCGGTTTCGTCGGCACCTTCCACAAGTTCAGCGAGAAGCATCTGGACTTGTATGTTGCCGAGTTCGCCGGCAGACACAATATCCGGCCTATGGATACCGAGGACATGATGGGGCATACCGCCGTCGGCATGAGAGGCAAGCGGCTCCGATATCAGGACCTTATAGCCGATAATGGCTTGCCCTCTGGCGCGCGCCAGATTACCTGAAAGCGCAACGCCCCGCAGGTTTGGCGGCCGAGCGGGGCGGAGTCGAGCGTTGACCGTCAGTTATCGGCCAGAACGTTCTCCTCCTCTTCCCAATCCGGTCCTTCGTCCCGAGGGATAGGCGCCGGAATATCATCCCACCCCGGCTTTGAGGGATCCGTGAGGAAGTTCATGCGCGTCTGGTTAGCGCCCCCTATGGAGAAAGTTCGGCTGGTGTCTGGCATCGAAGGCTCCTCCCTGCTTGATTCAAGCATCGATGTAGTACGGAACGGATTGCTGGTCAAGGAACGAACGCATGGTCTCGACATGCACGGCTCGTCCTACATTGAGGACTTGGTTTCTTCCCTTCCCACTAAAGTCTAATGGATAGTGAGCAGTATTGACTTGAATGCCACAAACACATCCGTTGATATCCAATAGAGGTCCTCCACTTTGCCCCTTTAGACCTGGGGAGCTGGTTTCGATCCATTTTCCTATATGGTTATCATTCGTGTCGTTTACATTAGCAAATCTGCTGACCATTCCCTCGTTTACGAACATCGGGACAGGAAACAAATTTGTAAATGAGAAACCGGTGTTCTTATCCCATGTAGGATCACCAAGCTCATCAACAAATGGGAAGCCAACTCGACAGCACATTTCTCCGATTTTCACATCGTCTGACCTTAGCTTTGCGTATCTTTGTCCAGGTTTAGGAACAAAAGTTGACAATTTCCCCACGCTAAAATCTATTCCCGACACCGCTCCACCCGTGGCATCAGAGCAAGTTATTCCAAAGGAAACGCCAACATCTGTAATCCTTTGCTTTGTCTTTCTATCTTTGCGGCCAGATTTTTGAAGTTCCTGTAGCTTGTAAATCGTCTCGATGATATGGGCGGCGGTAACGAACCAACCCTCTTCATGTATAAGTGTTCCGGAGCCAATCAACCAATTTATCTTGCCCCCGCTTTGTCGCCAAGCGACCACGATTGGAATGACATAATCGAACGCAGCTTCACAAGCATTTTGGAACACGGCACACTCCATTGGCAGGAGGTCCTTGACGCAAGACAATCAATTCGCTATTCGGAATATCTCTGCGACTGCCTTGCGGGGGCACTTCCCGCTTGGTTCTTGGACCGGCCCCCTCCACGGGGCCGGTTCCTCATTTACCCAGAGAGTGGATCGCCTGTCAACGCGGCGCTTATTCGTCTGTAAACTTCGATAGGCAGAGCTGTAGGATCGTCGGGTAAGCGGCGCGGCGCTCATTCCACGTCGTGCCGGCCTTCATCTTCGCAACCACGTCGCGGATGGCGTTATCGCGGCTTGCCAGCATCAATTGCGCGATATGCTCGCGCTTGACGCCGAGCTTGACGTCTTCCTCCTTCATGCTCTTGACGTCGAGAGCCGCTGCAACCTCCATACAAGGCTCAAACACCCATTCCACGATCTCGTCATGGATGTCTGTCGCGGGCGCTGCGGTGGAAAAGGCAAGTGTGGCAGCCAAAGCCGCTATAAGCATCTTCATGGGAACTCTCCCGCGCAGGTTCCCGGCGCCCCCAGCGGGCGCCGGGCCGTTGCACCAATCCAAGCGTATGGAGAGTCCTGCCTATTCGCCTTGCGCCGGGGAGCTACCCTGGCGCCGGGTTATCGGCTGTTGTATTCGACAGGCGACCCGACAGAGCGGGACGCTTGAATTGGTGCAGGGCCAGCATACACCAGGGACATTTTCTGTCGAATCACTTGCATAGGCGGCGGCGGACTGGCAGAATCTCCGCCCGATCCCGCAAGTGACGAGACAAGCCGATGGAATGGCTCAATGCCGACACGCTTCAACTTGCTGGCATAGTCGGCATCATCGCGTTCCTCTGGAAGCTGCAACGCGACATGCACCGTGACATTGCCAACCTGCGCGAGCGCATGGCTCGTTTGGAGGGAGCGTTTGAAGGGCTCCGGGATGCAATGAGCAGGCTCGAAGACAGAATGACCGGAGTCGAAACCCGACGGAGGCAGACATGACGGCACGCCAAGAGGTCCGGCTGAGGTCGAATCGCTACCAGCCGCGCAAGGCGGAGATGGAGCAAGTGTTCACGCCGCCGCGCAAGGCCGACGGAACCGAATACACCGTCGGCGAGGCGGTCCGGACGCTCATGCGGCCTGTGAAGGTGGTGGAAGACCCGGAGGCTTGAACGATATGGGATTGGGCGTACTACGAGTGACAGACATACGGTCCGCCGATGAAGGCCGAACTTTCGTCATCGATTTCAACATGAATGACAAGAGCCAGCCCGGAACGCTCCAAATAACGTTGCCGAATTCCGTTTCAGGAAATGGAGATGTGGCTTTCCACTTGAAGGAAATCGCGCAGGGCCTCGAAGTAGCTACGGCACCAAAACTCAAGAGTTAGCGACGGGAATCTCCGTTTGGGACTTTGGTATATAATACCCCTTCGAAAGGCCGGTATCGGCGGTGCAAATGAGCGTGGGTGAAGTCGCTCACATTGTCGATCACCATCGAGTGGTGAGCCGACCAGGTGAAGCATAGCGGCACGCAGGCCCACCGCCCGGACCCCTCCAGCTCGGGGATATCGGGGATCGGGCGCTTCTCCGCCCGCTCCGGGTCCCCGGGGAAGAGCCAGATCAGGCCGTACCGGATTTTGACCGGATATGTCTTAAGCGCGAGCCGCGGGAAGCTCGTGCCCTCGCGGTTGTACGGGACTCCGGCGGGGCGCCCTTTCCCGCCATACTCCCAACCGTGATAGGCGCATACCAGCCGGCAGCCCTGCACGTCGCCGATCGAGAGCTTTAGCTGGCGATGCGCGCAGCGGTTCTCGATCGCCTGGAACGCGCCGTCCGCTCCCCGGAACAGCGCGATGGATTGTTTCCAGAAAACGACCTCGATCACCGTCCCCGGCTTGACCCGGCGCACCTCCTCGACCGCGTACCAGTAATTCGGATCCATCCCCGCGGCGCGCGCTTGCTGGCGCAGGGTCCCCGCGTCTTCGAAGGCGGGCGGTGAACCGGTTGCCGGCCTCATGTCGCGCTTCTGTCGGGAGTCATCCGAATGCCTCCGTCCGGCACGGGATTTCCCGCTTGCGTCGCGGCACGCGGTTTCGCGGCGTCTGCGCGCGGGCGGTTCGCGGCCGGATTGGTAATCGCGTTGCGGCGGTAGTGAAATTCGTAGGCTTCGTGAACCGCGTCGCGGATGCCGGTCGGGCGATAGCCGAGCTCGCGCTTCGCCTTGCCGGTGTCGGCGTGTCGTCGCTTTTGCAGCAGGCGGATGGCGCCGGGGGTAAAGCGCTGCGGAAAGTCAGGGTGGAAGCGGCTCAGGTAGAAGCTCGCCACCTCCGAAAAGACCAGCATCGCGCGGGTCGGCATCCGCCGGCGCGGCCGCGGGACGCCCGAGACCTCCTCGAACAGGTCCAGGATTTCGGAGATCGTCTTGTATTCGCTGCTGAAGATGTACTTTTCGCCCGAACGGCCGTGCCGCATGCACAACAAATGCCCTTCGACGATGTCGCGCGCGGCGACGAATTCGAAACCTCCGTCGACATAGGCGCGAAGCTTGCCGTTGGTGTAATCGCGCAATGTTCTTCCCAGCCGCGAAGGGAAATAATCCGCCCCTCCAACCACGGCACAACAGGTTGCGACCAGAACGTCCTGTCCCGTCGCCGCGGCGCGCCAGCACTCCTGCTCGACGAGCGACTTGCTGCGCTCGTAGGGCATCGTGCGTTCCATCGGAAAGAACGGCATCGTTTCGTCGCTGGGAGCCGACGGATCGTCGAGGTCGTAACCGACCGCGCTGAAAGAGCCCGTAACCACAACCCGGCCGGCCTCCGCCTCCCGCGCCGCCTGGAGCACGTTGCGGGTGCCGAGGACATTGCACTCGAACACGTTTCGGCGGTGCGCGCGGTTGCCTTCGATGGTCGAGATCCGGGCCGCGACGTGATAGACGCCCCGGCAACCCGCGACCGCCTGTCTGGTGGCGTCCAGGTCCCTTATGTCGGCGTAGGAGCGTTCGACGTCGAGGCCTTCCAGCCCCTCGTTGTTGTCCTCGTGCCGCAACAGCACCCGCACACGGACACCGTCGTCGAGCAGCCTGCGCACCAGATTGGCGCCGACATGACCGGCCGAGCCGGTAACGAAAACGGGCGGCGGCGAGCCCGCCGGTATGTTCGATCCCGAAGTCATCCAGGCGCCGCGTATCGGAAATGAATTTCCTGACGACCCAGCTTGATCGGCTTCAGTCGCGCATCGACCAGAACTTCGATTCGCGCCGGGACGGCGGTGGTGAGGCCGAGCTCGTTGGCAGCGGTCATGCCGTCGATGACGACACGCGCCTGGTCGCGGCGGGTGACGGCACGGATGACCGCGCGGTAGTCGGGCACGGTCGGACGTCCGGTCAGCCCATTGGTGCGCGGGCGGTCGTACAGTCCCCGGTCGATGCGGCGCAGATCGCCTGCGGCAACCAGGCGCTGAAGGGTCTTGTCGACGGCGGCGCGATTGCCGAGATCGGCAAAGTCGCCGGGGACCCAGACCTCGTCCGGGTTGGCCGCCATCCGTGTGAGGAGGCGGGAACGCAAACCGGGATCTTGAGTTGCGACTGTCATGTCCGAAACATGACACATAGTTCCGACACCGCAAGCATTGTCCGAAATATGCTGCAGTCTTCGGACAGCGTGTGGGGGCCGCAGTCGAAGCCTGGATCCGGTCGAATACAATATTCCGCCCAGCGGCAAGAGCCTGACGATGCCGACATGGAATACATCGCCAAGCCGGCAAGAGTGTCGAAATCTTTCATCCGGCCGGCGGGGCTGCTTCGGAGACGTCCAGATCGTTGTCGATGCTGTCGCCGATGCGGGCGGCTGATGCCTTCACGGTATCCCGGGCCAAGTGAGCGTATCTGGCGGTTGTCTGCACCTGCGTGTGACCGAGCAACTTCCCGATCATCGGCAACCCCTCGCCAAGCGCCAGGGCCCTACTGGCAAACGAGTGTCTGAGGTCATGAATTCGCACGTTGGGCAGGTCGGCGCGGTCCCGGATGCGCCGCCAGGGATGCTGAAGATCGGTGAGATGGCT
>JAJECF010000147.1 GCA_022822125.1 Alphaproteobacteria bacterium
GGGGTGCAGATCGGCGCCAACGGCATGTGCGTGCTCGACCATCTCGGCCTGTGGCCGGCGCTGGAGCCGCTGGCCTGGCAGCCCGAGGGCAAGCGCATCTACCACTACCGCAGCGGCGAAAGCTGGCCGCTCTACGATCTGGGCGCGGACTCCGTCGAGCGCTACGGCTTTCCCTACTGCATGTTCCACCGGGCCGATCTGCATGCGGTGCTGGCCGGCGCTGTCGCCGCGGCGCAGCCGGACGCGATCCGCCTCAACGCGAAACTCGCCGACGCGGAGCCGGATGGAAGCCGCGCCGTCGCCCTGCTGGAAAGCGGCGAACGGGTTTCCGGCACGGCGCTCGTCGGCGCGGACGGCATCCATTCCGTCGTCCGCCGCGCGCTGTTCGGCCCGGACGATCCCCGGTTCACCGGCATCGTCGCCTGGCGCGGCGTGGTGCCGGCGGCCGGCCTGCCGCCGCAACTGCTGGAGCCAAACAGCGCCATCTGGATCGGCCCGGGCGGCCATTGCGTGCATTACCGGCTGCGCAACGGCGGCCTCATGAACTTCGTCGGCGCCGTCGAGCGCAGCGACTGGCAGGTCGAAAGCTGGAATGCGCCGGGTACGGTCGAGGAATGCCTTGGCGATTTCGACGGCTGGAACGATACGCTGCGCACACTGATCCGGGCCATCCCGACGCCGTACAAGTGGGCCCTGCACGTTCGCGAGCCGATGGCCGCCTGGTCGAAGGGGCGGGTCACGCTGCTCGGCGACGCCTGCCACGCCACCCTGCCCTTCCTCGCCCAGGGCGCCAACCACGCCATCGAGGACGGCCTGGTCCTCGCCCGCGCGCTCGAAGCCTTCGGCGATGTCGAGACCGCCCTGAAGCGCTACGAAGCGGCGCGGCTGGAGCGCACGGCGCGGATGATGCGCGGCTCGGCCGCCAACACCGTGCGCTTCCACAACCCGAAGCTGGCCGACCCGGCCGAGACGGCGCGCATCGCCCGCGAGGAGTTCGACCCGGCCGCCGTCGCCGAGCGCCACGACTGGCTGTTCGAATACAACGCGGTGAATGTGGAGATTTAGGATGGGGTGCGCAGCGCCTGCGGCGCGGCATTCGGATGTAGACGACAGTTGTTCAATGGGTTAAATTATCCGTATGGATGCCCATCTTGCCGGTCTGGTTGCGCTCGGGGCGCTGATTCTCGGCCTGTTCGCCTGGCTGCGGCAGGACATCCGCACTCTGCGCGACGAGATACGCAGCGAGATCAACGGTCTGCGCGCCGAAATGAACGAGCTACGGGACCGCGTGGCGCGCATCGAGGGATTGCTGGAAGCCGTGTTCATGCGCCGCGACCTGACGCCTCCGCCCGACCCGCCGTCGCCTGTCGATCCGCCGCCGAAATCCAAAGCCGCCTGAACCCGTCGGCCCTCCGACAGCCGCCCCGCCGCCGGCAATAGTCCCGGAGCGGCGCGGCGAACCGGTCGCTGCCTACTCGAACCCCGCGCCGGGCGCCGGGGTGGCCGCCGGGGCGCCGAGCTTGCGGGCCTGTTCCCAGCCGCCGTGGCGCTCGATCAGGGCGCGCTGGGCGGCCTTGGCGCGGCGGTCGGCGTCCTCGGGTTCGACGATGCCGCGCAACAAGGTCTCGTATTCGGCAAGGGTTCCGGCATGGGCCGGGTCGGCCGCCAGATCGGCCGTTTCCTCCGGATCGGCCTCGAGGTCGAACAGTTCCGGCGCATGGCCGACATAGTGGTGATATTTGTACCGGCCCTTGCGCAGCATGAAGCCGGCGCTGTTCGAGCCGACGGCGTGGTATTCGGAGAAGGCGATGCGCTCCGGGTCGTCCGCCTCGTCGATGAGGGCGAACAGGGACCGGCCGGGCAGCGCCGCCTCTTCCTCCGTCGCCTCCAGGCCGACCCCGTCGATCACGGTCGGATAGAGGTCTACGAGGGTGACGGGCGTCGCCACGGTCCGGCCGGCCGGCACGTCCGGTCCGGCGACGATCATCGGAATCCGGCTCGCCTCCTCGTAGAGCACCGATTTGCCCCACAGGCCGCGGGCGCCGACATTGTCGCCGTGGTCGCTGGTGTAGACGACCCGCGTCCGGTCGCTCAGGCCGGTCGCGTCCAGCGTATCGAGCACCGCGCCCAGCCGTTCGTCGACGAAGGTGCAGAGCGCGTGATAGGCGGCAATCGCCAGCATGCGTTCCTCCTCGCTCGCGAACTGGTCGTCGGTCTGCGAGAACCGCGCATGCTCCTCGACCCAGGGATGGCGTTCATAGCCGCCCTGCGGGTGCAGCTTCGGAAACGGCATGTCCTCGATCGGGTACGGATCGAAATACTCCTGCGGCGCAACCAGGGGAAAATGCGGCGCGACGAAGCCGATATAGAGCACCCAGGGGCGCGGATAATCGTGTTTCGACGCTTCGTGCAGCCAGGCAACGGCTTCGTCGGCGATGCGCATGTCGTAGCGGTTGTAGCCGCTCTCGCCCGGGCCGATCGTTTTCAGCATCCGGAAGCTGCCGCGCGTGTCGGGCAGCGGGTCGCGCTGGGAGCCCCAGACCATGCCGACGCCGTTATAGATGTGCATCGGCTCGATCTGCCGGTCGATGCCGTAGGGATCCTCCTCCCGGCGGTAGTGCAGCTTGCCGATGGTGGCGTTGTAGAGCCCTTCTTCCTGCAGCCGGTTCGGCCAGCCTTTCACCCTTCCGTCCCAGGCGATGGCGTTGTCCCAGTAGCCGATATCGTGGACGTAGCGGCC
Source organism: Alphaproteobacteria bacterium (assembly GCA_022822125.1). The sequence continues at coordinate 2,741 of JAJECF010000147.1, forward strand.
GGTGGCGAAGCTGGCCCGCGCCGGCACGCAGATCGGGCTGTTGGTGTAGGCCGCAGTGAAGGCCGTGCCGCGCGCGGCCAGCCGGTCCATGTTCGGCGTGCGCACCCTCGGATGGCCCATATGCCCCATAAAGCGCGGATCGTGCTCGTCCGACATGACAACGATGAGATTGTGCGGCGTCACGGGAGGCCTGCCCATGCAACCTGTACTGCACGCGCCGCCGGCCGGGCGTGCGGCGGAATACCGGTCATTCCATCTCCTTCCGCCGCGCAAACGGCCCGAACGGTTCGGCTTCGACCTTCGCGAGAAGACGGTCGAGATAGCCGACGAGCCTCGAACGCTCGTGGCTGTTCAGCGCTTCCGCCAGCCAGTCCTGGCGCCGCCGCCCGAGGACCAGGATTTCGCCATGGAGCCTCCGGCCGGCCTCGGTCAGCCGCAGCGACGCCCGCCGCCGGTCGCTCGGGTGCGGCTCGCGCACAATATAGCCGGGCCGGATCAGCTTCGGCAGCAGGCGGGAGACCTGCGCCTTGTCGATGCTGGCGTGCCGGGCGACATCGCGCAGGGAAAGGACGCCGAACTCGCCCAGAACGGCGATGGTGCGCCATTCGGCCAGCCCAAATCCGTAGCGCGCCTGCAATTCGTCGTGCATCTGCCGACTCAGCAGGGCAGAGAGCCGGTGCAACCGGTAGGTGTAGAACTGCGTGACCGACGCCAGTTCGTCTGCGGCGCCCGGCGCAGCCGGCCGCTCCGAAGAGGGTTTCCGATCGCCCTGCGGGGAATTTCCGCCTCGCCGTGCCCGAGCCATGGTCCTTCGATCCTTAACGTCAGGTCTGTATGTTGACATATTTCGTTGAATTATCAACGTAACGGCCGGGGATTTCCAGACCCTCCCTGCCTGCCCCGGAGATGCAGGGAAACGCCGCCCTGCCCTGCCGGCTACGGCAGTCAAGCCCCGCAAGAAAGACGCCCATAAGAAAGAAGATACCCGCATGAACGATACTGCGAAACGCCGGCCCAACATCCTGTTCATCACCTCGGACCAGCAACGCGGCGATTGCTACGGTTTCGAAGGGCGGCCGATCAAGACCCCCCATCTCGACCGGCTGGCGGCCGAGGGCACGCGCTTTGCCGCCTGCATCACGCCGAACGTGGTCTGCCAGCCGTCGCGCGCGTCGATCCTGACCGGCCTGCTGCCGATGACCCACGGCGTGCACGACAACGGCATCTCCCTCGATCCCGGAACCGGCGAGGCCGGGTTCGCCGGGGCGCTCGCCGCCGGCGGCTACCGCACCGGTTTCGTCGGCAAGGCGCATTTCGCGACCTACAGCACCTTCGCGCCGACCGGCAGTCCGGAATGTATCGAAAGCTCGAAGGATTTCGGCCCTGACTGGACCGGCCCCTATATGGGCTTCAGCCATGTCGACCTGATGCTGGTCGGCCACAACTGGTTTCCGGTCCGCAAGCCGCCCCACGGGCTGCATTACGAGCGCTGGTACCACGCGGACGGACAGGGCGACGAGAAGACGGACCTGTATTGGGGCGATTTCCGCGAGACCGGGGGACTGGCCGCCCAGACCTGGAATTCGAAGCTGCCCGAGGCCTGGCACAACAGCGCCTGGGTCGGCGACCGGACCATCGACTTCATCCGGCGCGGGGACGACTCCCCCTGGTGCGTCTGGGCCAGCTTCCCGGACCCGCACCATCCGTTCGACGCGCCCGAGCCCTGGTGCTACCTGCACCGCCCGGACGAGGTCGACCTGCCGGAACACCGGACCCGCGATTTCGACCGCCGGCCCTGGTGGCACCGGGAGATCGTCGAGAAGAGGATCGAAGGGCAGTTCGCCGACCTCCGCTCACAGTACAGCCGCATCCCGTTTCAGAGCGACGAACGGCTCCGCCATCTGATCGCCAACTATTACGGCCAGATCTCCCTGATCGACCACCATGTCGGCCGCATCCTGATCGCGCTGGCCGAGAGCGGCCAGGCCGGCGACACCGTCGTCGTCTACTCCTCCGACCACGGCGACTGGCTCGGCGACCACGGCCTGGTGCTCAAGGGTCCGATGCACTACGAGGGGCTGCTGCGCATCGGGCTGATCCTGCGCGGCCCGGGCGTTCCGGCCGGCAAGGTTGTCGACGATCCGGTCTCGACCCTCGACCTGCCGGCGACATTCCTCGACTGGGCCGGCGCCGGCTGGGCCGCCCCCGCGCGCTCCGATGCACCCGGCCCCGACGACCGCCATTCGACCAGCCTGCGTCCGCTGATCGAAGGCAATGGCGCGAGCCGGGACTACGCCTTCAACGAGTGGGAGCTGCATCCGAACCGCGCCGGGGTGCAGCTGTCGCTGCGCTGCGTGCGCACGAAGACCCACAAGCTGACATACGAGGCCCTGAGCGACACCGGGGAACTCTACGACCTCGCCAACGATCCGCAGGAAATGGACAACCGCTGGAACGACCCCGGCGCGGCGGCGGTCCAGCGCGAGCTCATGGACATGATCCGCGCCCGCCCCGACGACGCGATAAGGGAACTGAACGAGCCGGACGGGGCGGCATAGCGGCGCGAGGCCGGCCGCGGGCGGTGCAGCGCCCGCGGAGCGGGAACGGGTACTCGGATGTCATGATATGTCATGGTTCGCGCTTCCGCTCCCGTCTTCGTTTGTCCCGCCGCTCCTCCGCCCGCTGCGCCCGACCGGGACAACGGCCGGGCCGCCGGAACAGGCGTTCCCAAGTGTCATGAAATGTCATGTTCCGCCGCGGCCCGTAACGGAGCCGCCGGCCGCCGCGCCCTGGTCGCGAGGCGTGAATACCCAATATAGGAAGTATTGCTGGAAAGGCAAGCCCAAACGCACTCACCCCGACGATACGTTCTCGGTGCTGAACGAGCCGGACGTGGCGGTGTAACCAGGAAGCGTCTGAACTATTCGATATTCGCTGTACGCTATGAACCAACAGGCATAGGCTGACGCGGCCTCCGGTCGCACCACGCAGGTGTAGCCCGACGTAACGGACACTCTATAACAGAAGAATATCCGCCTAACCGATAGCTTGAGAAAAGTTCATTGAAACCTCCGGCAACGTTCCAAATAACGGCACTAAACTGCACCCACGGGAATACAATGGCTAACGTCGAATCTATAGACTCTCTAGTATCTGAGATATTTGAAAGCATTAGACAACTTCGAGGTTTCGATAAATTCGACCAATTCGACAAAAACCGCAAGTCTTTTAATATAATTCATGGCGCATTGGATTTAATCGGCGACACGGAATTTGCAATAGATGAATTTAGCTCCATGTACAAATCTGGTCGGCTGGATTATTTGTCTGTATATGGATTGCTCCAAGCATTGCAAACGCAGCAAGACGTTGTTTCGGAGCTGTGCAAAGCTATTCCCATTCCTGAAAGCTCAATAAAAAGTGACCTTGAAGATATCAGAAGAATGAGAGCATTGACTGCTGCTCATCCAATCAACCCTCATCCAGACAACAAGCAAGACAATGCTGCCAGAACAGGAATCATTAGTCGCAGCCACCTACTAAATGGCAAGTTTGGATACATGACTACATTCGACGATGGGCGACCGAGCGAATTCAAAGAGGTCGATCTAACCGAACCGATTGAACGACAATTGGAGTATGTAGCAGCGGAGCTTGGCCGCGTACGCGACGAATTGATTCGCCGCAAAGAAGAACACTACAAGGAGTTTCGTTCCGTGAAACTTGCCGACGTATTTCATCTGTCATCCAACTGGATGATGGGACATGTTGAAGAAGCAGTAACCGAAAAGGACAAGCGGCCCATTGCATTAGCGAATTTACAGACCATTGAAGATTATCTTCAGCGCTATACCAATCTCCTTCGGGAGAGGGGTAAGCGGCACGAGAACCATGTCATGAATTCCGTTCAACCCAGCCTTCATTGCATAAAACGTCTAAAGAAATACCTTGGAGGAAGGAAGACTAACATCTCGAAGGCTGACGCCGAAATATTTGCTGATTGGGTTCGTTCAAAATTGCAAGAAATTCAACACTACGCAGAGGTTATCGATAGAGATTATGAGAATAAGGAATAATAGTACTCGTACTAGACCGCATCGAGCAACTCCGCCACCATTTCTTCCAACCGCGCAGCAATACCGTGTCTAGCAAGGGCGGCGCGGATGCGTTTGCGGGTAGTGACGAAATATTCGCTTTCCTTTAGCGGAACGTTATTTGCGACCCGTTCCGCCGTACCAGCCGCACGAGCAAGCCGTTGATGGAGAGCGTTATCCTTGTCGAAGCGCGGAATCGGCAGGTTGAACACATATTTGTCGAAGTCTCGCGCGCCCCACTGACCCTGCGATTGAAATTGAGCAACCTCATTGCGCAGGGTTTCGCTGTTGAGAACACCGCAAAGATAGCGAGCCTCTTTCAGGTTTTCTGGCTTTGCCCAGTATAATTTATGTTCGAAAACACAATTTGAATTCTGGACGACGCAAGCCGCAGGATTGGTTCCAGAAGCTGCATAAACGATACGAATTGACGCAACCGGAAATTGGCAAGATAACTCGCCGTGATAGTCGATACGCTCAAGATGGGTCATTGCGCTCCGTTTATGCTTTTCCCACAGCTCCTCCGTTGACTCCAACCATCGCGTCAAACGGAGATAGCCACGCTGGATAGCTTTGCCGGCATCCATCAATTCGCCACGTTCATTGTCCCACGGAATAACAGCAAGCGGCATCCCCAGCAGGCGGAACGGGGCGATGGATTCGCCGAGCAGCGCAGGCCGTAGGAATTCCTTATCGACTGGACCCTGCGGCGGAACCAGTTCCTTCCAAGGTTTCTTGTCCTGATTGCCGGTCCGTCCCCTGACTACCGGAAAATCCGGACTCGGGGGCAAGCGCCCTACCTGCGGCACCTGTTCCACGAACACCAAGCGTCGAGGCACCAAAGTTGCACCTTGTCGAAATGCGCCACGATACGGCGATCCGCCCTCGTCAGCGGCTTCCGTCGGCCACGGTGCGAGCGATTCGGTCAGACAAAGGTCCGCTTCCGCCTCATCCGCATCGCGCCGCGGTAGCCTGCCTTCGAATGCACGAACTTCGTCGGGCAGCGCCGCGGGAGACACGCCATCGTGAATCTCGGCAATCAGCACGCCGCTCGGCACCGGAAAGAGCGGTTGTACTTCCGACTCGAATGTCCAAGCCTCGGTAAATCGAAGCCTGAACTCGACATAGCCAGCCCACACGACCTCGCCCCTACGGAACTCGCGGTAGGCTAGGCGCGACAGGGCGGCGTAGGGCATCACCAACGCGATCCGCCCCGATTTCTTCATGTAGAGCAAGGCCGCGCGCATATAGAAGTAGCCCGATAAGTCCTGCTGCGTCGCGACCTTGCCGCCAACCCAGAGCCGCGCCGCGCCGCATTCCGCACGAAACCGTCTCTGGAAGCTCGCGCTCATATATCGGAACGCTACCCAAGGTGGATTGCCGATCACGACATCCGCCTTCTGCCCCTCGCTCGACAGCCACACCGGCCGGGCCAGATTGCGCGCGACATAGCCCCAGATATGGTTGCGGCCTTCACCTTGAAGGCGGCGCATGACTTCGTACGTCTTGCAGAGAACATCCCCGTCGTTGTTGAAGACGGAAATTTCACGTTCCATCCACGCTCTGAAATTTCGCACCGGTTCGGATCGGGCGCCGAATTCGATCATCGTGTTCAGAACCCGGTCGAATAGTTCGCTGTCGGATGCAACTTCGGCCGGAAAGCGCAACGTTGCCGCACCAAAGCTTCGCGGACTCGGGTCTTGTACCTTTACCGCGGGAACGAAAATTTCCAGCGTGTCCGCATCGGCGAACATGTCCGGGTGTTCGCCGTTCTCGCCCGGCCGCGGCCGGTTCCATTGCAAGGCATCGCCCAGATAGACCGGCAGGGCCAAACTGCCGGGATGCCCTTCGCGCAAAGCGGGCATGAGCGCGAGCAGGTAAGTCACGCGGGCGAAGATGACCGCGACGGGGTGAATGTCGATCCCGGCAACGTTTTCGGCGGCGCGCCGCGCCGCATCCGCCGGTCCCAGGCCGCCGGCCTCCGCTGCGCCGAGGATCTTCTTGACCGCCTGAAAGAGGAAGGTGCCCGATCCGCAGGCCGGGTCCATCACCCTCTGCTCCAACGGGCGATCCACGGCCGTCGCAACCATGCGGGCCGCCAGCCAATCGGGGGTATAGTATTCGCCGAGATCGTGGCGGGCCTCCGGGTCGATCAGGCTCTCGTAAAGCGCCTTGAGGATATCGACCCGGATATCGTGGAGCCGGAAACGGTTCACCTGCCGCGCGATCCGCATGACGAGCGCTGCGCCGCCCTCGGCCTCCACCACCCAATCGAAGAAGTCCGGTTCGCTTTGTCCGGTCACGCCGTAGTTCGCGAACGCGGCGCCGTGCAAAATCGCGTCCGCATCCTGCGGCGGGGTTTCGATCATCGCCGCCCACGCCACTGCTTTGGCGACGATGACGAGATAGGTGTGTTGGAGAAACAGGGTATCGGCGTGACGGAGGAATACGGGGTGGTCCCCCATCTCCGCACCGTAGGCGAGGCTCAGGAGGCGGTTCCAGAGTTCGCGCTTCAGGCGCGCCTCGGGCGTCTGCGCGACCTGCCCCCACAGTTCGCCGAGGTCGTCGAGGGCGCGTCGGGCGGCCAGGCTCTCGCGGCCGAATTCGCGCCGGATCGTTTCGGGGTCGGGCAGCAGGTCTTCGCCGATGGCGACCGTGCTGCGCAGCCAGGCCAGCAATTCCCAGGAATTTTCCGGGTCG
>JAJECF010000198.1 GCA_022822125.1 Alphaproteobacteria bacterium
CTGCACCCCTACGCCATCGCCATGCTCGCCGCCATGATGCGCTCCGCGTCGAACGAAACGCAGATTGTTGCGGCCACACAGTCCCCGACATTGCTCGACCACTTCGAACCGGAAGACGTCCTGGTGGTCGAGCGTGTTGCGGGCGAGACGCAACTTAACCGGCTGGAGGCGGAGCCGTTGCGCGAATGGCTGGAGGACTACAGCCTCGGCCAACTTTGGGAAAAGAACCACTTCGGCGGCCGCCCGGCGCGCGAAGGCGCGGGTACCGGATGATATGACGCGGTTGCTCGTTCTCGTCGAAGGCGAGACCGAAGAGATGTTTGTCAACAGTGTGTTGGAACCGCATCTCAGGACTTTTGGCTTTATCCGGGTTGCCGCCCGGTTGCTTGGGAACGCAAGGCAGCGCTCCAGACGCGGTGGAATTCGTCCCTGGCCTTCCGTACGCAAGGACCTCGAACGTCATCTGCGGCAAGACCGGGCGGTAACACTATCGTTGATGGTCGATTACTACGCCCTGCCGCAAAGCGGACCGCAAGCGTGGCCGGGCCGTGCCGCTTCGGCGAGTGCGGATGTCGTAGAGGACGCATTGCGGGAGAGCATCGCGAGCCGGATGGGCGGCGGTTTCGACCGGGGCCGGTTCCTGCCGCTGGTGATGATGCACGAATTCGAGGCCATGCTGTTCAGCGACTGCGAGGCGTTCGGGAGGGCAATCGGGCGTCCTGACTTGGTTCTCGACTTTCAGGCGATCCGGAACAGCTTCGAGAATCCCGAGGACATCGACGACTCGCCGGAAACGGCGCCTTCCAAGCGCATTGAGGCATTGTTCCCTGCCTATCAGAAAGTGCTGATGGGCAGCCTCGCCGCGCTGGAAATCGGACTGGACCGTATCCGCGCCGAGTGCCCGCATTTCCGCGGCTGGCTGGAGCGGTTGGAAGCGCGCGTCCACGATACGCCGTGAGCCCGGTTTCCGTCGGGGCCGCAAACGGTCTAGGCTGGAGCTTACCGGGGAAAGAGGGGGGCAGCCAGATGGCGGGGGGTTGCGAGGGTTATTGGCAGGAGACGGGCGTGGCGGGGGTGCCGGTGCGCTATTGCCGCTGCGGCGCGGGCAGCCCGGTCGTGATCCTGCACCACGATATCGGCTGTCCGGACCGCGCGGCGTTTGCGGAGGCGCTGTCCGCGAACCACGATGTGCTGATGCCGGTCCATCCGGGCTTCGGCCTCGGCAGCGAGCGGGCGGAGTGGATGCGCAGCGTGCGCGACCTGGCAGTGCTCTATCGCGGCCTGCTGGCGGGGCTCGGCATCGGGCGCGCGACCCTGGTCGGGCTCGGCTTCGGCGGCTGGGTAGCGGCCGAGATGGCGAGCATGGGGCCTGCGGACGTGGACCGGCTGGTGCTGGTCGGCGCCATGGGCCTCCAGCCGCGCGAGGGCTTCATCCTCGACCAGGCGCTGGTCGGCTATATCGACTATGCCGAGGCCTTCTTCAAGGACCCCGCCGCCTTCGACGCGGTTTACGGCCGCGAGCCCACGAACGACCAGCTCGAGGCCTGGGACATCTGCCGCGAAATGTGCTTCCGCATCGCCTGGAAGCCCTACATGTACAGCCAGACCCTGGCCCCGCTGCTGGGCAGCGTCACCGCGCCGGCGCTGGTCGTGCATGGCGCGGATGACGAAGTGGTGCCGGCGGACTGCGCGGAACAATATGTTTCCGCCCTGCCCGACGCCCGCCTCGAAACGGTGGCGGATTGCGGCCACGCCGTCGCGCTGGAGCGCCCGGAGGCGCTGGCGCGGCTCGTTCTGGACTTCATCGGGGAGTAACGGCCGATGCACCTCATGTATTTCACCGAGCAGCCCATGTCCACTTACCCGGCGGACAAGGGGCTGGAGTTCGGCGCGACGGCGCTGATGTTCTCCAACCGCTATTTCGACCCGGTGGACGGCAGCCGCCTCTACAACGAGTTCCTGGAGCAATATCTCTACGCCGAGGAAGTCGGCATAGACGGCATCATGCTGAACGAGCACCACAATGCGCCGTTCTGCATGCAGGCCAAGGCCAACATCTTCGCGGCGATCCTGGCGGGCATGACCGAGAAGGTGAAGATCGTCATGCTCGGCAACCCGCTGCCGCTGTCGGAGAATCCGGTCCGGCTGGCCGAAGAGCTGGCCATGATCGACATGATTTCCAAGGGCCGCCTGGTCTCCGGCTTCGTGCGCGGCGGCGGGCAGGAGCAGCTCGCGGCCGGCGTCAACCCCGCCTATAACCGCGAGCGCTTCGAGGAAGCGCATGAGCTTGTCGTGCGCGCCTGGACGGAGACCGGCCCGTTCCGCTTCGAGGGCAAGCATTACCAGAACCGTGTGGTGAACCCCTGGGCGATGCCGCTGCAGAAGCCCTATCCGCGCGTCTGGGTGCCGGGCGTCATCAGCCGCGAGACCATCGTGTGGGCAGCAGAGCAGCGCTATCCCTATATCGCGCTCAACACTTCAATCGCGGACACCAAGAAGATCTGGCAGGTCTATGACGATGTGGCGCTCGAGGCCGGCTATGAGGCGGGGCCGGAGAACCGGGGCTACCTGATCCAGGTGCATGTCTCGGACAATGAGGAGAAGGCCGTCGAGAACGCGCGCCAATTCCGCTGGATGCAGGGCGAGTTCACGGGGCTGGCGCATCCCGTCTGGTCCACGCCGTCGGGCTATTCCTCGCCGCGTAACCGACGCGCTTTCGTGGAGTTCGCCGCCGGCCGCCGGGCCAATCCGCGCGGGCAGACAAGCTTCGAGCAGCAGATGGAGGACCTGCGCATCATCGCCGGCACGCCGGACACGGTGGTGCCGAAGTTGCGCCGCATCCTGGAGGAGACGCGGCCCGGCATCCTCGCGCTCTGGGGCAATGACGGGACCGTGAGCCAGGAAGACTCGATGACCTGCATCAGGATGATCGGCACCGAGGTCTTCCCAGCAATCCGTGAGATCGCGAAGGAACTCGACCTCAAGAGCCCCTTCGAGGCCGAGGCCCCCGTTTCGATCAAGTATTCGACGGACCTGAAAGCCCCGGCTGCCGCTGCGGAGTAAGCCTTCCCGCCCTTCTCAGGGCCGTTCGATAACCGCCTCGGAGAAGCGGCGCATGTTGGCGAGCGCTTCCTCGCGCTCCATCGCGCCGAAAGCCGTCTGGCAGAGGAGGTGGCCGACGCCGGCATCGCCGAGGGCCGCCACCTGCTCGCGCACGCGGGCGGGAGAGCCGAAGACCGAGCCCGTCTCCATAGCCTGCGCGACCGCCTCGCCGTCGGAGACCGAGGGGTCGCTCATCGCGTTGAGCATGGCGGGATCGATCTCGAAATCCGGCGGGTTGAGCGTGGCGCGCAGATGCATGATATGGGCGCGGGTGGCCACCAGATGCGCGTATAGCCGGTCTTCCGCCTCGGCGTCCGAGTCGGCCACATACACATTGCGCCAGACCGCGGCGTCGCCCAGCAGCCGGGCGCGCTTGTCGGGGGCGTGGCCGCCCGCCTCCAGCCCCTCGGCATAGAGCGTCCAGCGCCCCGGGATCGCCTCCAGCGGCAGGCGCGTCGTGAGCAGCGGCAGCCCGGCCTCGCCGCATTCCCGGAAGGAGGCGGGCGAGATCGCCGAGCGCCAGAGCGGCGGCCCCGGCCGCTGCACGGGCCGCGGCCGGAGTTCCGGCATCTCGAACTCGTGGAACGCGCCCTTGTGGCGGAACGGCGCCTCGGTCCAGATCCGCTCGAGAATCGAAACGGTCTCGGCCATGCGCGCGCGGGAATCGCCGCTGCGCAGCCCGTAGCCGATGAATTCGTATTCGTTATAGACCGTGCCCTTGCCGATACCGATATCGATGCGGCCGCCGGAGAGGTTGTCGAGCAGCGCGATCTGGGTTGCGAGGCGCACGGGATGGTGGAACGGCGCCTGCACTACGGCGAAGCCTATGCGCAGGCGTGTCGTCCGCATGGCGAGCGCGGCGGCGAAGGTGAGCGCATCGCAATAGACGCTCTCGCCGGTGAAGTAATGCTCCGTCAGCCAGACATCGGAGAAACGCGCCGCTTCCGCCGCCTCCGCAAGCGCGATCTGGTCGGCGATGCGCTGCCGGTCCGCCTCCGGCGCGGGCGAGGCCGACAATGTGAGCCAGCCGAATTTCACCCTGTCGATCCCTTCATCGCCTGTCTCCCCCATTTGCCGCCCACGCGCCTTTGCATTTCGCGGCCGGCTGGATTATGGCAGGGGCTTACCGGGAACGGGAGGGGGCGCTTCCCCATGAACGCGACCAATATGCGCAAGGTGCTCTGCGTCCAGGGCATGCCGAAAGCGGGGCTCGACCTGTTCGCGGCCCGTGACGATATCGAGGTGGAAATCGTCCATGAGGGGCCGGAATTGAACCTCACGGAGCATCTGGGCGATATCCACGGCATCACGCTGTTCGGCACGCAATATACGCGCGAGTTGATCGACGCCACGCCCAATCTGGAAGTCTGCTCGCGCTTCGGCGTCGGCTTCGATTCCGTCGATGTGACGGCGCTGACCGAGCGCGGCGTGCCGTTGATGATCGCCGGCACCGCCAATTCGGTGACCGTCGCCGAACACGCCATGTTCATGATGCTCGACCTCGCCAAGATGGCGCGGCCCTATCATGCCGGCGTCGCGGCGGCCCATTTCGGCGTGCGCAACGAGTATTCCGCGCTGGACCTCTTCGAGAAGCGCCTTCTGGTGGTTGGCTTCGGGCGCATCGGCTCGCGCACGGTGAAGCGCGCCATGGGCTTCGAGATGGATGTGCAGGTTTACGACCCCTATGCGGACCCGGCGGCGGTGCGCGCCGCGGGCGCGGCGCCGGTGGACGGGCTCGACACAGCGCTGGCGGAGGCGGATTTCGTCACCATCCATTGCCCGCGCAACGAGGAGACCTACGGCATGATCGGCGCGGCGCAGCTTGCGCGCATGAAGCCGACCGCCATCATCGTCACCACGGCGCGCGGCGGCATCGTGAACGAGGCCGCGCTGATCGAGGCGCTGCAGAACCGGACCATCCTGGCGGCCGGCATCGACGTGTTCGACCCGGAGCCGCCGCTCCCCGGCAACCCGCTCTTCACCATGGACAATGTGCTGCTCTCGCCCCATTCGGCGGGCGTGACGCGCGAATCGATGGACCGCATGGCGATCGTCACCTGCCAGAACGTCCTCGACGTCTTCGACGGCAGGCCCGTGCCCGCCCATGTGGTCAACAAGGAAGTCCTCGGCTAAGGAACGCAAGGAACATGCGCAAGAACAACGTCCTCGAAACCTGGAAGGCCGGCGGCGCGGTCGTCAATGGCTGGCTCGCCATCCCGAACGGCTATTCCGCCGAAGTCATGGCAAGCTGCGGCTGGGACAGCGTCACCATCGACCTCCAGCACGGCATGGTGGACTACACCGCCGCCGTGCCCATGCTGCAGGCGATCTCGCTCTCCGACGCGACGCCCATGGCGCGTGTGCCCTGGCTGGAGCCCGGCATCATCCAGAAGCTGCTCGACGCCGGCAGCTACGGCATCATCTGCCCGATGATCAACAGCCGCGCGGAATGCGAGCTGCTGGTTTCCTGCTGCAATTACGCGCCCAAGGGCTCGCGCAGCTTCGGGCCGATCCGCGCCGTCATGTATGCCGGCGCGGATTACGGTGAGCACGCCAACGACACCGTGCTCGCCATCGCCATGATCGAGACGCAGCAGGCGATCGACAATCTGGACGCCATCCTGTCCACGCCGGGCCTGGACGGCATCTATGTCGGCCCGTCGGACCTCTCGCTCTCGCTCGGCCACGCGCCCCAGCTCGACACCGAGGTGCCCGAGGTGGTGGCGGCCATCGACACCATCCTCGCAGGCGCGAAGAAGCACGGCGTGCCGGCCGGCCTGCATTGCGGCTCGCCCGAATACGCCGCGCGGATGTTCGAGAAAGGCTTCCAGCTTGCAACCATCGCCAATGACAGCCGCCTGATGGCCCAGAGCGCGATGGCGGCGGTCGCCGCGCTCAAGGGCAAGATGGCCGACAGCAACATCTCCGGCAGTCCTTACTGAACCCGGCGGGCGGCGGCGGTTCCCCGCCGCTGTCAACGCTCGAACCGGTAAAGGATGGCGACGCGCAGGGCGGTCATGCGGTTGCGGATCGAATAGGTGCAGGGCGCCCGCGGCCCGCCGGGCCCGCAGGAGCCGTCGCCCGAACGATTGACGCGGTAGCTTCTTTTCCCGAAGTCGAAATACGCGCCGTCGAGACGCAGCAGCCACCGCGGCGCCATTTCGGTCTCGATCCCGATCCCCAGCGTCCAGCCGAGCCGGGTGGAGGCGCTGCGGAACGAGTCGTCGGCGTCCACATGCAGGTTGCCCTTCGGGACGCGTCCCAGGCAACCTTCATTGTAGTCGATATCGGTTACGGAATTGACGATGCGCGCCACCGCCGGGCCGGCGAGCGCGAAGGCGCGAACCTCGCCGATCCGCCTCTCCACGCCGACGCGCGCGGCGGCGGCCCAGCGCATTCGCGCGGCGGCCGACTCGTCCGGGCAGGTCGGATCGAGCCCGTCCGTGCGCGCCGACAGATCGCCCCGTATCGCCTCGGCCTCGACTCGAACATCGACGCCGCCAAGCGCGAAGCGCCGCCCTGCAACGACGCCGCCGACTTCGCCGCCGGCGCTGTAGCCGAGGGTCGCGCCGGGATTGCCCCAGTTTGCGAACCCGTCGATATCGCGGATCTCGCTGGAGAGGCGACCGGCGCCGATGAGGAACCCTGCATAGCCGCCCTCCTGCCGCACGCCGCGCATGCCGTCACCGGCCCCCGCCGACGCTGCGAAGACGACTGCCAGCAAACAGGCGCCCGCCGCCGCCGCGAGGACCCGCATGGCCGGCGGCAGCATGGCCTGGAATCCATCGACGATGAAATTGCTGTCGGCGGCTGCGCCGGCATGAAGATAACGGGTCATCGCCTTTCCTCCCGTTATGGTCCGGCCCTCTCAACCGGAAACGGTAGCGACGGCCCTCATATTGTCCAGGACCGTTTTCTCATAGGTTCAATAAGAATTTCTTATGCATGCCTCCTTGTCCGCCATGCCTGAATGCCCTCCTTCGACAAGCTCAGGATGAGGAAGGGAGGACCGCAGACGCCGCCGCCTCTGAACCTCCCATCGGATGCGCCCAATGGCTGAACCGGACAGCAATGGGGGCCCTCTGCGGGGATGTCATGGAATGTCATGTTGTGTAGCAACCCAGATTTTCTTAGTTCGAGTTGCTACGCTTGGCATGAAGTTAGATATGTTCCCGTTTCTTCAGCGAAGATACCGGGGTTTATGATGCCTGTCAACTAGATGATGCCGGATAGCCGGTATAGATGATTTTTTCTGTTGGCGAATGAAAAGTTGCATTCAGGTGTGAGTGTCATGGCGACGATGTCCCATGCCACTTCTCGAAATGGTTGGGGACAGTATATATCGCTATACGAACCTGATTTGGCTTGCATTCGATATGATATCATATATTCTTTTGCGTCTGAAGCGTCGTGATATCCGTCATAGGGTTGAAAGCAGAATACTTGGGGATAATTGTTCCAAACCATCTATGTGTCTCGGGGCTGGCCCGAGGCGCCGGCCGGGAGCATGACGATGGCAATCAGGCCTGTGGGGGAAAAAAGAAAGCGGCGATGCCTCATGGCGACCGATGCCGAGTGGGCGCGCATCGGCGAGGACGCCAGGGCGGCCGGGCTGACGATCTCCGACTACATCAACCGCTCGCTCGAGACCGCATCGGCGGGGTCCGCGGAGGACGACCTGCCTCCTTCCATGCTGCGGCGTCTGGCGCAGGCTGTGCTGGTTCTGGAGCGGCTGGAATGGCTGCGTCTGGAGCAGTTGGGGGTCGAGGAGGCCGGCGTGCTGCGACGGAGGCTCCTCGCGGAGGCGGACGCCTGGCTCGACGCCGAGACCGTGCTGGAATGATGGAGGCCGGGACATGAAGCTCTCGAAGCAGCATTGCATCTACTGTCCTGCCGAGACATGGGAGCGGATCCGGCGGCGGGCGAAGAAGGCGAAGATGTCGATTTCGCGCTTCGGCTATCTGTGCTGCCTGCGCAAGGCAGGGGAGGCGCCGGAGCGCGTGCTGGCGCCGGGGCATGAGTTTTTGCTGACCCGGACGGAGCAGGACCGCCTGCTTGGCGATGCGCAGGCGCTGCAGGACGCTGTGCGGCTGGTCGTGGACGCGCCTGGGGGCGGTACGGCGGCGGTGCGGTTCGAGGAGGCGTTGCGGTTCCGGCTGTTGTGCGGTCGGGATGCAGAAGCATGAGGAAAGCCGGCAAGGCGCGCGCACCGGGCAAGAAGGGGGTGACGCACACGGTCTGCTATATCGACGAACACTGGCAGGCGATTGTCGCGGGGGCGGCGCGGGCGGGCAAGTCGGTATCTTCCTGGTGGGTTTCATGCGCGTTGCACGAGGACCCGTCTGCGAAGGGGCCGGGCCCGCAGCCGCTGGTTCTGAACGCGGAAAAGCAGCGCGCCCTTGCGGATACCCTGGCGGAATTGGCCGAGGGTCTGGATGCGGACGGCGTGGCGTCCGTGCAGGCGGACATTCGCGCGCTGGTGGAGGAGCCGCTGCAGAGGATGGTGCAGGAGGGCCGGCGGGCGCGGGCGATGGAGTTGCTGCGGGAGGTTTTCGGCGCGGAGCGCGCGGCGGTGATCGCGGCCGCGTTCATCCCCGTCATCCCCGATACGAAGGCGGCCCCGAACAAGCCGGCGAAGCCTGCGTCCGGATCGGGTGACGATACCCCGCCACCGCCCCAGCCCGACCTGTTCGGACGCTGAACGGTCCTGTGCGGCATAAACCGGCCGCGGGGTGAGGCGGCCGGGTTTCCCCGATCGACGCGCCGGGCGCCGCCCTGCTTCGTCGCGCGTCAGGCTCCCACGAACACGGTTTCGGTGTTGCCGCCCGATTGGGCGCGTCCGCCGAAGGCGCCGACGGCGAGACGGGAAGCGCCGTTTTCCTGCCTGTTCGAGAACCGGCCGATGACCCCTCGGTCCGTATGAAAGTCTCCGGTGCGGCCTGCTTCGATCCTCGTCGTCAAGACATGGCGGAGGGCACGGTTCGGGGTCGGGGACCCGTGCCTTTCATCCGGACGCCCCTGCCGTCAATAGAACGCCACTGTCGTCAACAACATCGTCGCGATGGACAACATTCCGATCAGCATTCCGGTCAGCGGATGTATGAACCACGGCCAGCCCGGCCAGTAGGGGTGGCGCAGGCAGTTCGGGCATCCGCACCAGCCCCCGGTCGGCGCCCGCTCGCCTTCGAGCCGGTCGATCCTGCCGCGAAGGTCGGCGGCCTCGGCGCGCAGCCGTTCGATCTCGCCGTCTTCGCGTTCGGGTCTGTCATTCATGCCGGGTTCTCCGGGCCGGATGTGTTGACAGTCGGTCCCGCCCCATGCCTCTGCGGCGTGGAAACGGCGGATCGTGTCCCGGGACTGGTCCGGCCTCTCATCCGAACAGCGCGACGGTCGTGAAGAATGCGAGGTTTGCGAGCGCGAGGACGAGCAGGCTCAGGGAGAACGGGTTCAGGAGCGGCATTTCATACGGGTCGCGCCGGCAGTCCGGGCAGCCATGCGGGACATGCCGGCAATCGGGGCAGCCGCAACGGTCCCCGGCCGGCGCGCCGGCGCATTCGAGCCGGCGGAGCCTGTCGCGAAGGGCCGCCACCTCGGCGCGCAGCCGTTCGGCCTCGCCGTCTTGGCATCTGTCGTTCATGCAAGACTCTCCGGGCCGGACATGGCGCCGGTCGGACCCGTCCCGTGCGTCTGCGGCGCGGAAACGGCGCCTCGTTTCCCGGAAATGTCCGGCGATGCGCTTTTCCATTCGCAGGTCTGCAGCGCCGCCAGCATGCTGAGCACGGCGACACCCACCACGGTCGGCGCGTTCAGAACCGGCATCCTGCGGGCCTCGCGCAATTCCTCCCGCAGCCCGGCCTTCTCCTCGCGAAGGCGCTCGACCTCGGCGCGGAGCCGCTCGATCTCGCAGCTTCGCCAGTCCGTTCCGGCGCTCATGCGGGAGCCTCCGCGGCGGATGCTTCGCCGCCCGCGCTCACGGAGCGGGTCCCCGGTGCTCCGGCGAAACCCGCCCCCGACGCCGCGCCGGCCTCCGCCGGCTCTCCATGCTCCGGCGCGGGCCCGGGATAGGAGATGCGCAGTGCCGGATCGATGAGGTCGCTCGCCGGAGGCCGGTAGTAGCGCAGGGTTGCCGCCAGGCCGGCATGCCCGAGCCAGTCGCGGACCGCCTCGGGCCGCGCGCCCTCGCGAAGCGCCGTCGCCGCGGCCGTGGCCCTCAGCGAATGCGCGCACAGACCCTCGACCTCGCGCGCCAGCCCCGAGCGGTCCGCATGGCAGCGGACCACATTGCTGTAGACCGAGCCCGGATCGAGCGCCCGCCCGGCGCGATGGCGGGCCACCGGGCGGAACAGCGGGCCGGTGAGGTCCCGCCCGTGGCCTGCCCGCCCGAGATAGTCCCCGATCCGTTCCTCCGTCTCGGGATGCAGCGCCGCAATGCGCATCCGGCCCCGGTTGCCCGCGACCTTCAGGCAGGGCCGCCCGTCCATGGCGACGAGATCGCCCACCGTGAGGCCGCAGAGCTCCTCGCGCGTCAGCCCCTGGCAGAGCATGACGGCGAGGATGGCGCGGTCGCGCAGGCCCTTGATCGTGCCTGCGGGCGGCGCGTCGAGAAGCCGGCGCGCCTGCGCCCCGGTCAGCACCGGCGCTGCGTTCCAGCCCTCCTCGTCCACTGGCCTCCCGACGCCCCGGACCGGGTTGCCCGCAACCGCGCCCCGGGCGAGGAGGTCGTCGAACAGCGACGACAGGGCCGAGAGCTTGCGGCGCACGGTCGCCGGCCTGAGCCCGCGCGCCAGCAGCGCCTCGCGCCAGGCTTCCGCATGCTCCGGCGCCGCGTCCCGCAACGCCTCCGCTTCGCGCAGGCCCGCATGGTCCATGAACTCGTCGACGTCGCGCAGATAGCCCCTGCGGTTGCGTTCGCTCTCGATCCCGGCGAACCAGGCCTCCCGGGGCGGCATCGCGGCGCGGCGCGGCGGGGGTCTGTCCTCGGGCATGGCGGGTCCTGCGGCGGCGGGTTGTCCTGAAAACGATAATGACGTTATCATGTCTTACAGGACCGCGCAAGCGATGTTGCCCGCGCCGGGCGACGGAGGGAGGCCGATGCCGTGAGACTGCTCTGCACGAATTTCGACTACGAGTTCCGCCTCCTCGGCCGCGAGGGCGGCCTCCACGGCACGCGCTGGGTCTTCGAGCCGCTTGCCGACGGAGTGGACGGCAGCGCGGAAATGCGCGGCGGGATGCAGGAGGCGGCCGACTTCCACCGGGCCCTGCTCGACCGCGTCTTCGCCGATGTCCTGAAGGGCGCGAGGCGGCCCGTGCTGAGCAGCCGCGAGGACGGGAGCAGCACCGGGTCCGTCGTGACCTCGGGCTGGCAGTATTCCGGCAGGCTGACATGGAGGGGCCGATGCCTGCTGCGCCGGCGCCTCGCGCATCTGTTCGGCGACGTCGCGTTCCCCATGGGCATGCGCGGCCCGTCCTGCGGCGACACCTTCTTTGCGAATATCGGCCTGCGCTTCAGCGACAGGGAACCGCCCTCGAACCTGCATCTCTGGGTGAGCCACAATCTGCCGCCGCCGGTGAACGCCAGCCTGTTCCGCCATTTCCTGGCGCTGGAGGCGTTCGGGTTCGCGCCCGAACTGACGCGGAAGGTGGAGAGGCTCGACGCGCTGCTGGAGGCGGCGGCGGCGGGACCGGACACGGACGGCTATGCGCCGCCGCCCGGCCTCTCCCATGCGGGCGCGGCGCGCCGGCGCCTCCCTGCCGGCAACTGAGCGCGGGGGCGCTTCGCCATGCAGGAACAGACGGTCCTCGCCGCAACCCTGACGATTTTCGGAGAGCAGTTCCGGACGCACTATATTTTTCTGGCGATCGGCTTCCTTCTCCACGTCGCCGTGGTCGCCGCGGGCATCGGGATCGTCTGTCGGTGGTACCACGACATGAAGACATGGCGCGCGCGGGGTGAGCGGCAGCATCAGGAAGACATGGTCGCCAGCGCCATCGACATGCGCCGACGGCGGGAAGAGCACAATCGGAGGATGACGAACCCGGATCGCCGCATCTAGGCCTGCCGCGTAACCGCGCGCGGAAATAGCGGCTGCATGTTCCGGGGGCGCGCAAGAGGCCGGCGGTTCATGCGAAATCTCCGTCGCTGCAGGTGACGGTGGTGAAACGCGCCTGGTTGCTGAAGTCGGCAGGCGCCGGCGCAACGAATGTCGATCCGGTTGGTTCCCGTTGCCGCCATGCGCATGGTGGACGTCCCGCTCTCCGGTTGCAGGAGATGGCGGTTGCCCGCGCGGTGGATCCCCGATCCGGGCCCGGCGCAACCGGACGCCGTCGCACTCCCGTTGCCGGACAGGACCCGGCCGCGGGCAGGCGCCCGGGTTTCCATCCTGTCGGCATCGGTCGCTGCCTGAGCGTCTGTCCTCTATCGATGCGCCGCGCGCCGCCCTACTTCGTCGCGTACCAGGCGCCCACGAACACGACTTCCGTGTTGCCGCTCGACTCGGCCCGTCCGCCGAAGGTGCCGGCGGCAAGCCGGGGAGCGCCGTTGTCCTGCCTGTTCGAGAACCGGCCGGTCCATGACCCCTCGGTCCGCACGAAGGTCAGGTCGGGGTGGGGATGCGACACGCGCACCGTCGCGCCCTCGAATCTCCCGGAAGCGCCGATCGAAACCGGATCGAGATGGAAGCGGATATCGCTGCCCTCGTCGAACACCTCCCGGGACTGGCCCGTGGTCCCGTCGACGAGGGTGTGGTCGGTCACGATCGACCCGTCGCAGCCGACGCAGCCGGACACCGTTTCGGCTCCGAAATCGGCCGTCAGGGTGATGTTGCCCTGGAACTCGCCGGTCTCCCGGCTGCCGGGCGCCGGGTCCATGAAATTGGGGCCGTAACGCACGGCGTACAAGCCGCCGGCGCGACCGGTGTAGCGGGCTGTGCCGAGAGAGGGCAGCGCCGCCGGTCCCGAAAGCTCGGGGCCGTCGACGAAGGCGCCGAACTCGGCGCTTGCGACACTGAGAGGCTGCACCGCGCCCTCGAAATGCATCCAGTATCCGCCGGCAAGGTAATCGGAAGGATCGGCGTTGCTCCAGGTGACCGAGAGGCCCGCGGCGGAAATGCTCGTGGCGGTGTGGTTCTGAAGCGCCAGGCTGCGCGCGCTGTGCCCCGGCAGGGGCGACGACAGGTCGGTATGGCCGTGGCTGTCGCTCGCCGAGTCCAGCATGAGGCTGCTTCCGTCCTGCCGGCGGACGGTAAGCCGCACATCGCCGTCGGCGACCGATGCGGATGCCATATCGCTCGTGACGCCCGAGCTGGCATTCGAGGATTGCGTGAGGCTGCCGGTGGCGGCGCGGGCGGTGGCGGCGGCGATGGCGGCGCGCCGGGATTCGTCCCAATTGGCGGAAAACGCCGCCATGGCGGACGGTGCGGCGGGCTCGGTCCTGTCGGACTGCCCGGCCGTATTCGGCGATCCACCGCTGCCGCCGCCTCCGCAGGCGGCAAGAACGGAAAGGGCGGAAAGAAGTGCGAGCGTTCTCGTCATCGAGGGCCTCCGGTGGTTTGCGAAGGCCCGGCTGGCGCCGGGCCGTTGCAATCGTCACACGAGGCTGTCGTGAGAGACCCCGCCTATTCGCCAGGCGCGGGCGGCCAAACCCACGCTTGTGTCAGGCTGTTCTATTCGGCAGGCGACCCGACAGAGCGGGAAGCCTCATGGACGATTGCAGGACCGAGCGTGGCGTAGCCGAAGGCCGGGTGTCAAGCCAACGCGTTGTCCGTGAGCAGTTCCGCCCGGTCGCGTGCGCGGCTGATCTCGATGTAGAACGCCTTGTCCGTGGTCAGCCTGGGGAGGCTCGACTCCATCGCGGCGATCACATTGGCTACCGTGTGGGCCTGGAAAGAATGCACGTTCAAGGCCCAGGCGTGGCCGAGATGGCGCAACGGCGGGATTGCCTGGGAGGCAGTGGAAGGCCGCTCGGAGGCCAGTCCTTTGAAGATCCGCGAGACGGCGCGTGCGTTCAACACGATGTCCGAAGAGCGGGCTCGGTATGGAATGTTCTGTGTTATGAAGCCGGTAACCTGTGAGGAGCGAAGGATAGAAGCATGATCGTCTCAACCACGCCTACCCTGGAGGGCAAGCGCGTCGTTACCTATATCGGCCTCGTCTCGGGAGAAGCCGTGATGGGCGCCAACATCTTCCGCGACATGTTCGCCGCCATCCGCGACATTGTCGGCGGTCAGGCTGGCGCCTACGAGAAGGTGCTGAAGGATGCGCGCGACATGGCGATCGGCGAGATGACAAACGAAGCAGCAGCGCGCGGCGCCAATGCCGTCGTCGGTGTTGACCTCGACTACGAAGTCCTGGGCGACCGCGGCTTGTGCCCCGGCTGACCCCCCGGCTGGCGGTCCGTCCGGCCCCGCAAGCTCCGCGTGCGGCGCTCCGATGCAGGCTTCTGCAACCCGTCGCTCGACGGCGGCTTGCCGCTGTTCCCGCTGTTCAGACCAAGACGGCGCTCCAGTTCCCCGATCCGATCACCAAGCCGCGCGTTCTGCTCCCGAAGCCACGCATTCTCCAACTCAAGACGTGCGATCTTCTGACCGGAAGTCTCGGACCCCGACACTCTCAACGGGTCAAACGGCTCGGAACAACGCATCCACAGGTTGACTCATTTTTCGATTCCACCGTCAACCCCCTCCTGGGCAGTTACGACATTTCATGACATCGCACGGCCTCCTCATGACGAAACATGACATCCACGGTGGAGGGGAGGGTCCCGCCGCCTCGCGCGGGCGGGCGCGCATCATGCGCGCGAGACGAGCGCTCCTCCGGCGGCGGGGCGTCCGGGACCGCGGGCCGGCCCATGACGGAACATGACATACCGCGATAATAGCCTATAAATCACTGATATATAGGGATTTATGGTCAATCGTCCCCACGAAAAAGCGCACAATCGGGAAGCAATCAAGTGATGTTTGACGCAACCGCTTGAAGCCGTCTCTTGACTTCGACTTGTGCCGATTCCACCATCCCGACTGCGCCAATCTGCGGAACCCGCTTTGTCGGGTCGCCCGCTGAATAGAGTGGCAGGGAGAGGATGACCATGAAGACGACCCTTAGCATGCTCGCCGTCCTGTGCGGGCTTATGATGTTTGCGGCAGGATCGGTGAACGCTCAATCACGGCAAGGGCCAGAAAATGCAGATGAGGATGGCTGCTTCAACACTGCCAACAGGTGTGTTACCGCGCAGTCCGCATTTTCTGGAAAAGGCAAATATCAAGAATTCAAACTGAAAATCACAAACAACTGTGGCGGTCACATTTATATGAGATATTGCATGGAACGCACAGAGGGAAGGGATCCGCATTGCGGCGCTACCGTGTTGGGCAAAGGTAAAAGCACTTGGCCTTCGGTAACATCGACCTATAACGGAACGGGACGTTACTCCGTGATCTGGACCGGCGTTCTTATACCGGATAAAGCTTGGGTTTGTTCTGGCAAAGTAGTAGACTGGCACGATCCCCCCAACTTTAGATAGAAGCTATCTTCAGCCCGGATACGACGGAGCCAATTATGAAAATCCTCGCAATCGGCCTTTCGCTAATTGTCTGCGGCTTAGTTTCCAGCGCATATAGCGTTGCAAAGGAACCGGATTTGGAAACAACTTTGGCGTTCTTGAATGAAAAACTATCATGCCATCAGGACAATACTGACTACAAGACCAACGCAATTACAAAAACAGTAAGTCCGCAGAGTGATGGGAGCATTCAAGTCTCAACTGCCGACTCCGATCGCTGGATAAGTGAAGATCATCATGTCTTCCATAGAGGCACCATGCACAAGATCCCCAACGTCCGTATAAACCAAACACATTATAGCACGTACGGATTTCGGCTAGCCAGTGGGGAGATAACGGTTCTAGACCAAAAAGTGGTGTTCAAATGCACCGCTCCGGACAATCCTAATTGTGTGGAATGGATTTCGAGTCGGCTAGAATATTTGACTACTTCCGAAGTGGACGCTCTTGATACCTTAGAAACACGCACATCCCGTAACCTGCGCTCCCAATACGGGAAATGTCATCGAACAACAAAAAATAATTATCATGCAGTTGTCTGCCACCATTCCTACACAGGAGACGCCAAATATCAAGAGTTATTTGGGATGAACGTATGCACGAACGACAATGCTCGACGTGTCAAGAAAGCGTTTCTTCATCTCAAAACCTTGGTAAAACCAACGAGCACGAAGGATCAACTGTTCCGATGACTCCCAATATGCTCTCGCTTCAAGAGCATTCGGAAGTCGATTGCGACGACTTCTTTGATCGATAACCGCAAACAGAAAGGAGGAAGAAACCATGTCCGACAGTAAGCTGAAAAGATGTGTTGATGTATGTCAAATTGCTGCCGCCATTGCGGTGGTAATAGGCTTAATTGTTAGCGGTCTCCTTTACACAATTCAGACAGCTACGGCTCAATCTCTCCTGCTTGAGCGGTTTATTATAGAGCAAAGGGACGCCAATCAAGTGCAGGAACGGGCTAACGAAGAGTTCAGAGCGACTCTGAAAGAGATCATGAAAAGGCAGGAAGAACAGGCCAGAATTAACGAAATCTTGCTGAACGCTTTGATAGTTCAATCAAAGAAACAGTGAGTGAGTAACCTAATGACGCGACTAGACGACATGCTTTGCCGAATAGGAAGCGAATGGGAGTCTAACGAAAGGGTTGCCTTCGCTTTCCTATGCGACGACTCCGAGGCTCATTTGGTTGAGCAATTGCGCGCCCGTGGATTTGTTCGCCAGCATTCCACGACAAAAAGGCTACTGGACGACGCTACGATATTTCAGGGACTTTCACTGACTGCGGCCGGTGAATCTGCATGGCGGCGGTTAAAGTAAATCGTATGTTCGTCCATTAGGGCGGTGAAGGCGTTGAGTCGCTCGACGAAACGCAACCCGTATCGGTCTAATTCGTCGCGCTCAAAGCGAACATGGACGCCATAGGTTCGGAGTGTAGCCGCTAAGCCCGTAAGAGCCTGTTGCGCGTCCGTCATTTCCCAAAGCCGCAAATGCAGGGATGCTTCCGGCAATTCGTTGTAGATCACTTTTTCCACCATAACCGGATTCCTTCCTCTAATGCAGGGTGGCCGGGCTTTCCGGTCGCTCAATTTCGGCTTCCACGATTTGGAAGAATTGGACTTCCCGCGCCATTGCCAGAACGCAAAAGCGGATTGTCTGTTCGGCTGTCGCGGACGGGCCGAGACAGGCGTTGCGGACCAATAGCAGCGCGTCGGCAAATTCCCGCTCTTGTTTCTTTGTCAGCATTGCCGAAAGTCCTTTCCTCTTGCGCGCGCACCCATGCCCGCCCGCACGGGTTGGAAGAGTCGCGCGTCATGCGACGGCCGCCGTGACCGGACCGGGCGCGAGTAGCTGCACGGTCGCGGCGGTCCCTCGCGCGATAAAGCGTATCCATGCCGCCGGGCGCGATAGGGCTTCCATCGCGGCGGCTTCGCCCCGGAAGGTTTCAGGATGCCAGTCGCGGGCGGCAGGCGGATCAGAAATGGCGACTTCGGCAAAAAGCTGCGTTTGCGCGCTGGCGTTCGCGCCCGTCGCCAGCCGCCAAGCCCACGAAATGCGCTCATGCGGCCCGGCCCGGCGAAGATCGACGGTCAGGGTTTCGCCCGCCTGTATGGTCCATTCATGCGAGCGGGCGGCGCTTTGGGGATAGAAGCTCATGGCGCGACCGTGACCGCGAACGCCGCCAGCGGGGCGGATTGACCGGCGGGCGCGGTTGCCGTGACCGTGATATTCGCCGTTCCGGCCGCAACCGCCGTCAGGCGCACATAGCCGCCGTCTTCGATTGCCGCCGTTACCTTGCCCGCGTCGTCGCTGGCGACGGCATAGGACAGCACTTGCGGCCCCATAGGCCCGCCATAGGCGAACAGGCGGTCAAGCGCCCGTAGCACGCTGTCGCCCGCCTCCAGGCCCGATATGTCGGCAATGGCCCCGACAGCCGCCAGCGGAAGCCCGCTGCGATGCACAAGCGCCCGCCCGGCGGTTATCAGCCCAACCCGAAGCCGCCCGCCCGCGCCCGCTTGCCAGCGTAGCCAGGCAACCGGGGCCGGTTCCGTCGCGCTCGCGCCCGCCTCGCCGGCAGGAATGGCGGCATTGTCCGCCGGCCGTATCCAGTCACTTGCCGCCGGGCGAGGGACATTGCAGCCGCGATGCAGCGCCGTTTGCGTTTCGGCATGGGCCGTCCAGCCGAGCGGGAAGGCGGCGAGGCGCAAATCGACGGCCGCAATCTCGCCGCCGGCAAGGTCAATCTCGGTTGCGAATTTCTCCGTCATTCCATTTCCCCTATCCCGGCGAGGCGCAAGGCTTCGGCTTGCGCGATTCCAGCGTCGCGGAAAATCTT
Source organism: Alphaproteobacteria bacterium (assembly GCA_022822125.1). The sequence goes on from JAJECF010000198.1 coordinate 18,501, forward strand.
GAAGGCGGCCGCCCGCCTCGAAATGGCCCGGCTTCGCCCGTCTTCGTCGCTGGCCCGTAGCGCCTCGAATTTGACGGTTGCCGACGAGTCGAGCTTCGCCCGTATCTCGGCTTCAATCAGCCGCCCGATCGGCGCGAAGGTCGCAACCCATGCTTGCCGCCAGGACTCGCGCCTCGCGCTTCCGTCGCTTGACGAATCGAACAACGCGGCGGACAGCCCGAAAGCCGCCATCACCTCGCGCCCGGCATTCTGGCGAAGCTCGATGAAAGCGGGCTGCGGATCAGGACCGATTGAAGCGGTTTGCGATACCCGCCGTTCATGCTCATAGCGATGAAAGGCGGCCGGCCAGGGCAGGACCATGACGCCGCCGCTTCGTATCCGTTCCGCCGTTTCCAGCCGGTTTTCGTCGGCTGTCGGATCGTATTGCAAGGCGCGGAACGGGTTGATTTTCGCCTCTTTGGTCGCTTGCGCCTCGATTTGAGCGGCAAGCCCGGCGGTCGCGCGCGAGCGCCAGAGCGGCCCGCGCCCGTGCCACCATTGGGCTTCCGTCGCCCCATAGGCGAAATGCAGGACGCTATCGCCGGACACAATGCGCGTAACCGTTCCGTCCGGCCCGCTCATAGTCAGGCGGTAGCGCCGCGAGGCGGGATCGTAGCCGCCGCGAGGATCCCAACCGCCGGCCGGGTGCAGCATGACGCGCCCGCCTTCTACGGCTATCAGGAACACGGCATTGCCCCGCGTCGCCAGCATCCGGCCCGCCAGCGCCAGGACGGGCGCGGAAAGGCCCGCCAGCGCCATAGAGGCGGGTTCCACGGTTGCCGACGCCAGCGCCCGCGACCAAAGCCCTATGCAGGCTTCCGCCGTCGCCAGGGCGGCGGAATCGAGCGACTCGCCTCGCGCGCGAGCGCCTCTATGGCGACTTCCGTTGCCGAAAGCTCGCCGGACGCTTGCGCGCGGGGTTTCGAGCGGAAGGGCCACATATCAGGCGTGTTGCGTTTCCACGCGGGCAAAGCCGTCCGTCCGGATCACCTTCTTTGCGAATTGCAGAATGGCGGTCAGGACGATTTCGCCGGTTGCCGCTTTGGTCACTTCGTCGAAAATGACATTTACGCCGCGCCACATGGGGCAGACCATATCCCGGCGCATTCCGCGCCTTACGATAGCGTCCTGCTTGTCGCTGGCGGCAACGGCGATATGCGGCGAGACGCGAAGTCCGCCGGACAGGCGGCGGACATTCTCGACAACCGAAACATCGCCTTGCGCGCCTCGAAACAGGGGCGACATATCCGCCAGCGTTTCGCTGCCGACAAGAATTCGCATGTCGCTTTCCATGCTGGCGAAGCGCCCGTCGATATGGTCGTAAATCAGCCGCTTGCGGTAGCTGTCATAATCGTCGGCCGCGCTCGCCGCCGTGCGCGAAACATCCTCGACGATTTGCGCGATTACTTCCGCATCCGTCTTTTCGGAAAGGCCCCGCGCCAGGGCGGACCGCAAGTCGCTGTCCATGGACGGGAAGCGGGTTGCGTCGGTCCGGCGGTAGAAGAATGACGCCTGAATCCGTTCCGGTTGCAGGACTTCGGCGGCGAACACGCCGTCCGTTTCGGAAACCGCCTCCGAAGCCTTGTAGGGGCCGGCGACGGCCGGGCGGTTTGTCAGGACCGGAAAAACAGCATCGCCGCTTTCGACGGTCGGCATGGCGACGGAAAAGAACGCCGCCTCGCCCGTCACCTACACGCGGCAGCATGCTCATGGTATCGGCGAGCGGAACCGCAGTGGTCGTGGAGTAGGCAGGAGCTTCCGCCGTCAAGCCGAAATCCAGGTAATCCGTTCGCCCCGCTTGCGCACCGAACGGCGCACAGCAGCGTCATCCGATCCGATCTCTTTCTGCACGAAACGCGACTCCGGGAGAGGGTTTGCTGTGAACAAGCTGATTTCCTTGCTCTTGATTCTGTGCGGCTTGGTCCTGTCTCAACAGGAGGCCATGGCCCATGCCGGAGAATTGGACCGGACCGGGTGTCATCGGGAAGAGCGGACGGACGCTTATCATTGCCATTCGAAAAGAGAGGAGGGGAGTTGGAAATTCGGGGCAGTGCTGGCGACAACCGCCATGGTTGTATGGCTGGCCTCAGAATGGTTCGATCATCAATTCGGTCTGGTGGGGTGGCCCCTTCGGGTCTCTCCGATCATTGACGAGGGTTTTGAAACCGGTGTCGTTGCCGAATATCCCCTCGGAGACATGCAACATTTCGGCGCTCGCGCCGCGTCCAGAGTGGACCAACACGGAGAGGACTTTCTTGTAGACATTTACTGGCGGCTCGATTTCTGACTGCCGCCCGGTTTACTGCCACAACACCTGCATCGCTCTGGTGTCCGGCACCCGGCGGTTGCAATGACATCCGGGTAATACCAACGGCGGTGGTTCAGAACCCATGGGCCCATTTTCGGGTTCCGATTGATGCGATGCGTGCGGGCTGTGATACGAGATTGTTCCAGGCATTGCAGCAGTGGTCGAGGATGTCGTCGTAGCTTTTGAAGACGCGGTTT
>JAJECF010000169.1 GCA_022822125.1 Alphaproteobacteria bacterium
CACGCCGCAGCCGCCTGCGGCGCATGAACTGGGACCGGATGAACGCGCTACTCACGCGGTATCCCCTGCCACCAGTCTCGTATCCGCGCTCATGGCAAAACTCCTTGCGCGAACCTGTCAGGTGAGGAACCGAGTGCGTCAGTCGCGCACGCTCGGGTCTGTGGGGGGCGGGGCTCGGTAACGACCCCGCCTACCCGGCATCGAAGCCGGCCAGAACGCGGCGTCCTGCATCCAGCTCGTCAGCGATGAAGGCTGCAAGACGCTCAACGGCATCGTGGCGCGTGCGCGCATATTCCGGTTCGAGCCGCCGCCCGTTTCGCACCGCCGCCCACCAGATCGAGTCGGGACTAGGCCGGGCCGGGCTCGGTTTCGAGCGCGCCGACCAGTCCACAACGATGTGGGTCTCGAAGAGCGGCAACGGCCCTAACGGCGGTCCGGATGATAGACGCGGATGGGGCGGTATTGCCTGTAGAAGGGTTTCTGGTCGCGCCACAGCACGCCCGTGGCCGCGCCGCCGTCCACGGTGATCGCCTGGCCGGTGACGAAGCTCGACCGGTCGCTCGCGAGAAACAGCACGGTCTCGGCGATATCGCGCGGCCGGCCGACGCGCGGGATCGGCTGCTGCAGGGCGTAGTCGTCCAGCCGCTCCTCGATCAGGCTATCCGGCCGGCCGACCGTATTGGCCGAAAGCGGCGTCGCGATATAGCCGGGGCAGACGCAGTTCACCCGGATCGAGTGCTCGCCGAGCTCCATTGCGGAAACCTTGGACAGATGCACCACAGCCGCCTTGGCAGCCGAATAGACCTGCGGCCCGCGCCCGGCGGTGATGCCGGCGATGCTGCCCGTGTTGACGATACTGCCCGAGCCCTGCGCCTTCATCGCCGGGATCGCATGCTTCATGCCGAGGAACACGCCACGCACCAGCACATCGAAGGAAAGGTCGAACTCCTCCGCCGGAATCGCCTCCAGCGGCCCGAGCGCGCCGCCGAAGCCCGCATTGTTGAACATGCAGTCGAGCCGCCCCCAGCGTTCAAGCGCCAGATCGACCGCCGCCTTCACCTCCGCCTCGTCGCGAACCTCGCAGGAGGCGAACAGCGCCGCCTCGCCCAGCTCCGCCGCCAGCGCCTCGCCGCGCTCGCGCTGCATGTCGGCGATCACGACGCGCGCGCCCTCGGCGGCGAACAGCCGCGCCGTCGCCTCGCCGATGCCGCTGGCGCCTCCCGTGATGACGGCGGTCTTGCCTTCCAGTTCGGCCATGCCTGCAACTCCCCCGATTCTCCGGCCTGCCCATTGTCACGCAAAACGCGCCGGATGTCCGCTTCGCCGCAACCGGCTGCTACAATGCGCGTAACATCCCGAAACGAGACGCCCGATCCCATGTCCGAGCTTACGATCACGACACCCGCCGGCGAAACCTTCGGCGCCTATGCCGCCTTTCCCGACACCGACGGGCCGGCGCCCGGCCTGCTGCTGCTGAACGAGGTGTTCGGCGTCAACCGCTTCATGCGCGCCATTGCCGACGACTGGGCCGGCAGGGGCTTCCTCGCTGTCTGCCCGAAGCTCTACTGGCGCATCGACCCGGACTTCGAGCTCGACCCGGAAACCCCCGGGCATCGGGACCAGGCGCTGGCGACGCGCTCGCAATTCGATGTCGATCTTGCGGTTTCGGACACGGCCGCGGCCGTCGCGCACCTGCGGGAGATGCCCGAATGCAGCGGCAAGGTCGCGACGCAGGGCTATTGCCTGGGCGGGCTGCTCGCCTTCCTGCATGCCGCGCGCGGCGAGGCGGATTGCGATATCTCCTATTACGGCGTCGGCATTGAGGACTATCTGGGCGAGGCGGCGCAGATAACGCGGCCCGTGATGCTGCATATCGGCGAGGCGGACCCCTGGACGCCCGTGCCGGTCCGCGACGCGACGGCAGCGGCGCTGGCCGGCCATGCGGCTGCCGAGATCTACACCTATCCCGACACGGACCATGCCTTCGCGCGTGAAGGCGCGGTGACTGAAGTGACCGCCATGAAGGAACTCGCCAACAGGCGCTCCGAGGCGATGCTGAACCGGGTGCTGCGCTGATGCGGGCGGTCCTCTGCCGGTCCTTCGACGGGATCGACGGGTTCACTGTCGAAGACATCGAACCGGACGAACCCGGCCCCGGCGAGGTGCGGGTGCGGGCCGCCGCCATCGGCGTGAATTTCGCCGATTCGCTGGTCGCCGCCGGGCAATACCAGACGCGCCCGGACTTTCCGTTCAGCCCCGGTTTCGAATGCGCGGGCCATATCGATGCGCTCGGGCCCGGCGTCGAAGGCTTCGAGATCGGCGAGCGCGTCATGGCGGTGATGGACTACGGCGCCTATCGAGAGCAGGTCTGCGCGCCGGCCGTGCATGTTTACCGCCTGCCGGAGAGCATGGATTTCGTCACCGCCGCGGGCTTCCCTGTGACTTACGGCACGAGCCATATCGGCCTCGACCATCGCGGCGGCCTCAAGGCGGGCGAAACCCTGCTCGTACACGGCGCCGCCGGCGGCGTCGGGCTCACGGCGGTCGAGATCGGCAAGGCGATGGGCGCCACCGTCATCGCGACCGCCGGCGGGCCGGAAAAGGTGGGGGTGGCCGTCGAACACGGCGCGGACCACGGCATCGATTACAGGAGCGAGGATATCCGCGCGCGCGTCAGGGAACTCACCGAGGGGCGCGGCGCGGACGTGATCTACGATCCGGTGGGCGGCGACGTCTTCGATGCGTCCATGCGCTGCATCGCCTGGGGCGGGCGGCTGCTGGTGGTCGGCTTTGCGGCCGGGCGCATTCCACAGGCCCCGGCCAATCTGCTCCTCGTCAAGAACATCGCGGCGATCGGCGTCTATTGGAGCTCGCACCGCGAACGCGAGCCCGAGCGGCTGCAGCGGAGCTTCGCGGACCTCTTCGCGCTATACGAGCGGGGCGCGCTGAAGCCGCGCATCGCCGAAACCTGGCCTCTCGAACGGGCGGCCGAGGCGCTGCGCCGGCTCCTCTCCCGCAAGGTCGCCGGCAAGATCGTGCTGACTGCGGAATAGGCGTCCAGCCCGCTCCGATTTGAATATGCGCCAGAGGCGTATTAGGATGGACGGACCTGCAACATTGGCGCAAAGGGCGGCCCGTGACAGCTGAAACGACCGCAATTTCAGCGATGAGCTTGGAGGACGCGATGGCGGAACTGGAGCAGATCGTCCAGCGGCTGGAGCAGGGCCGGACGCCGCTCGAAGACGCCATTGCCGCCTATGAGCGCGGCGCCGCGCTCAAGCGCCATTGCGAGGACAAGCTGCGTTTGGCGCAGGAGAAGGTCGAAAAGATCGCGCTCGACCGCAATGGCGCTCCCGCTGCCGAGCCGCTCGGGCCGGACCCCGGCGGGTGACGGACTTTCCCGACCGTCTCGGCCGGGTTCGCGCCAAGGTTGACCGGATACTGGCGGGACTGCTGCCCGACACGGGGCGCGCCGAGAAACGGCTGTTCGACGCCATGCGCTACGCCGCGCTCGGCCCCGGCAAACGGCTGAGGCCCTTCCTGGTCGCGGCGTCGGCGGACCTGTTCGGCGTCGAGGAGCGCTTTGCGTTGCGCTGCGGCGCGGCAGTCGAACTTGTGCATTGCTATTCCCTGGTCCATGACGACCTGCCAGCGATGGATGATGACCACCTCCGGCGCGGCCGGCCGACGGTCCATGCCGCCTGGGACGAAGCGACGGCCATTCTGGCGGGCGATGCCCTGTTGACATTGGCCTTCGAAGTGCTGGCCGATGCCGAGACGCATCCGAGCCCGGCCGTTCGCCTGCGGCTTGTCAGCGGCCTTGCGCGCGCGGCCGGCGGCGAGGGCATGTGCGGCGGCCAGATGCTCGACATGCTCGCCGAGCGGACTGCGTTCGAATTCGGCGAAATCGCCCGCCTGGAGCGCATGAAGACCGGCGCGCTGATCGCCTTCTGCTGCCGGGCGGGCGCGCTTCTGGGCGCGGCGCCGGCCGAGGCGGAGCGCGCGCTCACGGCCTATGCCCAGGACCTCGGCTTCGCCTTCCAGATCGCGGATGACCTGATCGACGCCGACGGCTCGGAAGAGGAAGCCGGCAAACGCCTGCGCAAGGACGCCGCGCAAGGCAAGGCCACGGTCGTCTCGCTGCTCGGCATTGAGGCGGCACGCGCGCGGGCTAAGATTCTGAGCGAACAGGCAGCCGCACATCTCGATTGTTTCGGCGCCCGCGCCGGCCCGCTGCGGGACGCCGCCCGGTTCGCCGTCGAACGCAGCAGTTGAGAGGTATCCCATGTACCTGTCCAACCGAACCACCCCCTTGCTGGACCGCATCGACTCTCCTGCCGACCTCCGGGAACTCTCTGACAACGACCTGAAGCAGCTCGCCGCCGAACTGCGCTTCGAAACGGTGGATACGGTTTCGCAAACGGGCGGTCATCTGGGCGCCAGCCTCGGCGTGATCGAACTGACCGTAGCGCTGCATGCGGTGTTCGAAACCCCGCATGACCGGCTGATCTGGGATGTGAGCCACCAGGCTTATCCGCACAAGATCCTGACCGGGCGGCGGTCCGGCATGCGCACGCTGCGCCAGGGCGGCGGCCTCTCGGGCTTCACCCGGCGCGTGGAGAGCCCATACGACCCCTTCGGCGCGGCGCACAGCTCGACCTCGATCTCGGCGGCGCTCGGCATGGCGGCGGGCGCGCGGCTCCGGGGCGACGAACGGCGCTGCATCGCGGTGATCGGGGACGGCGCGATGACCGCCGGCATGGCCTATGAGGCGATGAACAATGCCGGCGCGATGGAATTGCCGCTGGTCGTCGTTCTGAACGACAACGACATGTCGATCGCGCCCAATGTCGGCGCGATGAGCAATTATCTCGCGCGGCTGATTTCGTCGCGCTCCTACCGCTCGCTCAGGCAGGTGGCCAAGGAAGTGGCGCGGCGCTTCCCCAAGCCGTTCGAGATCGCGGCGCTCAGGGCGGAGGAATATGCGCGCGGCCTCGTCACCGGCGGCACGCTGTTCGAGGAACTGGGCTTCTACTATGTCGGCCCGATAGACGGCCACAATCTGGACCACCTGCTGGCCATCCTGCGCAATGTCCGCGATACGCACGGTCGCGGGCCGGTGCTGATCCATGCGGTGACCCAGAAGGGCAAGGGCTACGAACCGGCGGAAACCTCCGGCGATAAATATCATGGCGTCTCGAAATTCAACCTCGACACCGGCGTCCAGGCGAAGTCGAAGCCGGCCGCGCCCTCCTACACCTCGGTATTTGCGAAGAGCCTGATCGCCGAGGCGGAGCGCGACCCGGCGATCTGCGCGATCACCGCCGCCATGCCCTCCGGCACGGGCGTGGATGCGTTCGGTGCGCGCTTCCCGGACCGCGCCTTCGATGTCGGCATCGCGGAGCAGCATGCCGTGACCTTCGCCGCCGGTCTCGCCTGCGAGGGCATGAAGCCCTTTGCAGCGATCTATTCCACCTTCCTCCAGCGCGGCTACGACCAGGTCGTCCACGACGTGGCGATCCAGTCCCTGCCGGTGCGCTTCGCCGTGGACCGGGCCGGCTATGTCGGGGCCGATGGCGCAACCCATTGCGGCGCCTTCGATATCGCCTATCTCGGCTGCCTGCCGAATTTCGTGCTGATGGCGGCCGCAGACGAAGCCGACCTTGTGCATATGGTGGCGACGGCGGCGGAAATCGACGACCGCCCTTCGGCGCTGCGCTATGCGCGCGGGGAAGGCGTCGGAGTGCCCTTGCCGGAGCGCGGCGAGGCGCTGGAACTCGGCAAGGGCCGGATTGTGCGGGAAGGCGCGAAAGCCGCCATCCTCTGCTACGGCGCGCGGCTCCACGACGCGCTGGCGGCGGCCGAGCGGCTGGACGCGGAAGGGGTTTCAACCACGGTGGCCGATGCGCGCTTCGCCAAGCCGCTCGACGAAGACCTGCTGCGGCGGCTGGCGGCGGACCACGAATTGCTGCTCACGGTCGAGGAAGGCTCGGTCGGCGGCTTCGGGGCGTTTGCGCTCCAATTCCTTGCAAGCCGGGGCCTTCTGGACGGCAGGCTGAAGGTCCGCTCCCTGGTCATGCCTGACATCTTCATCGACCATGACAAGCCGGAAGCGCAGGTCGCCCAGGCGGGGCTGGACACGGACAGCATTTTCCGGACGGTGCTTGCCGCGCTCGCGCCCGCCGCCGCCGGGTGAAGGACCGCCTCGACCGGGTCCTGGTCGCGCGCGGCCTCGCCGAAAACCGGACGCAGGCCCAGGCGCTCGTTCTTGCGGGCAAGGTCTATTCCGGCACGCAGCGGCTCGACAAGGCGGGCCATGCCGTCGCTCCCAACATGGCGCTGGAAGTGCGCGGGCGGGCGCATCCCTGGGTTTCGCGCGGCGGGCTGAAGCTGGCGCACGGCCTTGACGCCTTCGCGGTTCCCGTCCGGGACCGGACATGCCTCGATATCGGAGCCTCCACGGGCGGCTTCACCGATGTGCTGCTGGCGAACGGCGCGGCCTGCGTGTGGGCCGTCGATGTCGGGCGCGGGCAGCTCGCCTGGACGCTGCGCAAGGATGCCCGGGTGCGCGTGATGGAGGGCGTCAATGCGCGCTATCTGACGGCGGACGACGTCCCGGAGTCCGTCGATCTGGTCGTCTGCGACGCCTCTTTCATCTCGCTCAGCACGGTGCTGCCCGCGCCGCTCGCCCTCACCCGGGCCGGCGCCCATCTGGTGGCGCTGATAAAGCCGCAATTCGAGGCCGGGCGGGAGCGTGTGGGCAAAGGCGGCGTGGTGCGCGACCCGGCGGTGCGCCGGGAGGTCTGCGAGGCCGTCCGCGCCTGGCTGCAGGGTCTGGACGGCTGGACCGTGCTGGGCCTGGAGGAAAGCCCGGTGCGCGGCCCGCAAGGCAATATCGAATATCTGATCGCCGCCGTCCGGGACTGACCGGGCCGCCCGCTCAGAGGTCGGCGTAGCGCTCGATTGTGTCCTTCCACGCCATCACGTCTTCGGGCCCGTCAACGCGCATGGCGAGGCCGGCCACGCCGGTGACCGGCACGGTGACGCGCCCGACGCCCATTGCGGCCAGGCGCGGCAGTTCGTCGAGATCGTCCGGGATCGAGCAGGTGAGCGTGATCGCGTCAGGGTCGCGCCCGTGCTCCCGTGCTGTCGCGCGCACCAGGTCGAACAGGTCCTCGGGCGCGCCGCGCGCCGGGAAGAAGCCGTCCCCGAGCCGGCCCGCCCGCCGCGCCGCCGCCTTCGAGTGGCCTCCGACCGTGATCGGCACCGTGCCGTTGGCCGGCTTCGGCTGCATATAGGCATTCTCGAAGGAGACGAAGCGGCCCCTGTAGGTCGGCGCGGGGGACCGCCAGAGCTCGCGCATGGCATGCACATAGTCGTCGGTGCGCGCGCCCCGGTCCTCGAAGGGCACGCCGAGGGCGTCGAATTCCTCGCGCAGCCAGCCGACGCCGATGCCGAGCTCGATGCGCCCGCCCGACATGGCGTCCAGCGTGGCCACCTGCTTGGCGGTGACGACCGGGTTGTGCTGCGGCAGGATCAGGATGGCGGTGCCGAGGCGGATGCGCTCGGTCCTGGCCGCGACCCAGGACATCCAGATGAGCGGGTCCGGCATGACGAATTCCGCCTCGTCTCCCGGCATCCTGCCGCCCGCCGCATAGGGATAGGAAGACCGGTAGCCCTTCGGCACGACAGTGTGCTCAATGGTCCAGGCGGATTCGAAGCCCGCCGCCTCGCCGGCCTGGAGCAGCGCCGCCGCCTCCGCCGGATCGGTGTAACGTCCGGTATTGCAATAGCGCAGTGCGAATTTCATCAGCGCATCCCCTTCGTCGGTCCCGCCGCGCCATGGTGTTGCGGGACGAGGCGGGATGCAAGCGACAGCTTTCCCCGGCCGGCAGCGGAGGCGGGCCCTTGAGCGGCCGGCGCGGGCGGGGTAAGGGGCGGACGGCCGAGGGAACGAAGAGGGGCGCGGAGCCATGTATATCGACGGCATGTGGTGCGAGGCGGCGGGCGGCGGGCGCTTCCCGGTGGCGAACCCGGCGAACGGGGAGACGGTAGGCGACGTGCCGGACGGCGGCGGCGCGGACGCCGTGCGCGCCATCGACGCGGCGGAGCGCGCCTTCGCCGGCTGGGCGGGGCAGACGGCCTATGAGCGCTCGCGCATCCTCTACCGCGCCTGGGAGATCATGACCGAGCGGGCGGAGGACCTAGCCCGCACCATGACGCTCGAACAGGGCAAGCCGCTGCGCGCCGCGCGCAACGAGGTGCGCTACGGCGCGGACTTTCTGCTGTGGTATGCCGAGGAGGCGAAGCGCGTCTATGGCGAGACGATCCCGGCTCCGCGCGGCGACCAGCGTTTCATGGTGCTGCGACAGCCGGTCGGCGTCGTCGCGGCCGTCACGCCCTGGAACTATCCGGTCTCCATGGTGACGCGCAAGGTGGCGCCGGCCATCGCCGCCGGCTGCACCATCGTGCTGAAGCCGGCCGAGGCGACGCCACTATGCGCGGTCAAGGTGTTCGAATGTCTGGAGGCGGCGGGCGTGCCGGCGGGCGTCGTCAACCTCGTGACGGCCGAGGACCCCGCGCCTGTCGGGGACGCCTTCCTGACCGACCCGAGGGTGCGCAAGATCACCTTCACCGGCTCGACGGAGGTGGGCAAGATGATCGCCGCCAGGGCGGCCGCGCAGATGAAGCGCGTTTCGCTGGAGCTAGGCGGCCATGCGCCCTTCCTGGTGCTCGAGGACGCCGACCCCGTCCATGCGGCCAAGGGCGCGGCACTGGTCAAGTTCCTGAACACGGGCCAGGCCTGCATCTGCCCGAACCGCATTTTCGTGCATGAGAACGCTATCGATGCCTTCACGGAGGAGTTCGTTTCGCGCGTTGGCCGGATGCGGGCCGGCAACGGCCTCGAAGAGGGCGTGCAGATCGGCCCGCTGGTGAACGAGGCCGCGATAGAGAAGGTCGAGCGCCAGGTGGCGGACGCGGCCGGGCGCGGCGCGGCGGTGCTCTGCGGCGGGCATCGCATGGCGGAGGGCGCGCTGGCGCAGGGCACCTTCTATGCGCCGACCGTGCTTTCCGGTGTTGCGCCCGACATGCAGATCTACCGCGAGGAGACCTTCGGGCCGGTCGCGCCGATCATCGCCTTCCGGGACGAGGAAGAGGCGCTCGCCATGGCCAACGACACCCATTACGGCCTCGCCTCCTATGTCTATACGCGCGACATGGCGAAGGGCTTCCGCATGTTCGAGGGCCTCAAATTCGGCATTGTCGGCATCAATGACATCAACCCGACCGCGGCCGCCGCCCCGTTCGGCGGCTCGAAGGAGAGCGGCCTCGGCCGCGAGGGCGGCCATGAGGGCATTGCGGAATATCTGGAGACCAAGCTCGGCGGCTTCTCCATCTGACGGCGGGTGCGGATGACCGACATCGAGACGGTCTTCATCGAGGGGGCGCCGCGGCTCGCCGTGGACCGGGCCGGGTCGGGGCCGCTGGTGTTTTTCCTGCACGGCATCGGCGGCAACCGGAAGAACTGGACCGGGCAGCTCGAAGCGCTCGGCGGCAGCTTCCATGCCGTCGCCTGGGACGCGCGCGGTTACGGCGAGTCCGACGATTATGAGGGCGCGCTCGACTTCGGCGATTTCGCAGGGGACGCGCTCCGGGTGCTCGACCGCTTCGGGGCGGAACGGGCGCATTTCGTCGGGCTCTCCATGGGCGGGCGGATCGCGCAGGACTTCCACGCCCGCTTCCCGGAGCGGGTCGCCACCCTCGTGCTCTGCGACACGCGGGCGGATTTCCAGGACTCCATGCCGCCGGAGAAGCGCGCCGAGTTCATCCGGCTGCGCCAGGCGCCGCTTCTGGCGGGCAAGGAGCCGCGCGACATCGCGGATGCGCTGGTGGAGAGCCTGGTTGCGCCCGGCGCGGACGAATGCGCGCGCCGGAAGCTGTGGGAGAGCATCGCCGGCCTCCACAAGGAGTCCTACCTGAAGACCATCGAAGCCTCGCTTTCCTTCGACCGCTCTGCCGAAATCGACAGCATCCGGGTCCCGACGCTGCTCATCTACGGCGAGCATGACCGATTGACCCCGCCTGCTATCGGAAGGGCGCTGCAGGAACGCATCGCCGGCTCGGAATTCGCCCTGATCCGGGGCGCCGGGCACCTGACCAATATCGAACGGCCCGAAGCGTTCAACGCGGCGCTGCTCGCCTTCCTCGCCAGGCATCGCGACCGCGCCGGCGGATAAGGAAACGAGGCCGCAAATCCCTGATGCGGCGCTCTGTTTTTGTTGTGGGTCCTGTGGGGAAGTAGCCGGTCGCGGAGCGGCCGTCCCCTTGTCCACAGGACTTTCGGCAGGTGGCGTCGAAGCGGTTTACGCGGCCTTCCGGTTTGGGGTTCGGAGGGGGCGCCGTCGCTGTTGTATCTGGCGAGGCATCGCGGCCCGAGAAAGAGGGCGAGCGATCCGTCGGGATATTCATGCACGCGGACCCTTACCCTGACATAGTGGGGTCTGGCCGGCCGGGCGGGGATTTGCAGGACGCGTCTTGTATATCTGACGGTGTCGTCGTTTGCGACGGTGCGCTCTTCCTGGATGCAGAGGATGTCGTCGACCTGTCCGGTCTGGACAAGGGGCGCGAAGGCGCTGTCCTCGAGTTCGGGCGTTGTGGCGAAGCGCCTGTTGTGGTCGGGCCGGTAGCGATCGGCGATATGGCCACATAATACCAACGGCACCGGGTTGAGACTCACGGGCAAATGCCGCCCGGCACCCCCGCCTCTCCTCATCCTGAGTAGCCGACCGGGATGAGGACAAAGGACCGGGGCTACAGAAGGGAGGCGCCGCGCCATCGGTTCCGATCAACGACCGCTGGTATAAACCTGTTCGAAGCGCCTTCCGGCATGATCCGCTTCTGTCCTCCCTGTATGCAGGTGCGGCTTGTGCAAGCCGGTAAAACCGTCATGATGCATAAGTGCGGGCTGGAAACGGGAACGGCGAAGAGAAGCGGATCGTGCCGGACCGGCACGGCCGGTCCTGCGGTCCCGCGTGCAAACTCCTGGGTTCGAATCCGGGAAGTCCCGATGCAAGCGGTGCGCGATGAGGCTGTCTTGCACCGCGTCCGGGGGCGGCGCCCAGGGCCGCTGTGAGCACCGGAGGACGGGAATGAAAAGGCTCATTACTGCAGCCGAGTTCCTCCAGGCCTACTCCGAGGGCCGCATCGACTCGCGAGAAGCGATGGACGGCATCGGCGTCGAAAGCTTCCGTGATCTGCTGAACGCCATGGTGAACTGCGGCTTCCGACTGCCGCGGGGCCGGGGCCGCGAAGAGCAGGTTGAGCGTGAGGTCGCCGAGGCGCTCCCGATGCTGGCGGAGGCGCTGGGCGTTCCGCTACCGGGCGCGGCGCCGGAATGATCGCGGTGGTGATGCCCGACACCGGGCCGCTGATTTCACTCGCGCGCATTGGAAGGCTTGACCTTTTGGACCGGTTCCGAAGCCAGATACTGATTACCGATGCCGTGCAGGTCGAACTCACGGACGGCCCGCAGGACGGTCCGGACCAGGCCACCCTGACAGAGTGGATGGCCAGGGGCGGGAACCGCATTCGTATTGTCGAAACCGCCTACGGGGCGTTGTTACGGCAGAATCGCGAGTTGCTTCAATATGTACCTGAAGCGGAACGGGCGCGTTTTCGGCGATACAGCAGGATCAAGGACGCCGGCGAGAATTCAATCAGGGAATTAGCAGACGAAATCCGTAACACGCTCTCGCGCGATGCTACGGGCCTGGTTCTGTTCGAGGACGCCAGCGTCATGAGAATGGACTTCGGCCCGTATGTTCGCGTCATGACGACATGGTCCTTTGCCGTCGCGCTGGAACGGCTGGAGGTGATTCCGTCGGCCAGCGAATTGTTCGACAGGATCGAGGATACCGGGCGCATGCCGCCGCGGCAGGCTTTCGACAGGCCCGGCGCCGCAGGAACGGAGGACTTCGAGGACAGCTACGATTTTTCCTGATGGCAGGTCCGCACGAGCCGGACACCGCCCCTTCGGCCAGCCCCTGAAAGGATGCCCCGGCCGAACCCCAAGGACATTGGGGCCCAATGCTACCGGGGCACTGCAAGAACCTGATTGCCATTCCTGCAAAGGCGAACCGGCTATCGTGTCGGACCGGTTCTCGCTGTCGTACCAGAACCGGTCCGGCCCCCGGTGCTCGAAGACATTGACGCCGGCATTCCCGCAGCCCTCCCGGGGGCAGGTGGCGAAGGGAATGCTCTGGCGCTTGAACCAGACATAGGCCGCATGCAGGCAGCGGTTCGACAGCAGCCGCGAACTCATCTTGCAGGTCCCGCAGACATAGCTCCGGTCGGTCTTGACGATCTTGTGCTGAACGACGGAGTAGAGATCGGCATAGTCGTCCGGGTTCGCCGCCGGGCCGAAATTCGGGCACATCGGGTTGCGGCAGAAATTGGCGTTGAAGGTGAATCCCGGTTCGACCTCCGGTAACGGGAACGGCTCGAACGCCTCCCGGTCGATGTCCTTCATGCCCGGGCGCCGTCGGCGCGGAGCGGGCCCGAGCAAGGCTCAGGCGTCTGTTGCAGGCGCGTCGCCATCGCATCCCCCCGGGACGGCTCGGAGCCGTCCGTCCCGGAATAGCAACGGGCGGGAATCCCTTTGTCAAGGCGGCGGGACTCATGGGGATGCCGCTGGTGCCCGGAACGGAGCCGACGCGCGGAGCCGCTAACGCAGACCCATGAGAATTGCTGGCTGTACTTTCAGACGAAGATGCTACCATTCCCGAAGATGTCCAGTGCGAAGCACATACTTGAGATGTTGCGGAGTCAAGCAGCAGGCGATGAGGATCGGTTTTTCACCGTCGCACTCCAAGCTGCCGCGTCTGAGGCTCGCCAAGGGCGTCGCAGTCTGGCGCAAGAGCTTCGGGAGGCCGTAGAGACTGCCCGTACCCGTTTTTCCGGTCAGGGGCAAACGATCGCTGTTCCGTTCGCTACGCCACGCGGCGAACTCGCCGGCCTCATAGAAGTACGCAGATCCTCGTATCGTCTTGACGACGTCGTGCTCAACACTTCGCTCCGGGGCCAACTCGATGGTCTGATTCGAGAACAGGTGCGCAGGGACTGGCTTCGTGAGCACGGGAAAACGCCCAGCCGACGACTTCTGTTCGTCGGGCCGCCGGGATCTGGGAAAACCATGACTGCAGAGGCACTAGCCAGCGCCTTGAAACTGCCGTTGTTCGTCATCCGCCTCGAGGCGCTCATTACGCGCTTCATGGGAGAGACGGCCGCGAAATTGCGTCTCGTATTCGATGAAACGGCGAAACGCCGAGGCGTCTATCTCTTCGACGAATTCGATGCCGTCGGCGGACATCGCAGCGCATCCAACGATGTCGCCGAGATGCGCAGGGTCCTCAACTCGTTCCTGCAATTCATGGAAGAACCGAACGCGACGGACAGCCTCATCGTCGGTGCGACCAATCATCCCGACCTTCTTGATCGGGCACTGCTTCGACGGTTTGATATGGTTCTACCGTTCGAGATGCCGACCGACGATGAGATACGCGGGGTCATCAAGGCCTATCTCAGGCCCATGAAGTATCCGAATCTTGCGTGGAAACGGATCCTTGATGCGGGGCGCGGCCTCAGCCAGTCCGAACTTGCCCGCGCAGCGGAGAAAGCGGTGAAAACCGCGATACTGGATGAACGGGACCGACTTACGACACGCGATGTTGTAGGCGCCCTTGATGAACGTAGGGAGATGCGCGAGGCTTTCACTGGCGCGCCGGGTTCGAACTGAGTCGTGGCACCTCCTTACGACCTTCCGCACATTGATTTGTCGCGGCGGCTTCAGGCCGCGTCGTTTACTTCGGCTGCCTCAAATCCGATTGGCGCCGGCACGCCGCGCAACCGTGAGGAGCATGGCGCGAAGCTGCGCGGAGAACTTGCCGCCTCCTATCTGGCATTCGATGCGGCAAGGCGCCAGGACGCGCGGCTTGACCCCCCGCAGGGCGCTTTTCTCGAAGTTGAGTTGAAGCGGGGATCCCGTGTCGATGCAGTCGAACGAAAGAAAAAAGGCATCAAGCCGGGAGCCGCCAAGCTCGATACGAACGAGAACAGGATCGTCGGTTTATATGTTCCCGATGAGTCGCGCGAGGCGTTCGCGGACATCCTTCGTGAGTACCAAGAAGGCGAGCTGACCCCCAAGGGAAGAAAACCTCCACTAAATGACTTTGTCGATCCCATCGAATCCATCCGTGCGGCTGATTTCGGAACCTTCTGGACCGACGATCCGTCGAAACTTCCGAAGGCAGGCCAAGAAATGTGGTGGGAAGTATGGTGCGCGCGCGAATTCGAGGGCGAGCTAGAGCAGTTAGTCGACCGGCTCGGAGCGCGCGCGGCGGATCGTGAGCAGCGCCTGTATTTTCCCGAACATGTCGTGCTGCCGGTATTAGCCAACAAGGCAACCATTGAGTTAATGTTGTTCGCGCGTTTCTCGATCGTCGAGCTGCGTAGCGCAAGCGATAGCCCAGCCTTCTTTCTGGACGATATCGACCGCGACGAGCAACGGGACGTCTGCGAAGAATTGTCGGAGCGAACCGAATGGCCGGGCATGGATGTTCCGGCGGTTTGTCTTCTCGATACGGGGGTGAATCGTGCCCACATCTTGATCGAGCCTGCGCTCGCAGAAGCGGATTTGGCCGCGGTGAGAACCGAATGGGGGGGTGCCGATTCCCCAGAAGGCCACGGAACGGGCATGGCAGGGCTTGCACTGTTCGGAGATCTCACTCCACATCTGACAGGTACCGAAATCCTATCGCTGGCCCACCGTCTTGAGTCGGTCAAAATACTTCCGCCAGATGGATTCGACCCTACCGAAGAACGCTTCTACGGCGTGATTACAAAGCAGGCTGTGGCATTACCGGAAACCGAGCGACCGAACCGTCGCAGGGTTTTTTGCCTAGCCGTGACCAATGAGGACCGAACGGGCGAGCGCCCGACGACCTGGAGTGCAGCGATCGACCAAGAAGCAGCTGGTGTGACCGAGACTGGAGACCGCGTGCCGCCGAGGCTATTTGTTGTTGCTGCGGGCAATGCACCAGACGAGATCGAAAGTCACCGGATAGAGAATCCAGACGATCTCTCAATCGAGGATCCGGCACAGGCGTGGAATGTCATAACGGTCGGCGGATACACGGATCTGGTAAATATCCAGGAGGTGGAATTCGAGGATTATTCGCCGTACGCCGAGGCCGGCGACATCAGCCCCCACACGCGGACCTCGACCCAGTGGCTTCAGGGCAAGACGCCTTTCAAGCCAGACATCGTTATGGAGGCCGGTAATCGCGTGATATCGCCCGCCAGAACGGATGTGTACAACGCCGATTCTCTGGCGCTTCTGTCGACCGGCCCTAACACTGATCAGCGACCGCTGGTCTCGTTTTGGGCGACGAGCGCAGCGACAGCGCAGGCCGCTCGGCTGGCCGCCCGGCTGATGGCCGAGTTTCCTGACTATTGGCCTGAGACGATCAGGGCGTTGATGATCCATAGTGCGGATTGGACACCCTTGATGAAGGAGGCCCTGCAGGCGACCAGTCGTAAAAGCGATGCCTGTCGGCTGCTGAGGAAATACGGTCATGGAGTTCCGACGTTCGAGCGCGCCGCAGCGTCAGCGAAAAATCATTTGGCATTAATTTCCCAAGCGGAAATTCAACCATACTGTCGAAGCGGAAAGGGCATGAACGAATGCCACTTCTATTCGTTGCCATGGCCCCGTGAGGCTTTGGAAAATCTGGGTGATCAGGACGTCACCCTGAAAGTTACACTGTCGTATTTCGTTGAACCCAACCCGGGTTCATCCGCCGCATTCGATCCTTATCGTTATCAGTCCTTCGGGCTACGCTTCGACCTGAGGCGCTCATCGGAGACACAAATCAATTTCGAAAAGCGCCTGAACAAGAAGGCGTGGGACCATGCGGATGATCGGCCTTTCATTGAGGCCGACGACGACCGGTGGTTGTTCGGCGCGCAATCGATATCCGCGGGGTCGCTGCACAGCGATCAATGGACGGGACCCGCAGTCAATTTGCTCTCGCGCAACATCATTTGCGTCAAGCCGGTCGGAGGCTGGTGGAAGGATCGCGCGAAGGCCGATGTCCGAGGACAGAAAGTGCGCTATTCGCTTGTGCTCTCCTTACGGTGCGCGGACAGCGAGGTTGATCTCTACACGCCTGTCTCAGCCATGATTGAGACGAGAGCCGACGTTGAAGCTATCGCCATTCCGACAGGCGCACCATAATCGGCAATCTAGGGTAAGGCTGGCGCCCAGTGGCCTTTCCTGCTGCTTCCCACGATCTATCAGATCTGCATGTTCCGAGAAAAGTCACACGTTAGGATGCATGGAGCCCGCTAATGTTTTCGAGTAGGTCCCGAAAGGTGAGTTTGCCGAATCATGAATTCCGTAATTCCAATGCGATAGAGATCGCCCGTTTCCCACAAAAAACGGATCGGCTATGGCGGAGAGGGTGGGATTCGAACCCACGATACGGGGTTACCGTATACACGCGTTCCAGGCGTGCGCCTTCAGCCGCTCGGCCACCTCCCCGGCGGCGCGGACCATAAGGGCCGGCAGGCGGCCACGCAAGTTCCGGCCGGCTGTGCCATGATGGCTCTTGCGCGGCAGGCAGGAGGAGGCCGGACCATGGAGAAAACCTTCCAGTTCTCGAACATGCACCACGAGCTGATGGCTCGCGACGAGGCCTTCATCTATGGCTGGCGCTACGAGCCCCGAGTGATCTTCGAGAGCGGCCGGGGGATCGTGCTGACGGATGTGGACGGAAAGGAGTATTTCGACCTCACCGCCGGCATGATGTGCATGGTGCTGGGCCACAGCCACCCGGAACTGACCGAGGCGATCCGCGAGCAGGCGGACAAGCTCGTCCACACCTCCTCCTGGTATTCCAACCCCTGGCTGATCGAATTCGCCGAGCTGATCGCGGGCACGCTTCCGGGCGACCTCAATGTGGTGAATTTCGCGGTCACGGGCTCGGAGGCCAACGAGATCGCCATGCGCATGGCGCTCGGCGTTACCGGGCGCTACGACATCGTGTCGGTGATACGCGGCCTGCATGGCGGCAGCCTCGCGGCCGAGGCCGTCACCAGCGTCGGCGGCGGGCGCAAGGCGCATCTCGGCCCGCTGATGATGCCCTCGCATCGCAACGCCATCTACGCCCCACTCTGCTACCGCTGCCCGATCAACCTCCAGTATCCCGGCTGCAATGTCGCCTGCCTCGACCACAGCGAGGAGCTGATGGAGCACGTCACCAGCCGCAATCCCGCGCTCATCATGGCGGAGACCATCCCGGTGGCGGGCGGCATGGTGGTGCCGCCGCCGGAATGGCTGCCGCGCCTGCGTGAACTCGCCGACCGCTGGGGGGCGCTGCTGATGCTGGACGAAGCGCAGCTTGCGCCCGCCAAGACCGGCAGCATCTGGGCCTTCGAGCAATATGACGTGATGCCCGACATCGTGTCCTTCGGAAAGGGCATGACGGCCGGCATGGGCATAGCCGGCACAGTGACGACGCCCGGGATTGCCGAGGAGGCGCGCGGCAAGGCGGGCCTGCCCTGGGGCGGCACCTATTCCGGCGACCCGCTGCCGGCCGCCGTCGGGCTGAAACAGCTCCAGATCGTGCTGCGCGACAATCTCGCCGAACAGGCAGTCGCCAAGGGCGCGAGGCTCCGCGCCGGGCTGGAGGCGCTGCAGCGGAAATATGATGTCGTCGGCGATGTGCGCGGAACCGGGCTCTATTACATGCTGGACATCGTCGAAACGCCGGAAGGCCGGCGCCCGGACCCGGCCATGGCGGAACGCATCCGCTACAACGCACTGCTCGAAGGGCTGGTGCTGATCGCGGTCAAGAATTTCGTCCGCATCTGCCCGGCTCTCATCATCTCGGACGCGGAGATCGACGAGACGCTGCACCGGCTGGAGACCGCCTTGCAGCGCTCCGTGGAGGGCTTCCCGAGAGAGCTTGACTACGCGAGCTCAAGCTCGCTCGCCGCCCGCGCCGCCGCCGCGCAGTAATACCAGCGGCACCGGGTTGAAACTCACGGGCAAATGCCGTCCGGTTTCCCCGCCTCTCCTCATCCTGAGTAGCGCCCGCCTGCGGGCGCGTATCGAAGGATGGCCAGCGGGGGAAGCCGTCCCTCGATACGCGGCTGGCGCCGCTACTCGGGATGAGGACAAAGGGCCGGAGCTACGGCGGGGAGGTGCCGCACAATCGGTTCCAATCAACGACCGTGAGTATAATCGCTCAGACGGCCAACCGTTTCAGCCCGGCGGCAAGGCCGGAAGATAGCCCCGGGCTCTTCGCTTCGCTCCGGCCGGGGTGACTGTTGAGGGCTCCGCGCCCCGTCAGAGGGAGCGCCAGTCGTAATTCGCCTCGAAGGCCGCCGCCGCCCGGTAGATTGTCGGCTCGTCCCACCAGCGCCCGGTTATCATCAGGCCGACGGGCAGGCCGTCCACCATGCCGCAGGGCACCGACATGGAGGGCTGGCCGGTGTAGTTGTAGGTCGGGCAGTTGGCCAGCATGTTCCAGGCGTGCATGCAGTATTCGGTGATCGAGGCGTCCGGCCCGGGGAAGGGCTGCGCCACCAGCGGCACCGTCGGCATCAGGAGCAGGTCGTAGCTCTCCATCAGCCGCGCGAAGCCGTCCTTCGCCTTGCGCTGCAGGTTCATGCCCTTGGCGTAGATGCGCCCGCCAAGCGCTTCCATGTAATAAGCCCCGAGCAGGGTGAAGGCGCGGACGGTCGGCGGCAGTTCATGCGCGCGCTCCATCCAGCGGTTGCCGCGCTCCAGCGCGCCGCCGACATACAGGCCGGGCAGGCCGTAGAAGACGCCGCCCTGCAGCATCATCTCCCGCGCCAGGCCCTCGGCAAGCGCGGGCATATACATCACCGCCGCCTCGCGGTGCAGCGGGAAGGAAATCGTCTCGACCTCGGCGCCGAGGTCGCTGAACTTCGCACAGGCGGCCCGAACGACGGCGTCGGACTCCGCCTGGGAGCCCGGATGGTCGAACCCGTCCTCGACCACCGCAATCCGGAGGCCCGAGACGCCGCCTTCCAGCATCTCCGAATAGGGATGCGTGACCACATCGCGCTGCCGGCCGTCTATGCCGTCGGCGCCCGCAATCGCCTCCAGCATGAGCGCATTGTCGGCGACATTGGCCGTCATCGGCCCGACATGGTCGATGCCCGCCTCGATGCCGAGCACGCCCGTATAGGGCACAAGGCCGTGTGTCGGCTTCATGCCGTAAATGCCGCAGAAGGACGCCGGCATGCGGATCGAGCCGCCCTGGTCGCCGCCAATGGCCATATCGACCTCGCCGGCCGCCACCAGCGCGGCGCTGCCGGAGGACGAGCCGCCGGCGCTGTAGCCCATGCGGTGGGGGTTGTGGCAGGGGCCGGTCGCATTGCTGTGGCTGCTGCCGGAGAGGCAGTAATTCTCGCAATGCGCCTTGCCGAGGATCGTCGCGCCGGCATCCAGCAACCGCGTCGCGACAGTGGCATCGACCTCCGGGACATAGCCCTCCAGGACCGAGGTCCCGTTCATCATCGGCACGCCCGCCAGCATGATGTTGTCCTTGAGGGCGACGGTCCTGCCCTTGAGCAGGCCCTCCGGCGCCCCCTCGATCCGGCTCTTGTAGTACCAGGCGTTGTATCTGTTTTCCTCGCCCTCCGGCCGGTAGCCGGGCGTGCGCGGATAGTTCACCGCCGGCAGATAGTCCGGCATTTTCTGCTGCGCATCGGCCATGGCGGCCAGCGGCGCGAGAAGCTCGCTGTATTCCCGGGCTTCGTCAGCGCTCAGGCCGAAGCCCAGAGAGCGCGCGAGGTCCTGCAATTGCGGCGCTTTGGGACCCTGAAGCGTCATCGGCCCGATCCTCCCGTGTTCGTGTTGCCGTTCAGAGGCTCTTCCAGTCCTCGGCCTGCTCGAAGGCGTAGGCGGCGCGGTAGATCGCGGGCTCGCCATAGCGCCTGCCGACCAGCATCATGCCGATGGGCAGCCCGTCGCCCATGCCGCAGGGCAGCGACATCGCCGGATGGTGGGTGATGTCGAAGGGCGCGGTGTTGCCGATCATCTCGAGCGCGCGCTGCACATATTCCTCGCGC
>JAJECF010000093.1 GCA_022822125.1 Alphaproteobacteria bacterium
GCCAGATAGACGCCGGCCAGCAGCGCGGCCGCGCCGACGGACCAGACGAGCACCGCCCGTATCACCTCCCGGAGCCCGGCGCCGTGGCGCCGGCCCACCGCATCGCCGACCAGCGCCTCCCCCGCATGGGCGACGCCGTCGAGCGCGAAGGAGGCGAAGATGACCAGATGCACGAGGATCTGGTTCGCTGCCAGGACCGTGTCGCCCGCAGCCGCGCTCTCGGCGAGGAAGATCGCATTGGCGGAGACGACGCAGAGCGACCTGATGGTGATGTCCCGGTTGATCGCGACGAGGCGCAGCAGCCGGGCCCGGTCGAACACCGGCCCGCGCCCCGCAGGCAGGCGCTTCAGCCGCCGGCGCACCGCCAGCACGGCGACGGCGAGGCCCAGATACTCACCGATGAGCGTGGCGAAGGCGACGCCCTCGACGCCCCAGCCGAAGCCCATGACGAAGACGACATCGAGCACCATGTTGGACACGTTCACGGTAATCTGGAGCACGAGCGGGGTGCGCGAGTCCTCAAGCCCGTAGCACCAGCCGATGATTGCGAAGATCGCGAGGTTCGCGGGCGCGGTCCACACGCGGATGAAGAAGTAGGTCCGCGCGTGTTCCTCGACCTCGGCGCTTGCCTCGACGAGCCCGAAGGCGAGCGCGGCGATGGGCCCCTGGAGCAGAACGATCAGCGCCGCCGCGCCGCCGGCGAGCGTGAGCGCCCGCCAGAGCATCGCCCGCACCTCGCCCCAGTCCTCCCGGCCGCGCGCCCGGGCGGTCGGCCCGGTCGTGCCCATCCTGAGGCAGTTGAGCAGGTGGAAGAGGAAGTTGAAGATCATCGCGCCGATGGCGACCGCGCCGATATAGTAGGCCGCGTCGAGATGCCCCATCACCGCGGTGTCGACCACGCCGATCAGCGGCACCGAGACATTGGATATGACGATCGGCCCCGCCATGCGCCATATGCGGCGCGACAGGGCGGGACGGATGCCGATCACGGGAGGACCCCCGTCAGGCAGAAGGGATCAGCGATAGACCAGGGTCGGCAGGTAGAGCGCGAGGTCCTCATAGGCGATCAGCAGCGCGACCATGACCAGCATGGACACCACGAAGGGCAGCGAACCGTAAGCGACGTCGTTGAACTTGCCGCCGCGCGACCGGATGCCATGCACGACATAGAGGTTGACCCCGATGGGCGGCGTGATGAGCGCCGTCTCCATCAGCACGGTGATCATCACGCCGAACCAGACCGGGTCGAACCCCATCTGCACGACGATGGGGAAGATCACCGGCACGGTGGTGAGCATCATGGAGAGCGTTTCCATGAACATGCCGAGGATCAGGTAGAAGATGACCAGCAGGATCATGAACTCGAGCGGCGTCAGGCCGAGCTCCGCCATGAAATTGATCATCGCCTGGGTCACGCCGATGAAGCCCAGCACGAAATTGAGGAACACCGCCGCCAGGATGATGAGCATGATCATCGCCGTGGTGCGCATGGTGCCCTCGAAGGCTTCGCGCAGCATGGCGAGCTTAAGCGTGCCGGTGGATGCGGAGAGTATCAGGGCGAAGCAGACGCCGACCGACGCCGCCTCGGTCGGCGTCGCCACGCCGGCATAGATCGAGCCGACCACCACCACGAACAGGAGGATCGGCGGCACGAGGTCCGGCAGCGTGCGGATGCGCTCGCGCCAATTGGTCTCGATGCGCGCGCCGCCCCATTCGCGCCGCCAGAGGCAGGCGACGATGATGGCGGCCATGAACAGGGTGGACAGGATGATTCCGGGAATGATTCCGGCGAGATAGAGCTCCGGCACCGAGCTGTCGGTCAACAGGCCGTAGAGAATGAGGTTGATCGAGGGCGGGATCAGGATGCCCAGCGTGCCGCCGGCAGCCAGCGAGCCCAGGAACAGACGCTCATTATAGGCGCGGCGCTCGATTTGCGGGTAGGCGACGGTGCCGACGGTGGCGGCGGTGGCGACCGAGGAGCCGGACGACGCAGCGAAGATGGCGCAGGAGCCGATATTGGCGTGCATCAGGCCGCCCGGCAGCCAGGAGAGCCATTGCGCCACGGCGTTGTACATACGCTGCGCGATGCCGGCCCGGAGCATGATTTCGCCGAGCAGAATGAACATCGGCACGGCGACCAGGATGAATTCCTTGCTCTTGTCCCAGACGAATTCGCCGATGGCGGGTGTCAGCCGGCCGCCGAAATACAGGGAGTCGAGGCCGAAGGAGAGAATGCCGAGAATGGCCGCTACGGGAACCGCGGCAACCACCAACAGCATCAGGACAATGAGGATCCCCAGAGCCATGGCGTCAATCCTCCTGCGCGCGGGTTCGGAGGTTCATGCCATGGGTCTCGGCCTCGATCTCCTCCGCGACGCTCGGCACGCCGGCAATGCGCTTGACGAGGTCGAGGTCGCGGCGCAAGAGGCCCGACAACGTGTAGAGGAACACGAAAATCAGGACCAGTTCGAAGAAGATCAGCCCCGATGCCCAGAAAAGCTGCGGGATCCATTGCGGCGTAGCGAGAGTGGTGATCGAAACCGAATCCTTGTCCCAGGACTCGGCGAAGGCGCCCCAGGCCCGGCGCGCCAGTTCGGAGTTGTAGATAAGCAGCAGCAGGACGGCCACGGTATCCAGAACGGCGCAAAGCCAGCGCGGCATGAAGTTGTAGAGCGCATCGATGCGGATATTCGCCCGGTGCAACAGACAGTAGCTGTAGGCCCATGTCGTGCTGGCGGCGAAGACATAGCCGGAGACTTCATCCGCGCCGCTCATGGTCACATTGAGAAATTTCCGGCTGAGCACGTCCAGCGTCACCATGATCGCGGCGGCCAGCAAGGCGGCGCCGCCGACCCAGACGGCCCGGCGGGAAATCCACTCAAGCGCACTATGTATGCGTTCCAAAATGCCGCCTCCGTCTCCTGGCATCCCGGCAGACGCCAGTCAGTGGTTGCGCGGGCGTCTCAGCCGGAAAAACGGGGCGCCGCGCGGGCGGCGCCCCGGTTGCTGCGTGCGGGGCCGCGTCGGACCTACAGGCTCGCTTCGATCCCTGCGATCTTGCCGACGGTTGCGTTCCACTCATCGACGCATTGCTGCGTGCCGCAGCGTTCGGCCCAGCGCTTGACGACGAAATCGGTCACGATCTGCTTCAGCTTCGCACGGTCGGCGTCCGAAACCTCGATCGGCGTCATGCCGCCCGGATCGCCCAGGTCGCACGGGCCGGAGGCATTGCAGTCCATGCCGCGCTGGTCGTTCTTCGCCGTGGCTTCCCACATCTCCTCTTCAAGGACTTTCAGGTTCTCCATGATGAGGTTCTGCGCGTCCTGCGTCAGGCCGTTCCATGTATCCATGTTCATGGCGAGGAAGGAGGAGGCGTAGCCCAGACGGATGCGGATATTGTGGGTCACCACCTGCCACCACTTGGCGTTGTAGGCCGGCAGCGTGCCGGTCAGGCCGCAGTCGGCGACGCCCTTCTGCAGGGCCGGCACGACCTCGGCGAAGGCGATGGTCACGGCGCTGCCGCCGACACCCTCGATGAAGTCGCCGAGCGTCGTCGAATAGGTGCGGATTTTCTTGCCCTCTAGGTCGTCGAGCGAGAAGTCGGTGATGCTCTTGTCGCCGAGATTGCACCAGAGCTGCTGGCTCGGCCATGCATAGAGCATCAGGAGCTTGGCGTCGTATTTCTCTTCGAATTCCCGCTCGATCACATGCGCGTAAGCGTCAACCGCCTTGCGGTATTCGCCGAGGTCCTGAATGGTGCCTGCGAGGTCGGCGCCTTCAATGGCGGGGCTGTCCTGCGCGACATAGGTCGTCACGCCATGGACCGCGTCATAGGTGCCGAGCTTGAGAAGCCGCATGATCTCGAACCCGGAAAGGCCGAGCTCTGTCTGCGGCTTGGCATTGGCGGTCAGCGCGCCGCCGGAGGCCTTCGGAATGACCTCCTGCCAGAACTTGCTCTCGCGTTCTTTCCAGTGGTCGAGGAACCCCCAGGTCCCCACCACCGTGAACTCCTTCTCGCCGTAATCTGCGGCCCCGGCAGCGCCTGCGCCCAACGCAATCGCGGCCGCGACCGCGGCCCCCATGACAGTTTTGATCGGTTGCAACATCGAGGTTGTCCTCCCTTGATCGGTTATCGCCGACTGCGCCAGTCTGGCACAGACCCCGCCTGCAAGGAAGCCCGGCCGATGATAGGCTGGCGCCGGGAAACGCTGATCGGAAACTGCGGGACAAGAGACATGACGGACGACAATACAGTCGGATTTATCGGGCTCGGCGTGATGGGGGAGCCGATGTGCCGGAACCTGCTCCGGAAGTCCGGCCTGCAGGTGTTGTGCCACGACCTCCAGCCGGAGCCGGCGGCGCGCCTCGCAGCCGACGGCGCAGAGACGGCGGCCCCGGACGAGATCGCCCGGCGCGCCGACACGATCCTGTTGTCTCTGCCGGGCGAGCCGCAGGTGCGCAGCGTCTGCCTGGGCGAGGACGGCGCGGGCGGGCTGATCGCGGCGATGGGGCCCGGGCAAACCCTGGTGGATTGCTCCACCGCGCCGCCCGATCTCGCCCGCGAATTGGCGAAAGCCTGCGCCGAGCGCGGCGCCGCCTTCGCCGATGCGCCTGTCGCCCGCACGGCGCAGGCGGCCATAGACGGCACGCTTTCGATCATGGTGGGCGGAACGGAGGAGACCTTCGCGCATATTCGCCCGCTGCTCGACTGCATGGCTGCAGAAGTGACCCATTGCGGCGGCGCCGGCGCGGGCCAGGCGGTCAAGCTGCTGAACAACATGGTGGTGGCGATGACGGTGGTGGCGCTCGCCGAAGCGCTCTCGGCCGCGCGCGCCTCCGGGGCGGTGGACGGCAAGGTGCTGTTCGAGACGCTCGCACGCAGTTCCGCCGACAGCTTCGTGCTCCGCAATCACGGCATGAAATGCCTGCTGACCGGCGAACACCCGACCGAAGGCGCTTTCCCGACCGATTACATCCTGAAGGACCTCGGCTACGCCCTCGATTTCGCGGAAGGCGCCGGCGCCGAAATGCGCGCCGCCAATGTCACCCGCGACCTCATGGAGCAGACCCGCGACGCCGGCTTCGCCCGGAACTACTACACGGCGGTCATCGAGACGCTGCGCCGGCGATAGGCGGCGGCCTCACCACTCGCCGTCGGCTGGCAGCGACAGGGATTGCAGGGTTTCGAGCGTTTCGTCGAGCGCCGATGAAGGCCCGTCTTCCCCATAAACCTCATTCAGCCGTTCGGCGATGCGATCTCCGGACTCGCAGGAGGCGGACAGCTTGTCGGGGCGGACGGGAAAGGAGGATCGCGGCAACTTCATCGCCTACAGCCGGGCCACGATGAACAGGCGCGGGAAGGGATAGAGGGTCTCGCCGCCTTCGCGCTTCGGATAGAGCGCGCGCAGGCGGGCCGCGTAGAGGGCGAGGAAGCGGTCCTTCTCCTCGCCTTCCAGCGCCTCCAGAACCGGGCGGAGTCCGGTGCCCTTCACCCATTCCAGCACCGGGTCCTCGCCCTGGAGAACCTGGATGTAGCGGGTTTCCCAGATATCCAGTTCCGAGACCAGCGGGCGGAACAGATCGTAATACCAGTCCGCCTCCGCCACCCATTTGCGCGCGAGCCGGGTCCGCAATTCCGGCGTGCCGAAGCCGTGTTCGTCCAGCACTTCGCGCAGGCCGCTGTGGCTCGGCTCGGGCCAGCTCATCGGCATCTGCGCCGCAAAGACGCCCCCCGGGGCCAGCGCGCCCAGCAGGCCCGGGAAGAGGGATTCGTGGTCGTCCGCCCATTGATAGACGGCATTGGCGTAGAGCACATCGACGGGCCGGGCCGGTTTCCAGTCGCGGAGGTCGGCCTTCGACCAGGAGACCCGGGCCTCCGGGTCCGCCGCCGCCGCCGTCTCCAGCATCGCGTCCGAGAGGTCGTGGCCCCACACCTCCGCCTCGGGCCAGCGCGCCGCCATGGCGCGGGCGATGTCGCCGGTCCCGCAGCCCATATCGACGGCGATACGGACATTGTCGTGCTCGACCCGCTGGAACAATTCCAGAGCCGGGCGCAGGCGGTGCCCGCCGAAGCGCAGATATTGCCCGGGGTCCCAGACCCCGCCCCCTCGTCCGCTCATCGTCCTTCCCTGCACATCGCGAAATCGAGCCGGAAGACAGTCCCCTCGCCGCCGGAAGAAATCAACCGGATCGAGCCGCCATGCGCGCGCATGACCTCGCGCGCAATCGCGAGGCCGAGGCCGGAGCCGTCCGGCCGGGTCGAGCCCTGGAAGGGGCGGAACAGGTTCTCGCGCGCCCGCGCCGGCAGGCCGGGGCCGTCATCCGCAACCGTCACATGCACGCGCCCGTCGCGCACCCTGGCCGTCGCCGAAACGGCCCTGGCGCCGGCCTCCGCGGCATTGCGGGCGAGATTGGCGAAGACGCGGAACAATTGCTCGCGGTCGCCTTCCACGGCTATGGCGGGCCCGACACTGTTCGTCCATGCCGCGCCCCTGCCGGCAACGCCCGCCGCATCGTCGATCAACTCCGCCAGTGGAACCGCCTCCAGCATGAGCTGCGGCCCGCCGGCGCGAGCGAAATCGACGACCCGCGTGCAAAGGCCGACGGCGCGGTCCAGCGCGCCCACCAGGGTCGGGACGGCCTTGCGCACGCGGGGGTCCCTGCTTTCGCCTAGGCTGTCGGAGACAAGCTGGGCCGAGGCCAGCATGTTCCGGAGGTCGTGGTTGATTTTCGCCACGCCCTCGCCCACCGCCGCCAGATGCGCGCGGTGGCTGAGCGCGGCGTGGAGGCGGCGCTGCATTCCGGAAAGCTGGCGCTCGGCCGTGCCGATCTCGTCGCTGCGCCCGGACGGCGCATGGATACGGCTCTGGTCTTCCGGATCCGCGCCGAAACGCATCATCGCCTCTGTCAGCCGGCCCATCGGGCGGACCATGAGCCAGTGCAGCGCGAGGAAGACCGCCGCCGCGGTCAGCGCCGATATGACCAGCGAGAGCAGCAGGATACGCTCGGAATAGGCCAGCATCGCCTCGCGCATGGGCCATTCGTCCATGATGATCTCGACTTGCGCGCCGGGCTCGCGGGAAGAGGCGCCGCCGACCCGCAGCACACGGTTCCGCGCCTGGGCGAGCGTGGAGGCGGCGTCCCAGATCGAGGGAACCGCCATGGTCCCGTCCAGATCGACGGCGGCATCCACCGCGGGAGGCATGCTGCCGCCGAGCATGTAGGTCGTATGCTCGCCCACCCGGAGCTCGACGCTGTAGGCCGACACCTGGCGCAACAGGCGCATTTCCAGCGCCTCGTCCACGGACCGGGCCGGCGCCGCCTCCAGGGCGAGCGCCGCGATATGGGCGTCCGCCAGCCGGTCCGCCAGATAGGCGATGCGGAAGCGCGCGATGGACGGCGCGTAGATCAGCAATTCCGCCAGCATGACGAAAAACACGGTGAGCACGAGCAGGCGCGCGGAAAGCGAACGCAACGAGCGCGGCAGCCGCATCACGCCGCCGGCGGGCTGCGCCGGAAGCGCCGATAGGCCACCGGCACGAGCGCCAACACGGAAAGCCCCAGGATCGGCAGCAGGATTTCCGGTTCGAGGATGAGGCGCAGATCCGGCTCGCCGCCGCTGTCGAACACCGCGCCCAGCCCGTTGCCGACGCTCGTATAGACGAAGGTGCCGGGAATGATGCCGATGAAGGTGGCGCTGGCATAAGTCGACAGCCGCACATTCGCGAAGGCCGGCGCGATGTTCACAAGGAAGAAGGGAAACAGCGGCACCAGCCTCAGCACCAGCAGGTAGTTGAAGGCGTTTTGCCGGAAGCCGCCGTCCATGCGCTCCAGCGCCGCGCCGACGCGCGCGCGCAGGCGGTCGCCGAGCACAGTCCGGGCCGCGACGAACAGCGCCGTCGCGCCGAGCGTCGCCCCGATGACCGTCGCCGCGGTTCCGAACCAGAGCCCGAAGAAGAACCCGCCGGAAATGGTGGCGACGGCGCCCACCGGCAGCGAAAAGGCGATGACGACGGCATAGCCCGCAATATAGGCGAGCAGCGCGAAGAGCAGGTTCGCCTCGACCCGGGAGGTCAGCAGCTCCCGGTTGTCGCGGAGCGCCTCGAAGCTCAATTGTTCGTGGAGCCCGGCGGCGAAGAAGGCGGTGAGCCCCGCCGCCAGCACCGCCAGGATCAAAAGGCGCTTCGCTGCGCCGCGCCAGAAGCGCCTCCCGGTTGCGGCCATAACCGCGCCTCCGCATCGTTTGCGCCCCGCCATCATAGCGTTGACAGCCGACCGGGCTATCTCCATTATCCGGCCATCCGGATGCGGCCGGCGGCCGCGTATCTCCTCCGCGATGGAGCTCGTTTTCCGTGAAACGCACTTTCCAGCCGAGCCGCCTCGTGCGCAAGCGGCGCCACGGTTTCCGCGCCCGCAAGGCGACTGTGGGCGGCCGCCGCGTGCTGAAACGGCGGCGCGCCAAGGGGCGCAAGGTCCTCTCGGCCTGAGCCCGGCCCCGCCGCCTCCCATGGATGCCCCCCGGACGCTCAAGAAACGCGCCGACTTCCTCCGTGTCCGGGCGGCGGGCCGCCGCTGGGCCGCGGCGGGACTTGTGCTGCAGATGCGCGAGCGCGGCGACGAGGACCCCATGCAGGTCGGCTACACAGTGTCCAAAAAGGTCGGCAATGCGGTGGAGCGCAACCGGGTGCGCCGGCGCCTGCGGGCTGTCGTCCGCGAGTCGCTGGAGCCGCGCTCCGGCAGGGACTATGTGGTGATCGGGCGCCGCGCCGCGCTGACGCGGGACTGGAAGGCGCTGACAGGCGATCTGAGGGCCGCCGTCCGCCGGGTCGAACGGCGATGAGATTCCTGCTCAAGGTGCCGATCTACGCTTATCGCTGGCTGATCTCGCCCTGGTTGCCGGCGAATTGCCGCTATGCGCCGACCTGCTCGACCTTCGCGCTGGAGGCCATCGACACGCATGGCGTGCTGCGCGGCGGCTGGCTTGCGGCGAAACGCCTCGCCCGCTGCCACCCCTGGGGCGGTTCGGGCTATGACCCGGTGCCGCCGGAACACGGCGACCATCGCCGCTGAACGGACGCTTCCGCCCCGTGCCCGACAACCGCAACCTCCTCCTCGCGATCGTCATCTCGATCGGCATCCTGCTGGTCTTCAACATGATGATGCCGCCGCCGGAGCCGCCGCCGCCGACCGCGGAGACAGGCGCACCGGGCGCGCCGCCGGTTCCCGGCGCGGAGACGGGCGTCATCCCGACGCCGGGAGGACTGCCCGCGCCGCCCGGCGCCGTTCCGGGCGCGCAGCCCGCTGCGGGGCAGCAGCCGGCGACCGGCGGGCAAGCGCCGCGCATCCCGATCGACGACGCCCGCATCGCCGGCTCGATCCCGCTTGCCGGGGCGCGGATCGACAGCATCACGCTCAGCGACTACCGCCAGACGACCGACCCCGACAGCGCGGTCATCACGCTGCTGTCCCCGCCCGGCGCGCGCGGCGCCTTCTACGCCGAACTCGGCTGGGTCGCCGCGGACGGGACAACGCCGGTGCCGGCGAAGGACACGCTCTGGGCCACCAACGACCGCACGCTCAGCCGCGAACGGCCGCTCAAGCTCGCCTGGGACAATGGCGCAGGCCTGCGCTTCGCCCGCAGCATCGAGCTTGCGGACGACTATCTGCTGACGGTGGAGCAATCCGTCTCCAACGACACCGCCTCGCCGGTGACGCTCTATCCCTACGGCCTCGTCTCGCGCTCCGGCACGCCGGAGACCTCGGGCTTCTTCATCCTGCATGAAGGCCCGCTCGGCGTGCTGGACGAGGCGCTGCAGGAGCATGATTACGACGACCTCGCCGATGACGGCGAGATCAAGACCGAAAACACGAAGGGCTGGCTCGGCATCACCGACAAATACTGGCTGACGGCGCTCATCCCGGAGCCGGGCGAGGCCTTCACCGCGCGCTTCCTGCACCGGCTGGAGCAGGGGGTGGACAAATACCAGACAGACTATCTGCGCGCCGCCGTCACCGTGCCCCCAGGCGGGCGCGTCGCCGTGCGCAACCATGTGTTTGCGGGGGCGAAGAAGGCCCATCTGCTGGACCGTTACCGCGACGACCTCAATTTCGAGAAATTCGACCTCGCCATCGATTTCGGCTGGTTCTACTTCCTCACCAAGCCGTTCTTCTACGCGCTCTCCTGGCTCCAGGGCGTGCTCGGCAATTTCGGCCTGGCGATCCTGGCGCTCACGGTCGGGGTCAAGCTGGTGTTCTTCCCGCTCGCCAACAAGTCCTACCGCTCGATGAGCCAGATGAAGGCGCTGCAGCCGGAAATGGTGAAGCTGCGCGAGCGGTTCAGCGACGACCGCCAGAAGCTCAACCAGGAGATGATGGCGCTCTACAAGCGCGAGAAGGTCAACCCCGCCGCCGGCTGCCTGCCGATCCTGATCCAGATCCCGGTCTTCTTCGCGCTCTACAAGGTGCTGTTCGTGGCGATCGAGATGCGCCATGCGCCGTTCTTCGGCTGGATCGTGGACCTCTCCGCGGTCGATCCGACCAACCTGTTCACGCTCTTCGGCCTGGTGGACTGGGGACCGCCCTCCTTCCTCCATCTCGGCATCTGGCCGATCCTGATGGGCATTTCCATGTGGGCGCAGATGCGGCTCAACCCGACGCCCGCCGACCCGATCCAGGCCAAGATCTTCCAGTTCATGCCGCTGGTCTTCACCTTCCTGCTGGCGACCTTCCCGGCCGGGCTGGTGATCTACTGGACCTGGAACAACCTCCTCTCCATGGCGCAGCAATGGGTCATCATGCGCCGGGCAGGCGTGACCCGCGCAACGGCCGGCAAGACCTGAGGCCCGCAACCCCATGTGCGCGCCCGGCCCTTTGGAAGAAACCCTGGAGCAAGGCCGGCGGCTCTTCGCCGGAGACTGCCGGTTCGTGCATGCCGCCGCCGAAGCGGCGCAGCTTCCCCCGGCCGGGCTGCCGGAAGTCGCCTTTGCCGGGCGCTCCAATGTCGGCAAGTCGAGCCTCGTCAATGCGCTCACCGGCCGCCGGAGCCTCGCGCGCACATCCAACACGCCCGGCCGCACCCAGGCGCTGATCTTCTTCGATCTCGCCGGCCGGCTCGCCCTGGTGGACCTGCCCGGCTATGGCTATGCGAAGGTGTCTAAGACAAAAGCGGCCGCTTGGACGGCGCTCACCTGCAACTATCTCGCCGGACGGGTGACGCTGCGCCGGCTCTGCCTGCTGATCGACGCCCGGCACGGATTGAAGGCGAGCGACGACGCGCTGATGGCGCTGCTTGACCGCGCGGCGGTTGTCTATCAGGTGGTGCTGACCAAGATCGACAAGCTCGGCCTCCCGGCGCGCGAGCGGGCCGTCGCCGAGGTCGAGGCCGGCATCGCCCGCCGGGCGGCGGCGCATCCCGTCGTCATCGCCACCAGCGCCCGCGACGGCGACGGCATTGCACAACTGCGCGCCGAACTCGCCGCCCTTGCAGAGGAGCCCGGCCCATGACCGAGACCGCCTCCCTTTCCGGCATGCTGGCCGACGGCATCGCGAAAGCGGCCGTGCTCTCCGAGGCCGTGCCCCATATCGCGCGCTATGCCGGCGCAACCGTCGTCGTGAAATATGGCGGACACGCCATGGGCGACGCCGAGGCGCTCGCCGCCTTTTCGCGCGATGTGGTGCTGATGAAGCAGATCGGCATCCATCCCGTCGTGGTTCACGGCGGCGGCCCGCAGATCGGGGGCATGCTGGAGCGACTCGGCATCAGCAGCGATTTCGTGGACGGGCTCAGGGTCACCACCGCGGAAACGGTCGAGATCGTCGAGATGGTGCTGGCGGGGTGCATCAACAAGGCGGTGGCCGCCGCCATTGGCGCCGCCGGCGGGCGCGCGGTCGGCCTTTCCGGCAAGGACGCCGGGCTGCTCGCCGCGAAACGCCTGAAGCGCATGCGCCGCGACCCGGACTCCAATATCGAAAAGGCGCTCGACCTCGGCTTCGTGGGCGAACCCTCCGGCGTCGATACGGGCGTGATCGATGCGCTGGCGCAGGCAGGCTTCATCCCGGTGATCGCGCCCATCGGCCTCGGCGAGGACGGCGAGACCTACAACATCAACGCGGACACCGCCGCCGGGGCCATCGCCGCCGCATGCAAGGCGCGCCGCTTCCTGTTGCTGACCGACGTGGCGGGCGTGCTGGACGGGGAAGGCCGGCTCGTTCCCGACATGGACCGCGACCGCGCCCGGCGCATGATCGCCGACGGCGCCATAAAGGGCGGCATGATCCCGAAGGTGGAGACCTGCCTCGACGCCGTTGAGGGCGGGGTCGAGGCGGCGGTGATCCTGGACGGGCGGATGGACCATGCCGTGCTGCTGGAAATCCTGACCCGCTCCGGCGCCGGCACGCTCATCCGCCGGCGATGACGGCGCTTCCGGACCCCGACAGCGTGGATTGCTGGGTCTTCGACCTCGACAACACGCTCTACAGCCCTTCGGACTGCGATATCCCGGAGCAGATGGAGGCGGCGATCTCCGCCTTCATCCAGCGTCATCTCGACGTCCCGGCGGACGAGTCGGACCGGCTCCGCAGCATATGGCACGGCCGCTACGGGATGACCCTCGGAGGGCTGATCGCAGAATGTGGCGTGGACCCCCACGACTATCTTGAGGAAACCCACCGCCTCGACCTCTCGTCGCTCCGGCCTTCCACTCGTCTCCAGCAAATGCTGGCGCGGCTGCCGGGCCGGCGTCTCATCCACACCAACGCGACCGTCGCCCATGCCGAGCGGGTCCTGGAGCGGCTCGGCCTCGCCGCCCATTTCGAGGCAGTGTTCGATATCGAGGACGCCGGCATCCTGCCCAAGCCCGACCCGGAGGGCTATCGCCGCCTGCTCGCCCGCCATGCCATTGACCCGCGCCGCGCGGTGATGGTGGAGGACATGGCCCGCAATCTCATCCCGGCCGCCGTCTCCGGCATGACGACGGTCTGGCTGCGCACCGGGCGCCCGCAGGGCGCCCGGGGCTTCGACCCGAACGCCGTCCACCATATCGCCGACAGGCTGGAGGACTGGCTGGACGCCGTAACGGGCTGAAGCGGAGGCGCACGGGGTTTCCGCCCTTCCGGCAGACCGGGTAGATTCATTCCCGCTGCGCCACGGAGTTTTGCGCCATGATCCGCGTATTCGCCGCTACGGTCCTGCTGTCCCTGGCCGTCGCCCTGCCGGCCGGGGCGAAGGACCGGCTGGTCATCGGCATGACCCAGTTTCCCTCGACGCTGCATCCGCTGATCGACTCGATGCTGGCGAAGAGCTATGCGCTCGCGATGGGCATGCGCCCGCTCACCGCCTATGACGCGGAGTGGCGGCTCATCTGCATGCTCTGTGTCGAGCTTCCGACCATCGAGAACGGCGGCGCCGTGCGCGAGACGACGCCCGACGGCAAGGAGGGCATCGCCGTCACCTACACGCTCCGCCCGGATGCGCGCTGGGGCGACGGAACGCCAGTGACGACGGCGGATGTGGCCTTCGCCGTCGAAGTCGGCAAGCATCCGCAATCGGGCGTCGCTTCGGCGGAACTCTTCCGGCGCATCCTGGAGCTGGAGATCCATGACGACCGCCGCTTCACCCTGCATCTCGACCGGGTGACCTTCGACTACAACGATATCGGCAGCCTCGTGCTGCCTGCGCATATCGACCGCGCCAATTTCGACGCGGACCCGGCGGAATACCGGAACCGCACCGCCTTCGACGCCGACAGCGCCAATCCCGGCCTGTGGTTCGGGCCCTACCGTGTCGTCCGCGTAGAGCCGGGCGCGGCCATCGAGCTCACGCGCAATCCGACCTGGTGGGGCAAGCCCGCCGCCTTCGAGACAGTCATCATACGCATCGTCGAGAACACGGCCGCGCTGGAGGTCAATCTGCGCTCGGGCGCCATCGACTATATCGCGGGCGAACTCGGCCTCAGCCTCGACCAGGCGGCCGCCATGGAGCAGCGCGAGGGCGGCGCCTGGGATTTCGCCTACAAGGCGGGGCTGATCTACGAGCATATCGACCTCAATCTCGACAACCCGGCGCTAGCCGATGTCCGGGTCAGGCATGCGCTGTTGCACGCCATCGACCGGGAGACGATTTCGGAGCGGCTCTTCTTCGGCCGCCAGCCGGTTGCGCACGGGCCCGTCAGCCCGCTCGACTGGGTGTATGACCCGGACCTGCCGCGCACGCCCTTCGACCCGGACGCCGCCCGCAGGCTGCTGGACGAAGCCGGCTGGACCAACGACGCCCCGGGCGCGCCCCGCCGCAACGCCGCCGGAGAGCCGCTCCGGCTCGAACTCGGCACCACCGCCGGCAACCGCTCGCGCGAGCTGGTGCAGCAGGTGCTGCAGGCGGCATGGAAGGATGTCGGCGTCGAAGTGCGCATCCGCAACCAGCCGGCGCGGGTGTTCTTCGGCGAAACCGTCTCCAAGCGGCAATTCCCGGGCCTTGCCATGTATGCCTGGCTCTCCTCGCCGGAGAGCGTGCCGCGCTCGACGCTCCACTCCACCATGATCCCGACGGCGGAGAACAACTGGTCCGGCCAGAACTACACCGGCTACCGCAACCCGGATGTGGACCGGCTGCTGGACAGCCTCGAGACCGAGCTCGACCGCGAGACGCGCCGTGGCCTCTGGGCCGGACTCCAGGCGGCCTATGCGCGCGACCTGCCGGTGCTGCCGCTCTATTTCCGCGCCACGCCCTATGTCTTTCCGAAATGGCTGAAAGGCGTGACGCCCACCGGCCACCAATATCCCACCACGCTCTGGATCGAGGAGTGGCGCGCGGAGGAATGATACCAGCGGTCGTTGATCGGAACCGATGGCGCGGCACCTCCCTACCGCAGCCCGGGTCCTTCGTCCTCATCCTGAGTAGCGACCGCGCCAGCGGGCGCGTATCGAAGGATGCCCCGCCGTCCCCTTCGGCAAGCTCAGGACAGGCTCTCGATACGCGGCTGGCGCCGCTACTCGGGATGAGGAGAGGCGGGGACACCGGGCGGCATTTGCCCATGAGTTTCAACCCGGCGCCGTTGGTATGAGCCGTTTTCTCGCCGGCCGCCTGTTGCAGGCGGCCTTCGTTCTGGCCGTCATGTCCTTTGTCGTCTATGGGCTGATCGGCCTGATGCCGGGCGATCCGATCGACGCCATGATCGCCGCCGACCCGGACCTGACCTCCGAGGACACCGAACGGCTGAAGGCGCTTTACGGCCTCGACCGCCCCCTCTGGGAACGCTACCTCGCCTGGGCGGGCCAGGCGCTCGGCGGCGATTTCGGCCACAGCCGCATCTACCACCGGCCGGCGCTGGACCTGCTGGCCGAGCGCCTGCCGCACACCATGTTGCTGATGGGGCTCGCCTTCGCGCTCTCGGTCGCGATTGCGCTGCCGGCGGGCATTTTCGCCGCGCTCAAGGCGAACCGCGTCTCCGACTATGCCGTCAGCTTCCTCTGTTTCGCGGGCATTTCCACGCCGCCCTTCTGGCTCGCCATCATGGCGATGCTGCTGTTCTCGGTCACGCTCGGCTGGCTGCCGGCGACCGGCTACCCGGCAGCGGGCGACGCCGGCTGGCTGGAGCGGCTGCGCCATCTCGTCCTGCCGGTGGCCGTGCTGGGGCTGCTCTCGGCCGGCGGCGTCACGCGCTATGTACGCGCCTCCATGCGCGAGGCGCTGCGCCAGGACTATGTGCGCACCGCGCGCGCCAAGGGGCTCTCCCGCGCTGCGGTCATGCGCCGCCATGTGCTGCGCAATGCGATGATCCCGGTGGTCACGATCCTCGCG
Organism: Alphaproteobacteria bacterium; assembly: GCA_022822125.1. The sequence continues at coordinate 15,794 of JAJECF010000093.1, forward strand.
CTCGATATGGGCGCGCTCTTCTCCGGGGCGCTCATCACGGAAATCATGTTCGGTTATCCCGGCATGGGCGCGCTCATCTACAACGCCGTGATGGCGAATGACTACAACCTCGCGCTGATCGGCCTCCTGTTTGCGACCTTCACGACGCTCGCCGCGAATATCGCCGCGGACGGAGCCTATGTCGCTCTCGACCCGCGCATCGCCTTCCGGGCCGGCGCATGAGCCCGGCGGCGCTTGCATGGCTTCGTTTCCGCCGCCACAGGGCGGGGCTCGCCGGCGCCGTATTCCTGCTGCTGCTGGCCGCGGCCGCCTGGTCCGCGCCGCTGATCGAGGTTGCGTTCGGCATCGACGCCGAATCGGTGGACCTCTTCTCCCGCTACGCGCCGCCTTCGGCCGCCCATCCGCTGGGCGCCGACGATCTCGGGCGGGACCTGCTGGCGCGGCTGTTGCGGGGCGGGCAGGTCTCGCTCTCGGTCGGGCTCGCCGCCGCCTTCATGGCCGCGCTGATCGGCACGGGCCTCGGCCTGCTGGCCGGCTATCGCGGCGGCGCGTTCGACGCCGCGCTGATGCGGCTGACGGACGGCGTGATCGCCCTGCCCCTGCTGCCGCTGCTGATCGTGCTGGCGGCGATCGATCTCGGCAAGCTCGGCCTCGAAGACGGCGCGAATGCGAGCCTTTTCCGCGTCATCGCCATCGTCGCTCTGGTCGGCTGGACGACGGTGGCCCGGCTGGTGCGCGCGGCCGCGCTCGCCGCCCGCGCGCAGGACTATGTGCGGGCGGCACGGGCGCTGGGCGCTGGCAGCGGGCGCATCGCGCTCCGGCATATCCTGCCGAATGTCGCGTCGCCGATCCTGGTGGCGACAACGCTATCTGTTGGGAATATCATCCTGTTCGAGAGCGTTCTCTCTTTCCTCGGACTCGGCATCCAGCCGCCGGCGGCAAGCTGGGGCAACATGCTCGCCCACGCCCAGGAAACGATCTGGCAGGCCCCCCGACTCGCCGTCTGGCCGGGCCTGCTGATCTTCTCGACGGTGATTGCCTTCAACTTCCTCGGCGACGCGCTGCAGGACGCGCTCGACCCGAGGTCGTAGCCCACAATCGTCACCCCGGCCCCCGCCTGTCCCTCATCCTGAGTAGCGACCGCGCCAGTAGCCTGTCCTGAGCCTGACGAAGGGGGCGCATACCGAAGGACCGTCCCGAACTGCCGGCAGCCGTCCTTCGATACGCGCTGGCCTTCGCAGGACGAAGGCCGGCGCTACTCAGGATGAGGGACGCCGGACGGTCGAGCGCCGCTATCCGGACGCCTCGTCCCCGGCGATTTCCGGTTCGCCCATCATCGCCTCGACCACGAGCCCGGCATTCTCGCGTATGGCGCGCTCGATGACGCCTGCAATATCGGGATTGTCGCCGAGAAACGCCTTGGCGTTCTCCCGGCCCTGGCCGATGCGCTTGCCGGCATGGGAATACCAGGAGCCGGACTTCTCCACGATGCCCGCCTTGACGCCCAGGTCCAACACCTCGCCCATCTTGGAAATGCCGCGGCCGTACATCACATCGAACTCGACCACCTTGAAGGGCGGCGCCATCTTGTTCTTGACGACCTTGACGCGCGTCTGGTTGCCGGTGATCTCGTCGCGCTCCTTGATCTGGCCGATGCGCCGGATGTCGAGACGGACCGAGGCATAGAATTTGAGCGCATTGCCGCCGGTCGTCGTTTCCGGATTGCCGAACATGACGCCGATCTTCATGCGAATCTGGTTGATGAAGATCACCAGGGTGCGGGACTTGTTGATCGAGGCGGTGAGCTTGCGCAGCGCCTGGCTCATCAGCCGCGCCTGGAGGCCCGGCAGCGAATCGCCCATCTCACCCTCGAGCTCGGCGCGCGGCACCAATGCCGCCACGCTGTCTATCACCAGCACATCGAGCGCCCCGGAGCGCACCAGCGTATCGGCGATCTCAAGCGCCTGCTCACCGGTATCCGGCTGGGAGATCAGCAGCTCCTCCAGATCGACGCCGAGCTTGCGCGCATAGGCCGGGTCAAGCGCATGCTCCGCATCGATGAAGGCGCAGGCGCCGCCGGCCTTCTGCGCCTCGGCGACGGCGTGCAGCGCGAGCGTCGTCTTGCCCGAGCTTTCCGGCCCGTAAATCTCGACCACCCGCCCGCGCGGCAGGCCGCCGATGCCGAGCGCGATGTCGAGCCCGAGCGACCCGGTGGAGATCGCCTCCGTCTCCACAGCGGTCTCGCGCTGGCCGAGCTTCATGATCGAGCCCTTGCCGAAAGCGCGCTCGATCTGCCCGAGCGCCGATTCCAGCGCGCGCTGCCTCTCGGTCCTGTCCTGCTGCTCCGGCATCGTCACCACATTATGCGCCATATGCTCGCTCCCCGCTCGTCCGGAGGCCGTTTTTCGCCCCCGCTGCATCGGTCGATGCGCTCTTCATATCGAGAATATTTCGGGAACACAAGTAAAATCTTTCGTGACCGGCGCAGAAGCTGTTCGCAGGTCCCGGGCGTCGTCCCTAATCAGCCGGCCAGGGCTCTCCGAAATCGCCGAGCGAGAAGTCGGTGCCCGGATGCCGGTTCCGGCCGCGGACCAGTTCGACCGGCAGATCGCTCCAGTCCGCCGCCGCGTTTTCGATCCGGCGGTGGACGCAGCTCGTCGCCGGCATGTAGCGCATGGCGAAGCCGGCGCGGCGGCGCCCGGAACTGTTGGCCGCCGAGCCGTGGACAATGCCGATATCGTGTACCGATACCTGCCCCGGCTCCAGTTCGATGATGTGCGCCGCGCCTTCGTCGAAATCCCGCACCGGGATCTCCCGGTTCAGGGTCGAGTCAGGATCGTCCACGAGCTCGTGACGGTGAAACGGCTCCCGGTGCGAGCCGGGAATCACACGCATGGCGCCATTGCCCTCATCGACCTTGTCGAGAGCCAGCCAGACCGTGCAGGAGGCCATCGGCTCGATGGGCCAGAACGGCCCGTCCTGGTGCCACGGCACGGTGCGGCGGCTCTCCGGCGGCTTGCAGAAAAGGTGGGTGAACAGCAGAACGAGATCCGGTCCCATAACCGCCTCCGCCATATCGAGAATCCGGCGGTCATGCGCGATATCATGGAAAGCCCGGTTGCCCCGCAGCCGATAGGGCCGGCCCCGGTCCAGATGCGGATTGATGATCCGGTCGGGCTCGACATCCGGATTGTCGCGAAGCACCTGCTCGACGGCGGCCTGCAAGGTTGCGAGTCCGCCGCCGAGGCGGAAGCCGGCCGGAACCGCATAACCCTTGCGGCGATAGGCGTCGATCTCGGCTTCCGTCAGCATCGGCGCTTCGCTCCCCGTCCGCTCATCCGTCTTGCGCGCCCGAGGCGGTTGCGGTCCGGGCGGGCGGCGCTATAACGGCGGCTCTTCCCCCTGGGGCGTAGCCAAGCGGTTAAGGCAGCGGGTTTTGATCCCGCGATCCCTGGTTCGAATCCAGGCGCCCCAGCCACAATCCGCCGGAACGGACCCGTCAGAACGGACGGTCGCCCTTGACCGTCACCCGGTTGCCCGACCGCACATTCGGGAAGTAGTCCCACATCGCCATATGCTGGACGCTGCGATTGTCCCAGAAGGCCACCGAGTTCGCCTGCCAGCGGAACCGCGCCTGGAATTGCGGCTTGGCGTTGTGCCGGTAGAGGAATTTCAGGATCGCATCCGACTCGTCGCGCGGCATGCCCTTGAGCCGCATGGTGAACACCGGATTGACGAAGATCGTCTTCTTGCCCGTCACCGGATGGGTACGGATCACCGGATGCTCGCTGCGCGGGTAGTCGTTGTTGTCTTGCCTGCCGTCGCGCCGGCTGCGGTCGCGATAGTTGCGCGTGCCGTCATGGATGGCGGTCAGCCCGCCGAGAAACGCCTTCATCGGCTCGGACAGCGCCTCATAGGCCGCCGACATGCTGGCGAAGAGCGTGTCGCCGCCTTCCTCCGGCACGGTATGCAGATGCAGGATCGAGCCCATGGGCGGCTCGGGGTCGCAGGAGACGTCCGAATGCCAGGCCTCTCCGGCGATCTGGGTCGAGTTTGCGTCCGTGTGGATGCGAAGGATTTCCGGATGGCCCTCGGGCCCCGGCCGGAACGGGTGGATATGCAGCTCCCCGAACCGCCGGCCGAAATCCTTGTGCTGGTCCAGCGTCATCTCCTGGTCGCGGAAGAACACCACCTGGTGGCGCATCAGCGCATCGTGGACTTCCGTGAACTGATGGTTGCCCATCGGCTCGGCGAGATTGACGCCGTGGATCTCGGCCCCGACGGTCGGCGTCAGCGGGCGGACTTCGATGGTCTCGTAAGTCATGGTTACCGGTCTCCTCCTGTCAGCTCGCCTTGTAGCCGATCGTGTCCAGCATGACCTTGATTGCGGCTGCGGACTCCTCGACGAGCTGCGAGGCTTCCGCGGATGTCTGGTAAACGATCGGCATGCTGATCGATTCCGAGATCTTGATCATGTCGGGGTCCGTGGACGCGACCTTCAGCGCGGCCTCCATCTTCGCCACGATGGCCGGGTCGGTCCCCTTGGGGAAGGCGACGACGGTCGGCGCGTCGATGGCGAGGCCCTCATAGCCCGCCTCGATCAGGGTCTGGGTGTCGGGATAGTTGCCGAGACGCCTGGTCGAGGCGGCGGCGATGGTCTTGAACTTGCCCGGATAGCGCGCCTGGATGCCGCCCGAATAGGCGAAATCGACCTGGCCGGAGAGCACGAGCTGCACCATGCCGCGCCCGCCCTTGGTCGGGATATAGTCCACTTGGAGGCCGTCCTGGCGGGCGATGGTCTGCATGATGATCTTCGCGCCGGGGCTGAGGGAGGCGTATTTGATCTTGCCCTTCTCCTTCGCATAGGCGACGAAACCCGCCATGTCGTCGAAAGGCGCATCGGCGGGCGCGACCATGCTCACCTGGAACTCGGTCAACCCGCCGGCATACACATAATCATCCGCCTTGAACTTGAGCGCAGAGTTGATCTGCGGATTGAGCGTGATCCCGGACACGGCGCCGAAGAAGAACATGTCGCCATTGGGCTCCTCGTTCTTGAAACCCTCGAGCGCGACCGCCTGGCCGCCGCCCGGCCGGTTGATGACATTCACCTGCTGGCCGAGCTCGCGCGTCAGGATCTTGGCGAGCACGCGGCCCTTGGTGTCCGTGCCGCCGCCGGCCTTGTAGCCGATCAGCATGGTGACCGGGCCCGTTGGCCAGTCGGTCGCCGACGCGGGCAGCGCCGCGCCGAGCGCAAACAGCGCTGCAACGAATGCTTTCAGAAGTCCCTTCATCCTGTCCCTCCCGACAATATTGGCCGCCGCGAAGGCAATTCGACGCCTTATTGCGGCCGGTCCCGGACCATAGCTTCGTGCTGCCGGCGCTGCAACACGGTGAGCCGCCAGACGCCGAAAACGGCCAGTGCAGCGAAAACAATCGCCACAGGATGGTTCGCAAGCTCCGAAAACTCGGTGACGAGGCCGAGCGTCTGGCGCAGCGACAATTCGAAGGACGGACCGATGACGAAACCGATCAGGAAGGTAACGAAGGAGAAGTCATATTTCTTCGCGAAGAACCCGATCACGCCGAACAGCAACATCACGCCGATGCCGAAGGCGCCGCCGCCCTGGAGATAGGCGCCGAGGCAGCACAGGAACACGACCACCGGCATCACCAGCGCCGGAGAAATGCGCACGATCCTTGCAAAGACGTTCTGCCCGAAATAGCCGATCAGCAACAGGAACAGGCTGGCCGCGATCATCGACATATAGACGCCGAGAATGAGGTCGCGGTTCTCCAGGAACAGCAGCGGTCCCGGCGTGATGCCCTGGATGGTGAAGGCGCCGATCAGTATGGCGGCGATGACGCTGCCGGGAATGCCGATGGCGAAGAGCGGCACGAAGGAAGCCGGCACCACGGCGTTGTCCGCGCTTTCCGCCGCCGCCACGCCTTCGATGGCGCCCGTCTCCTCGAAATCGGTCCCGCGCCCGGAAGCCCTGCGCTCGGCTCCGTATGAGAGGAAGGAGCCGACGCTTGCGCCGAGGCCGGGCAGGATACCGACTCCGGTGCCGATCAGGCAGCCGCGCAGGATCGCGCGCGCAGACCGGCGCCAGTCGCCGAGCGTGACGATCCTGTCTTCGCGCAGGCCGGAGCCGCGCAACAGGTCGGCCTCTTCCTCGAGCCGCCGGCGCTGGCCGATCTGGATCATCATCTCGGAGAGCGCCAGCATGCCGATGGCGACCGGAATCAGCGGCAGGCCGTCATAAAGCTCGATCAGGCCGAAGGTCAGGCGCGGCGACCCGGTTTCCACCTCCAGGCCGACGCAGGAGACCAGAATCCCGAACAGCCCCGCGATCAGCCCCTTTATCATCGACCGCCCCGACAGGCCGGCGATGAACACCATCGAGAAGGCGAGGATGCCGGTGAGCTCCACCGGGCCGATGCCGAGCGCATATTCCGCCAGTTCCTGGGCGACGAGGATCAGCACGATCGTCGAAAAGAGATCGCCGATGACGGAGGCGAAGAGGCCCATCTTCAGCGCCTTCTGCGCCTTGCCAGCGCGCGCAAGCGGGTAGCCGGCCATCGCCGTGGGCGTCGAGGACGGCTCGCCCGGCGTGTTCAGCAGAATGGCGGACACGGCGCTGCCGGCGGTGGAGCCCTTAGCGATGCCGACCAGGAAGGCGATGGCCGCAAGCGGCGAGAGGTAGAAGGTGAGCGGGATCGCCACGGCCGTCGCCGTGCCCTTGCCGAGGCCGGGCAGCGCGCCGACCAGATAGCCGAGCGTGACCCCGAACAGGATCCAGGCGAGGTTGCCCGGCGCAAAAGCCGATTCGAGGACGGGCAGGAAGGAGTCCATGACGAAACCTCCCCGCCGTCAGCCGATCGCCGTGCCGAGCACGCGGTAGAACAGGAACCAGGCGCCGACGATCAGCGCAGCGGGAACGCCCGCGAGCAGCCAGATACGCCGTTCGCCCATATAGAGCATCGGCCCGACAATCAGCAGCACGGCCGCCACCGCGGGCGAAACCCACGCGAAGAGCGCGATGGCTGCGCCGACGGCCAGCAATACCGCAAGCACCGCCCACCATTCGGCGGCCGGCACCTGCACGCCAGCGGGCCGGCCGCGACGCAGGCGCCCGGCGGCCTGCAGGACCAGCAGGATGGCGAGGCCGGTGATCCCGACGGAGCAGATTTGCGGGAGCAACGCCGGCGAGATGGTGGCGTCACCGCCCTCGGAGGTCTGGGTCGGGATGACGACGGCGAGCATGGCGAGGCCGAAAACCAGCAACACGATGCCCGCGATCAGGTCTGATTTCGGCAAGCTGCGCCCCCCGATGCCGCCGGTTCCCCGCCCGGCGGACTCACCCTCGAACGATACCGGTTCAACGATCTGCCTGTCGAGGCCGCCCGGCAATCCGCCTTTCAAACGAGCCTCTTGCAGAACCGTCGAGCGGACATGGTTTCTGCGCTGATCTGAGATGATTTCGGTGTAGCTGTTTTCGGTTCCGGGGTCGCCTGGCGGTATTTTGGGTTTGCAACAGCCACAAGTGACCGCGGAGGCGACCC
>JAJECF010000031.1 GCA_022822125.1 Alphaproteobacteria bacterium
TCTCGCAGACCTCGGCCGAGGGCATGTCGAGCCCGGTGCCGGCCGCATGCGCCGCCGCCATGGCGTCCAGTTGCGAGGCGCAGGCGCGCTCCAGCTCGAACAGCAGCACCCATGTCATCGGGATCGACGGGCCGGCGGCGAGCAGGCCGTGGTTCTTCAGCACCAGCGCGCGTCCGTTCGGGCCGAGGTCCCGCGCGATCCGCTCGCGCTCGTCCAGCTCCGTCTCGCCGCTCTCCCAGTCGTGATAGCCGACGCGCCCGTGGAAGGCCATCGCGGTCTGCGAGATCGGCAGCAGTCCGGTGTCCAGCGAGGCGAGCGCCATGCCCTGCACGGTGTGGGTGTGCGCCGTGCAGGCCAGGTCGGGCCGCGCGTCGAGCACGGCGGAATGCAGCATGATGCCGACCGCGTTGAGCGGGCTGCCGGTCTCCAGTGGATCGCCGCCCTCGCGGTCGGTCTTGACCAGGGAGGATGCCGTGATCTCCTCGAACATGAGGCCGTAGGGGTTGAGGAGGAAACGGTCGGGCTCGTCCGGGATACGCGCCGAGAAGTGCGTCAGCGCGAGGTCGGAAAGGTCGTGCTTGGCCGCCAGCCGGAAGACGGCCGCCAGGTTGACGCGCGCCTCCCATTCGGCTTCGGAAACGCGGGAACGGATATCGGGCATGGATGTTCCCCGCTCAGTGCCGCCAGGAGGAATCGGCCCGGTCGAGCAGGCGAAGCTGCGACTCCCAGCCGTCATAGGGGTTGTAGCTGCGGTTGGCCCTCGGGCGGTTCTCATGCTCGGCGAGGAAGGCGTCGGACAGCGTCGCGAGTGGCGCGCCCGTCGCTTCCGCAAGCATCTGCGTCTTCGCGGCCTTCTCCAGGTCGTAGAGCCGCGCCCAGGCCTCGCGCACGCTGCGCCCGCAAACGAGGAAGCCGTGGTTCTTCAGCACCATGACATCCGCGTCGCCCATGTCGGCGATCAGCCGCTCGCGCTCGTCGAGGTCGAAGGCGATGCCCTCATAATCATGATAGGCGATGCGGCCGTGGAACTGCATCGCCTTCTGGTTCAGCGGCCTGAGGCCCTGCGGCAGCGCGGCCAGCGCGATGCCGGTGCGTGTGTGGGTGTGCGCGACGCAGGCGAGGTCCGGCCGCGCCATATGGACGGCCGAGTGGATGGTGAAGCCGGCGGCGTTGACGCCGTGGCGGTTCTCGCCCAGCAGATTGCCCTCGGTATCGACCTTGACGAGGTTCGACGCCGTCACCTGGTCGAACAGCAGGCCGTAGGGGTTGAGGAGGAAGGCGTCCCCGTCCCCCGGCACGCGCGTGGAAAGATGCGTATAGGTGAGGTCGGTCATGCCGTGCCGCGCGCAGAGGCGGTAGAGCGCGGCGAGGTCCACGCGCACGGCCCATTCCTCGGGGCTGACGCGGTCCTGCATCGAATGGTCGGCGGCGTGGGAATCGGGCATGATGTGAACTCCTCGGGCGGCCGTCTCTGGCAGCCGGCTTTGCGGCGCGCGAATTCCGCATAGGATAGCCGCAAACCCGCAAGCGAAGGAACCGCTTCCATGAGCATCGGCTATGTCGGCCTCGGCAATATGGGCGGGGCGCTGGCCCGCCGCCTCGCGCTCACCCATCCGCTGCGCGTGTTCGACCTGCGCCCGGAGGCGATGCAGGCGCTGTCGGAGCATGGTTGCGCTCCTGTCCAGTCAGCCGCGGCGCTGGGCGCGGAATGCGGCACAGTGCTGACCTGCCTGCCGACCTCCGACCATGTGCGCCAGGCGGTGTTCGGGCCGGGCGGGCTCGCCGAGGGCATGGCCCCGGGCGGCATCGTCATCGACCAGACCACGGGCGACCCGAACGCCACGCGCGCCATGGCGGCGGAACTCGCGGAGCGCGGCATAAGGCTGATCGACGCGCCGGTCTCGGGCGGCAAAAAGGGAGCCGACGCCGGCACCATCGCAATCATGGTCGGCGCGGCGGAGGCCGACTATGCCGAGGTGCTGCCCATGCTGCACGCCATCAGCCCCAATGTCTTCCATTGCGGCGGCACAGGCGCGGGCCATGTGATGAAGCTGGTGAACAATGTCACCGCCGCTTCCGCCTATGCGGCGTCCTGCGAAGCTGTCGCCATGGGCGTCAAGAACGGGCTCGACTTCGCCACCGCCGTCGAGGTGCTCAACAAGAGCTCGGGCCGGAGCTTCATGTCGGAGGTCATGCTGGCGGCGCAGACGGAGGGCCCGCAGCCCTTCGATTTCGCGCTGGCCCTCATGCACAAGGACGTGCGCCTGGCGACCCAGCTCGGCGCGGACAGCGCGGCGCCCATGTTCGTCGCCAATGTGGTGCGCGAGCTTCACCAGGCCTCGCTCGCCCATCTCGGCCGCGAGGCCGATGTGACCGAATTGATGCGCACAGTGGAGCGCAATGCGGACGTAAAGGTCGTGCCGTAAGGCGGAGGTCGGCGGCCAGCGCGTAATTTCGGCCGCTTGACGCGCCGCAGCCTATTCCTAGATTGCGGCCTTTCCGTCATCCGGGACATCTGCCACGCCGATGAGCGAGATCGCCCTCACATTGCCCGACGGCTCCCTGTGCCCCTTCGCGACGGGAGCCACCGGCGCCGAGCTGGCGGCGGCCATTTCCGGAAGCCTCGCCAGGCGGGCCGTCGCCATCCGGGTCGGCGGCGCGCTGCGCGACCTTTCGGAGCCGCTGACCGAGGATGCGGCGGTCGAGATCGTCACGCGCGACGATCCGGACGGCCTCGACCTCATCCGCCACGACGCCGCCCATGCGCTCGCCGAAGCGGCGAAGGAGCTCTACCCGGACATCCAGATCACCATCGGCCCGGTGATCGAGAACGGCTTCTATTACGATTTCTCGCGCGCCGAGCCGTTCACGCCTGACGACCTTGCGCGGCTCGAGGAACGGATGCGCGAGATCGTGGACCGGGACGAGCCGATCGCCCGCGAGGTCTGGGACCGCGACGAGGCGGCCCGCTTCTTCGAGGGCGCGGGCGAGCATTACAAGGCCGAGATCATCCGCTCGATCCCCTCGGCGGAGCCGATCACGCTCTACCGCCAGGGCGGTTTCGTGGACCTCTGCCGGGGGCCGCATCTGCCCTCCACGGGGCGTCTCGGCAAGGCGTTCAAGCTGATGAGCGTGGCCGGGGCCTACTGGCGCGGCGACCATCGCAACGAGATGCTGCAGCGCATCTACGGCACGGCGTGGCGCAACGAGAAGGAGCTCAAGGCCCATCTGGAGCGGCTGGCGGAGGCGGAGCGCCGCGACCACCGCCGCCTCGGGCGCGAAATGGGCCTGTTCCACCTGCAGGAGGAAGCCGCCGGCTCGGTCTTCTGGATGCCCAAGGGCTGGACGCTGTTCCGCGTCTGCGAGGACTATATGCGCATGCGCCTCGATGCGAACGGCTATGTCGAGGTGAAGACGCCGCAATTGCTCGACCGCGCGCTCTGGGAGGCGTCCGGCCACTGGGAGAAGTTCCGCGAGCACATGTTCGTGGCCGAAGCGGCGGAGGACCGGCTGTTCGCGCTGAAGCCGATGAACTGCCCCGGCCATGTGCAGATATTCCGCCAGGGCATCAAGAGTTATCGCGACCTGCCGCTGCGCATGGCGGAGTTCGGCGCCTGCCACCGCAACGAGCCCTCGGGCGCGCTGCACGGCATCATGCGGGTGCGCGCCTTTACCCAGGATGACGCCCATATCTTCGCCACCGAAGACCAGGTGACGGCGGAGACGGAGCGCTTCTGCGCGCTTCTGCAAAGCATCTATGCGGATTTCGGCTTCGAGGACGTGCTGGTGAAATTCTCCGACCGTCCGGAGGTCCGCGCCGGCGAGGATACGACCTGGGACAAGGCCGAGACGGCGCTGATGGACGCCGTGCGCGCGACGGGCCTGGAGGTCGAGCTCAACCCCGGCGAGGGCGCCTTTTACGGGCCGAAGCTCGAATTCGTGCTGCGCGACGCCATCGGGCGGGACTGGCAATGCGGCACCTTCCAGGTCGATTTCGTGCTGCCCGAGCGGCTGAACGCCAGCTATGTGGACGAGAGCGGCGCGCGCCGGCGCCCGGTCATGCTGCACCGGGCCATTCTCGGCTCCTTCGAGCGCTTCATCGGCGTGCTCATCGAGCATTATGCCGGGCGGTTCCCGCTCTGGCTGGCGCCGGTGCAGGCGGTTGTCGCCACGATCACGGGCGATGCCGACGGTTATGCGCGCGAGGTGTTCGCCCGGTTGAAAGAGGCGGGGCTTCGCGCTGCGCTGGACCTGCGCAACGAAAAAATCGGCTTCAAGGTGCGCGAACACTCCCTCGCCAAGGTGCCGGTCCTGCTCGTCGTCGGGCGCCGCGAGGCCGAGGAGGGAACGGTCGCGCTGCGCCGGCTCGGCTCGCAGCGCCAAGAAATGCTTGCAGTTGGCGACTCGATTCGTACCCTGTCCGAAGAAGCGGCGGTTCCGAGCCGGGGCCGCTAGCGGGAGAGAACGGGAAGGAGACGGTCCATAGTTCGATACACCTCTACGGTGCCGCCCAGGAAAGAAGGGCCGCGCGTCAACGATGATATAGAAGCGCGGTCGGTTCGACTGGTCGCTGCCGACGGCCGCATGGTCGGTGTTGTCGAGATTCACGAAGCGCTGGGAGCGGCCCGGGCCGCAGGCCTCGATCTGGTGGAGGTCTCGCCCAATGCGGAGCCGCCGGTCTGCAAGGTCCTCGATTACGGGCGTTTCAAATATGAGGCCCAGAAGAAGAAGAACGAGGCGCGCAAGAAGCAGAAGACCATCGAGGTCAAGGAAATCAAGATGCGCCCCGGGATCGAGCAGCATGACTACGACACGAAGATGCGCTCGGTCCGGCGGTTCCTCGAAGAAGGCGACAAGGTGAAGGTGACCCTGCGCTTTCGCGGTCGGGAGCTCGCCCATCAGGAAGTCGGGCGCGCCGTTCTGGAGCGCGTCCAGAGCGAGTTGGGCGAGGCCGTCAAGGTCGAGCAGTTCCCGAAGATGGAAGGGCGGCAGATGGTCATGGTGATGTCGCCGCGCTGACGCGCGCTGACGCACCACCTGCCTCTTTCGACCGGGTGCGACGGCATAGCTGCCGCGCCGGCCTTGCGCCCGCCAGCGGGGCCGGCTATACCGCGCGCCTCCGGAATGGACGGTCCGGCGCTATAGAGGGCATGCCCGGCCGTTCCCGATCCGCCTTTGCTTCAAGGACAGGAAAATGCCCAAGCTCAAGACCAAGAGCAGCACGAAGGGCCGGTTCAAGAAGACCGGCTCCGGCAAGGTGCTGATGAACCACGCCTACAAGCGCCACTGCCTCGCCAACAAGTCGAAGCGGATGAAGCGCCAGTCGCGCGGCACGACGGCGATGTCGAAGCCGGACGCGAAGATCGTGCTCCGCTTCATGCCCTACGCCTGAACCGGGAGGTCGGAAGCCATGTCCCGCATCAAGGGCGGCGCCGGCAACCGCCGCCGCCACAAGAAGGTTCTGGCCCAGGCGAAAGGCTATCGCGGCCGGGCGAAGAACAATTTCCGCATCGCCATAGAGCGCGTCGAGCGCGGGCTGCAATACGCCTATCGGGACCGCCGGACGCGCAAGCGCAACTTCCGCTCGCTCTGGATCCAGCGCATCAACGCCGCCGCGCGCGAGCACGGGCTCACCTATTCCGCCTTCATGGACGGCATTGCCAAGGCGGGCATCGAGGTGGACCGCAAGGTGCTCGCCGATCTCGCTGTCAGGGAGCCGGAGTCCTTCCGGGCGCTGGTGGAGCAGGCGCGGGCCGCGCGCGCCTGACCTGCGGGCCAGGGGCGTTTCCCGGAAAAGAGGGCCTTCCATGTCGGACGAATTGACGGCGCTCCGGGACGAGCTGGAGGGCGCCGTGCAGGCGGCCGACAGCCTGGAGGCGCTGGAGGATGTCAGGGTGCGCGCGCTTGGCCGGCGCGGGGCCGTCACCGAACTCATGAAGAGCCTCGGCCGGGCCGCGCCCGAAGAGCGGCGTGAGCGGGGCCAGGCCCTCAACCGGCTGAAACAGGCCGTTGCGGACGCCATAGACGCCCGCAAGGCGGCGCTGGCCGAGGCCGATCTGGAGCGCCGCCTCGCCGCCGAGCGCATCGACGTCACCCTCCCTGTCCGGCCGGCCCCCGAAGGCAGCCTGCATCCGATTTCGCAGACCATCGACGAGGTCGTGCAGATTTTCGGCGAAATGGGATTCCGCTGGGCCGAGGGGCCGGACATCGAGGATGACTGGTATAATTTCACCGCCCTCAACATCCCGCCCGAGCATCCCGCGCGCCAGGAGATGGACACCTTCTACCTTGCGGGCGAAGCCGGCGCGCGGCCGGTGCTGCGCACCCACACGAGCCCGGTGCAGATCCGCACCATGCTGGAGACGCCGCCGCCGCTCCGCGTCATCGTTCCGGGGCGCACCTACCGCTCGGACCATGACGCCACCCACTCGCCCATGTTCCACCAGGTCGAGGGGCTGGCCATCGGCAGGTCGATCCATATGGGCCATCTCAAGGGCTGCCTGATCGCCTTCTGCCGGGCCTTTTTCGGCGTGGCGGACCTGCCGGTGCGCTTCCGGCCGAGCCATTTCCCGTTCACGGAGCCCTCGGCCGAGGTGGATATCGGCTGCACGCGAGAGGGCGGGCAGCTGCGCATCGGGGCCGGCGGCGACTGGCTGGAGATCCTGGGCTCCGGCATGGTGCATCCCAAGGTGATCGCCAATTGCGGCCTCGATCCGGAAGAGTGGCAGGGCTTCGCCTTCGGCATGGGCATCGAGCGCATCGCCATGCTGAAATACGGCATCCCGGACCTGCGCATGATGTATGAGTCGGACCTGCGTTGGCTCCGCCATTACGGCTTCCGGCCGCTGGACATTCCGGGCCTGATCGCGGAGGCGGCGGCGTGAAATTCACCTTCTCCTGGCTGAAGGACCATCTCGACACCGAGGCCACGCTCGACGAGGTCTCGGAGGCGCTGACCATGCTGGGCCTCGAGGTGGACGGTATAGAGGACCGCGCGCGGGAGTTCGCGTCCTTCACGACGGCGCGCGTGCTCTCCGCCGAGCCGCATCCGCAGGCGGACCGCCTGCGCGTCTGCCTGGTGGATACGGGGACGGACGAGGTGCAGGTCGTCTGCGGCGCGCCGAATGCGCGGGCCGGCATGATGGGCGTGTTCGCGCCTTCGGGAAGCTGGATTCCGGGAACCGGGCTCAGGCTGAAGAAGACCGCCATTCGCGGCGTTGAAAGCAACGGCATGCTGCTGTCGGAGCGCGAGCTCGGCGTTTCGGACGAGCATGAGGGCATTGTCGATCTGCCGGCCGACACGCCGCTCGGGGCGCCCTATGCGCGGGTGGCGGGGCTCGACGACCCGGTGATCGAGGTCGGCCTCACGCCCAATCGCGGCGACTGCGCCGGCATTCGCGGCATCGCCCGGGACCTGGCTGCGCGCGGCCTCGGCGCGCTGAAAGGCGTTCCCGGCTGGGGCGAGAGCGTTCCGGGCGGCTTCGAAAGCCCGGTCGCCGTGCGCCTCGAACTCGGCGACCGGCCTGAGGCCTGCCCGCTCTTCGCCGGGCGCTATATCCGGGGCGTGAGCAACGGCCCGTCGCCGAAATGGGTCCGGGACCGCCTGCGCGCCGTGGGGCTGCGCCCGATTTCCGCGCTGGTCGATATCACCAATTATTTCACCCTGGACATGGGCCGCCCGCTGCATGTCTTCGATGCCGACAGGCTCGAGGGCGATGTCGTGGTGCGCATGGGCCGGGACGGCGAGGAAATCGACGCGCTCGACGGCCGGCGCTATCCGGCTGATGCGGAGATGACGCTGATCTGCGACGAGGCGAAGGGCAACGCCTTCGGCGGCATCATGGGCGGTGCGGCGACCGGCTGCACCGAGGACACGGTCAATGTCTTCCTGGAGAGCGCGTTGTTCGACCCGCTGCGCACCGCGGCCACGGGGCGCCGGATCGGCGTGCAGAGCGACGCCCGCTACCGCTTCGAGCGCGGCGTCGATCCGACATCCGCCGTGGCCGGCATGGAGGCCGCCACGCGCATGATCCTGGACTTCTGCGGCGGCGAGGCGAGCCTGCCGGTCGTCGCGGGCGCAGAGCCGGACTGGCGGCGGCGCTACCGCTTCCGCCCGGAGCGGGTGGAGAGCCTGGGCGGCGTTGCGGTCCCGGCGGCGCGCAGCGTTGAAATCCTCCGCGCGCTCGGTTTCGGAGTCGAGGACGGGGAAGGCGCGCTGTCCGTCGCCCCGCCGCCCTGGCGGCCGGACATTCTGGGCGAGGCCGACCTGGTGGAGGAGGTGCTCCGGGTCCACGGCTTCGAACACATCCCGGTGGCGGATTTCCCGGCGCCGACCGTGCTGCCCGCGCCGGCGCTCACGCGCGCCGCCGCGCGCGCAGCGAAGCTGCGCCGGGCGCTCGCCGCGGCGGGCATGGCCGAGGCCGTCACCTTCTCCTTCATGCCGGCGCGGCGCGCGGCGCTGTTCGGCGGCGGGGACGCCGCGCTCCGGCTCGACAACCCGATCAGCAGCGACCTCGATTGCATGCGCCCTTCCATCCTGCCGAACCTGCTGGACGCCGCCCGGCGCAATGCCGACGGGGGCCGCGCAGCCGGCGCGCTGTTCGAGGTCGGCCCCGTCTTCCGCCCGGAGGCGGCGGCCATCGAGCCCGAGGGGCAGCGCCAGGCCGCCGCCGGCATCCGCTGGGGCATGACGCCCCGCCACTGGAGCGCGCCTGCGCGCCCCGTGGATGCGCTCGATGCCAAGGCGGATGCGCTGGCCGCGCTGGCGGCGGTGGCCGCGCCGGTGGACAAGCTGCGCACGACGGCGGACGCCCCGGCCTGGTTCCATCCCGGCCGTTCGGGGGCGCTCCGGCTCGGCGCCGTCGCATTGGCCTGGTTCGGCGAGCTGCACCCCCGCGTGCTGGAGGACTTCGGCGCGGCCGGCCCGATAGCGGCGTTCGAGGTCTTTCCCGAGGCCGCGCCGGCGCCGAGGGCGAAGGCCGGCGGCAAGCTCCGCCCGGCGCTCAGCCGCTCCGCCTTCCAGCCGGTCGAGCGCGATTTCGCTTTCGTCGTCACCGAGGATGTCGAGGCTGACAGCGTGCTGCGCGCCGTGCGCCATGCGGACAGGACGCTGATCTCAGACGCGGCGGTGTTCGACGTCTATCGCGGCAAGGGCATCGAACCGGGGCGCAAGTCGCTGGCCGTCGCCGTCACCCTCCAGCCGCAGGACGCCACGCTGACGGACGCCGAGCTCGAAGCCGCCTCCGCCCGCATCGTCGCCGCCGTCAGCAAGGCCACGGGGGCCGTGCTGCGGGGTTGACGAGCTAACGTCCCGCGAGTTGGAGCCAGAACCAGAAAAGGGCGAAAAGCACCGGCTGGTGCAGCAGGTAGTAAACGAGGCTGTGGCGGCCGATGAAACGAACGGCGTTTCCGGACCATCCCTCAAGTCTTGGCGCCGCCAGAACCTGCAGCCAGCCAGCCCGATGGCACATCTTCGCCGCGCCCACGCCCAGAAGCGCCGGCGCGAGCCAGGGAAACACGGGGCGGAAATCGCTTGCCACGGGCGCGACGCTCCCGAGGCCGAGCCAACTCAGCGCCGATGCGTTCAACCACTCGATCGCAATGAGTTCATCGACCGCGAAGACCGCAGCCGCGAATGCCACGGCCAACCACCACGGAGCGCGGAGAAATGCGAGCCCGGCGATGCTCGCAATCGCGATCATGTGCAGGATGCCGAAGAAGATGTAGGTCTCCGGTGTCACGAACCGTGTCACGATGGTGATCGCCAGCGCAGCAAGCACGATGATGACGAGGCGCCGCCTCCACGGTCTCCACTGAATTCCGTCGCTGTGCGCGAGATAAAGGCTGGCGCCGGTAAGAAAGAGAAAGCTGCCGGCGACGATGGTGGCGAGCGTCCACCAATGGAGCTGCTCCGAGTAACCGCGTTCTTCCAGGCCGAAAAACTCAAGGTCGTAAGCGAAATGGAAGACGGTCATGCCGAGGAGAGCCGCGCCCCGGAGGAAATCCAAGAGTGCGATGCGGGGGATTGCGCCCGGCGGGGAGGCCGGCGGGCTCGCGTTTTTTCTTTCCGCCCCGTGCTTCCTTGCCCGTCTTCGCGCCATGCGGACAGGTTCCTTCGCTGTCGGCAACGATAAGATCCTACGAGACACCAATATACGATAATGCGGCATTTGACCGGATTGGGCCGGACTCTCCAACCGACTCCCTCGACCCGGACGGCCGCGAGTCATATCAACGGCACCGGGTTGAAACTCACGTGCAAATGCCGCCCGGTGTCCCCGCCTCTCCTCATCCCGAGTAGCGGCGCCAGCCGCGTATCGAGAGCCTGTCCTGAGCCTGTCGAAGGGGACGGCGGGGCATCCTTCGATACGCGCCCGCTGGCGCGGTCGCTACTCAGGATGAGGACGAAGGACCCGGGCTGCGGTAGGG